>CAZQJI010000049.1:0-18745 GCA_964593475.1 uncultured Bacteroidota bacterium | reverse complement strand
TCGGGTGAGTATGTTGAGTTAAGACCCGATATATTTGAGATCAAGCCAAATGATCATGCAATTTATCTTGCTGTTAAGGCGTATCTTGCGAATCAACGCCAGGGAACACACAAGACAAAGACGCGTGGTGAGGTGAGAGGCGGTGGGAGAAAGCCCTGGCCCCAGAAACATACAGGAAGGGCAAGAGCTGGTTCAATAAGATCGCCTCTCTGGGTTGGTGGTGGGACCGTTTTTGGTCCTGTGCCGAGAGATTATAGTTTGGACTTGCCTAAGAAAGTAAAACAACTTGCAAGAAAATCGGCTTTATCTTATAAACTTAAAGATGAGCAAATTATTGTTGTTGAGGACTTTACATTTGATCAACCGAAGACAAAAAAGATGGTTGAGGTTTTGAAGGCATTCAACCTCTTGAACAAGAAAGTTTTGCTTTTAACTGCCAAGACCGATCTCAATGTTTATAAATCGGGCAGAAACATCCCAGGGCTTAACATACTTGAAGCATACAAGGCATCAACTTACGATATCCTTAACAATCAGATGATTTTGATTCAAAAAAGCGCTGTTGAAGTTTTGCAAAACACATTTACCGAGTGAAAATTAAAGTTTAACCAAAAGAAATGCCAAGTGTTTTAATTAGACCAATAGTCACGGAAAAATCAACGATATTGCGCGAGAATAATCAGTATGTTTTTGAGGTTGCGATGAACGCAAATAAAATTGAGATAAAGAAGGAAATTGAGTCAAGATTTAATGTTAAGGTCAAAAAAGTAAGAACAATGATCGTTAAAGGAAAGAGAAAATTTATGTTGACGAGGCGAGGCAGATTTGAAGGTAAGAGGCGTGATTGGAAGAAAGCAATCGTCGTGCTTGAACCTGGTTACAAAATTGATATCTTTGAGAATATCTAAAAAATTTTTGAGGAGAGGATAATATGCCTGTTAGAACAGTAAAGCCGACAACTCCTGGAAGAAGATTTTACACGGTTTCTGATTTTTCTGAAATAACCAAAACAGAACCGGAAAAATCACTTGTTGTTCCGTTAAAAAAGCACGCTGGAAGGAATAACCAGGGTAGAATAACAGTAAGGCATCGTGGTGGCGGACATAAGCGAATGTATAGAATCATTGATTTCAAAAGAGATAAAATTGGAATTCCGGCGAAAGTTGCTGCGATAGAGTATGACCCAAATAGAAGTGCGAGAATAGCGCTTTTGCACTATGTTGATGGCGAGAAAAGATATATAATTGCTCCAGATGGTCTTAAAGTTGGAGATATGGTTATGTCGGGACCAGATGCCGAGGTAAAAGTTGGAAATGCATTGCCTTTGAGAAATATCCCTGTTGGTGAGTTTGTTCATAATATAGAACTTCGTCCTGGAAAGGGTGGGCAAATAGCAAGAAGCGCCGGAGCTTATGCTCAGGTTATGGCAAAAGAAGGGGATTATGCACTTCTTCGTCTGCCGTCAGGAGAGTTGAGAAAAATTCATTTGAATTGTTATGCAACGATCGGGATAGTCGGTAATCTTGATCATGAGAACATAACGATTGGTAAAGCAGGAAGAGCGCGCTGGCTTGGCAGAAGACCTTATGTCCGAGGAGTTGCCATGAACCCGGTTGATCATCCACACGGTGGCGGTGAAGGTAAGGCTCCGCAAGGTAATCCGCACCCTGTTTCACCCTGGGGCTGGCATACAAAAGGAAAGAAGACGAGAAAGAAGAATAAACCGTCAGATAAATACATTGTTGCAAGAAGAAAGAAAAAATAAAACGATAACTTGATATGGCTCGTTCTCTTAAAAAAGGTCCATATGTAGATCAAAAGCTTTTGAAGAAAGTTCAAGAAATGCTCAAGACAGGTCAAAAGAAAGTTATAAAGACCTGGGCTCGTGATTGTACAATTATCCCGGATTTCGTTGGTTTCACTTTTGCTGTTCATAATGGCAAACAGTTTATCCCTGTTTATGTGACTGAAAATATGGTTGGTCATAAACTTGGTGAGTTTGCCCCGACGAGAACCTTTAGAGGGCATCCCGGAACGAAAGCCGAGAAAGCAAGTAAAATGAAAAAGTAAATCTGGATATTAAAACATGGAAGCAAAAGCGGTCGCAAGGTATATACCATCATCACCGAGAAAGATGAGAGTAGTGATTGATTTAATAAGAGGTAAATCAGTTGATGAAGCATTAAATATCTTGCATTATACCCCAAAACGCGCAGCAAAAATTGCCGAAAAAGTTTTAAGATCTGCAGTTGCTAATTTTATGAATAAGGAGACCGAGAGGAGAGTTGACCTTTCTGATCTTTATGTAAAAGCTGCCTATGTTGATCCCGGTCCAATGCTTAAGAGAATTTTGCCTGCACCTTTTGGCAGAGCTTATATAATCAGGAGAAGAAGCAATCATTTAACAATAGTTGTTGCAGAAAAATCTGAAAAAGAGAAAAACAAATCAAAAACAAAATAGTTTGGTGGAGGCGTCTTGGGACAGAAAACACATCCCATAGGTTTTCGGCTCGGAATAATTAGAGATTGGGACGCTCACTGGTACGATGATAAGAATTTCGCAGAGAAATTGCAAGAAGATTTAATGATTCAGAATTATCTCAGAAGCCGTCTTAAAAGAAGTGGAGTGTCAAGAATTATAATTGACAGAAAAACCAAGCAAATTGAGATCAGAATTCATACTTCAAGACCCGGTATGGTCATCGGTAAAGGCGGTAAGGATATTGAATTGTTGCAGGAGGAATTAAAGAGATTGACCGGGAAAGAAGTTAAAATTGAGGTCATTGAGATCAAGCGACCTGAGCTTGATGCTTATCTTGTTGCTGAGGCGATAGCAGCTCAAATTGAAAACAGAGTTTCTTACAGAAGAGCGATGAAAGCTGCTGTAACTGCTGCTATGAGGATGGGAGCTCAGGGAATTAAAGTTATGTGTTCTGGTAGATTGGCTGGAGCTGAAATTGCAAGAAGTGAATGGTATCTTGAAGGGAGGGTTCCTCTTCATACGATTAGAGCTGATATTGATTTCGCAATCGCAGAAGCGTTGACAATTTATGGCAAAATTGGTGTTAAGGTCTGGATTTTCAAAGGTGAAGTTTTAGGACGAAAACCACAACTTCGTTAAAAAATAATTCTGGAGTTTTGAACTATGTTAATGCCAAGCAGAACCAAATACAGGAAGCAACAGCGTGGTCGTTTAAAAGGCAAATCATACAGAGCATCTACGCTTGCTTTTGGAGATTATGGATTAAAGGCGCTTGAACCGGCATGGATTACCAACAAGCAGATTGAAGCAGCTCGTGTTGCCATTTCAAGAACTTTAAAAAGAGGTGGAAAAATCTGGATTAGAATTTTTCCTGATAAACCTTATACAAAGAAACCGGCAGAAACACGTATGGGTAAAGGTAAAGGAAATGTTGAAGGATGGGTTGCGGTTGTTAAGCCCGGTCGTATAATGTTTGAGGTTGGCGGTGTTACTCGTGATGTTGCTGAGGAAGCACTTAAACTCGCAGCAGATAAACTCCCTATTAAGACAAAGTTTGTCGCAAGAGTTGAAGCAGGAGGTTAAATCTAAATAAAATTGAGCGTAAGATGAAGGCAAGTGAAATAAGACAACTTTCGGATGAAGAAATAAAGCAAAGGATAAAAGAGCTTGAAGAAGAACTTTTTAACCTGAGGTTTCAGAAAGCACTGGGTCAGCTTGAAAAGCCGCACAGATTTAAGATGATTCGCAAGGATATCGCACGGATGAAAACTATTTTAAGAGAAAGAGAACTTCAAAGAGAAAGAGAGAAAACAAAAGAGAGTAAGGTTGCCTGATGAGCGAGGAAAAAATTCAAGAGAAAGAAACAACGCAGGTTCAGGGAGAAACATCATCTCAAACGGTATCACAAGAAAAGCCAAAGCGTGGACAGAGGAAAGTTAGGATTGGTAGAGTTGTAAGCAACAAGATGAACAAAACAATCGTCGTTGCGATTGAGAGGAGAGTTATGCATCCGATTTACAAAAAGGTTTATGTCAGAACTACCAAAGTTATGGCTCACGATGAAAATAATGAGTGTAACATTGGGGATATTGTCAAAATTATGGAAACAAGACCTTTAAGTCGTCATAAAAGATGGCGTCTTGTTGAAATTATAGAAAGAGCAAAATAAATTTTTGAGATTGCCATGATAAGAAGAGAAACAGATTTAGTCGTCGCTGATAACTCCGGAGCCAAGAAGGTTCGTTGTATTGGTATCATAGGTCAGCATCAAAGGTTGACCGCAACAGTTGGAGACATCATCGTTGTTTCAGTTAAAAGCGCTATACCGGGAGCACCGATAAAGAAAGGTGAGGTCACCCGAGCTGTGGTTGTTCGCACAAAGAAGGAAATCAGGCGCAAAGATGGCTCTTATGTTAGATTTGATGAGAATGCGGTTGTTTTGCTTGATAAATATGGTGAGCCCAGAGGGACAAGAATCTTTGGTCCGGTTGCAAGGGAGCTTCGTGAGAAACAGTTTATGAAAATTATTTCTCTTGCACCTGAAGTTGTTTAAAAATTTAAATTTTGAGAGGGATAATGAACATTAAGAAAAATGACACTGTAAAAGTCATAGCCGGAAATTATAAGGGTAAAATTGGAAAAGTTTTGAAGGTCATTCGTGAAAGGGAACGAGTTCTTGTTGAAGGTGTGAATATTGTTAAAAAGCATGTGAGAAAATCACCGAAATATCCGCAGGGTGGAATAATTGAGATGGAAGCTCCGATTCATGTTTCAAATGTGATGCTTGTTTGCCCGAAGTGTGGTCAGGCTACGAGAGTTGGGCATACGACGCTTGTTTCAAGCGATGGGAAAAGGAGCAAGATGAGAGTTTGTAAAAAATGTGGTGAAATGTTTTAATTAAAACAGAGGTGAAAGACAATGGCAAAGGAAAAAAAGCAGAAAAAACAACAAGAAGAGATTCAAGAAGTCCCCGAGACACAGGAAAAAGTTGTCCCAAGGTTGAAGAAACTTTATCAGGAAGTGATAATTCCTGAGATGATGAAAAAGTTCGGCTATAAGAGTGTGATGCAAGTTCCACGACTTGTAAAAATTGTTGTCAATATGGGTGTTGGTCAAGCCACGCAGGACCCTAAACTTCTTGAAATGGCAATGAAAGAGCTTGCAAAGATAACAGGACAACAACCTGTTATAAGAAGAGCAAGAAAGTCAATTTCAAATTTCAAGTTGAGAGCCGGTATGGCTATCGGATGCAAGGTTACATTAAGGCGTGAACGGATGTATGAATTTCTTGATAGATTAATAAATGCTGCGATCCCGAGAATCAGGGACTTCAGAGGTTTGTCGGATAAATCATTTGATGGAAGAGGTAATTATACGCTTGGAATAAAGGAGCATATAATTTTCCCCGAAATTAATGTTGATGAGGTTGAAAGAATTTTTGGGATGGATATCACGATAGTGACAACTGCGAGAACAGATGAGGAAGCTTATGAGCTGTTAAAATTGTTTGGTATGCCGTTTGTAAAGCGTGAAGTTGTAGTTGAAGAAAAAGCAGCAGCGTAAAAACAAATCACAAAGGTTGAAACTTGGCACGTAAAGCATCAATTCAAAAGGCGTTAAGAGAACCAAAATATAAGGTCAGAAAAAGAAATCGTTGTTCAATTTGCGGAAGACCAAGAGGTTATTACAGAAAATTTGGATTATGTAGAATTTGTTTCAGAAAACTTGCACTTGAAGGAAAAATTCCGGGTGTAAGAAAAGCAAGCTGGTAAAAATTAAATAGGAAAGAGACAGAAGCCATGATGACAGATCCAATTGCGGATTTTTTAACAAGAATAAGAAATGCGGTCAGAGCAAGGCATAAGGTTGTTGAAGCTCCTTCTTCAAAACTTAAAAGAGCAATTGCTCAAATTTTACTTGAGCAAAAATATATAAAAGGTTACGAAGTTATTGAGGATGGGAAGCAGGGAATATTGAGAATTTATCTCAAGTATACTGAAGACGGCGAGCCAGCGATTACAAATATTGTGCGTGTGAGCAAGCCGGGAAGAAGAATTTATGTTGGAGTTGATGAGATACCACGTGTTTTAAATGGTCTTGGGATAGCAATTCTAACAACTAATAAGGGAGTTATGACCGACCGTCGTGCGAGAAAAGAAAGGGTCGGTGGCGAAGTAATTTGCTATGTCTGGTAATATCAAGTAAAATAAATTCAGCGCGAAAAATGTCAAGAATTGGAAAGAAACCGATACCGATACCGAAAGGTGTAAAAGTTGAGAAAACGAACGGAGTTTTAAAGGTATCCGGTCCAAAAGGAGAGCTTACAGCTCATGTCCATCCGAGAATAGAAGTTGAGATTTCTTCAGATCAAATTCTTGTAAAAAGAAAAAGCGATTCACGAACAGACAAAGCGTTGCATGGATTGTGGAGAGCCTTGATTAACAATATGGTTATTGGTGTTTCGCAAGGTTATACGAAAAAACTTGAAATTGTCGGAATTGGATATAGGGCTGAGTTAAAGGGTAAAGCTCTTATCCTTTATCTTGGTTATTCGCATCCTATAATTTTTATCCCGCCCGATGGAGTTAAGATTGAAGTTCCACAGCCGACAAATATTGTCGTGAGTGGAATTGATAAACAACTTGTCGGACAGGTTGCTGCGAAGATTCGTTCTTTCAGACCACCTGAACCATATAAAGGTAAAGGTATACGTTATGAAGGTGAAGTCATAAGAATGAAAGCTGGAAAAGCAGCGGGTAAGTAAAAATGAACGAGGCGGGTCCACATAGGGCGTAACCTCGTTCGGAATTTAAAATAAAATTGGTTAAATTTGTAATATGATAAAGCGAGAATTTGAAAAGAAGAGAATAAGACGAGAGAAAATAAGGAAGCGTGTTCGGTCAAAAATTTTTGGGACGCCAGAAAGACCGAGATTATCAGTTTATAGAAGTTTAAAGCACATCTATGCTCAAATAATTGACGATACCAAAGGTCATACGCTTGTTGCAATGTCAAGTTTGTCAAAAGAGATAAGAGACGAAGTTAAAAACGCAAAGACAAAGACCGAAGTAAGCAGAATTGTTGGACTTGCGCTTGCGAAAAAGGCGCTTGAGAAAGGTATAACGAAAGTTGTTTTTGACAGAAACGGTTATAAATATCACGGAAGGGTAAAAGCACTGGCTGAAGCTGCTCGTGAGGGTGGATTAATCTTTTAGTGAAAACAAAATAATCAAGGTAAATTGCCGAAGATAAAAAAAGTTAAGCCGACGGAAATTGAAGGTTTAAAGGAAAAACTTGTTGCAATTAACAGAACTGCAAAGGTTGTTAAAGGTGGTAAAAGAATTCGCTTTAGCGCAATTGTAGTTGTTGGTGATAAAAATGGTCATGTTGGTGTTGGTCTCGGGAAAGGTCGTGAGGTAACGGATGCAATTCAAAAAGCAAGTGAAAATGCAAAGAAAAACATCGTTGAGGTCCCGATAGTCAATGGAACAGTTCCTCATGAGATAGTTGCGAAGTTTGGTGCAGCGAAAGTTTTGATTAAACCAGCAGCGCCTGGAACTGGAATAATCGCTGGTGGCGCTGTAAGAGCTGTGCTTGAACTTGCTGGTGTGCAAAATGTGTTAACAAAATGTTTCGGCTCAACGAATCCGCATAACACTGTAAAAGCGACTTTGAAGGCGTTGACAAGTATGATGGATGCGAGAGAAGTTGCGCGCAAGCGCGGTATGACGCTTAAAGAGTTGTTTGAATCAGATTCACTTGTAAAAATTTAAATTTGAGCTTAAGATGGCAAAGAAATTAAAAATTACACAGGTAAGAAGCATAATCGGAACCCCGGAAAAACAGCGACGAACAATTAAAGCTCTTGGACTTGGGAAACCGCATAAAACTGTGATTCATTATGATTCACCTGTAATTCGTGGAATGATCAACAAGGTTAAACATCTTGTGGTTGTAGAAGAAATAGAGGATGGAGGAGAAAATGCCTAATATATTGAGCAATTTAAGACCAGCGCCTGGTTCAAGGAAGAAAGAGAAAAGAATTGGCAGAGGTCAAGGTTCCGGGCACGGCGGGACATCAACACGCGGTCATAAAGGTCAAAAATCAAGATCAGGTGAGAGCATACGCCCGTGGTTTGAAGGTGGTCAAATGCCCCTTATAAGAAGAATTCCAAAACGTGGATTCAGGAATCCTTTTAGAGTTGAATATCAAATTGTCAATTTAAGCCGACTTCAAGAATTAATTGATAAGGGCAAAATTTCACCTGATACAAAAGTCACACCTGAATTACTTTATGAAGTTGGAGCTGTCTCCAAAAAAAGTTTACCTGTGAAAATTTTAGGCGATGGAGAATTAAAAGTTGCACTTGAAATTTCAGCCCATGCTTTCAGCAAATCTGCTTTGCAAAAGATACAAGCAATTGGAGGTAAAGCGATAAAGCTATGAGCAAATTAGTTGAAAATCTCAGAAATATCTTCAAGATTGAGGAGCTCCGTGATAGAATTCTCTTTACTATTGCGCTTCTTGCTGTTGTCCGAATCGGAGCTCATATTACTTTACCCGGTGTTGATGCTTCGCTTCTTGCCGAAGTTATAAGAAGTCAATCTCAAAATTCGTTGTTTGCTCTTTATGACCTTTTCGCAGGTGGAGCTTTTCAAAATGCAGCGGTTTTCGCACTCGGTATAATGCCTTATATAAGTGCAGCGATTATACTTCAATTGCTTGGCGCTGTTGTTCCATATTTCAGGAAATTACAGCAAGAAGGAGAAGAGGGTCGTAGAAAACTTGAACAATACGCAAGGCAGGGGACGGTTCTGGTTGCAGCTCTTCAAGCCTGGGGTGTTAGTATAAGATTGATGAGCATGACAACGCCCGGAGGTTTGCCGATCGTCCCGGATGCCGTCAAAGGTTTGGGATTTGTGATAAGCACAGTTTTTATCTTAACAGCTGGAACGATTTTTATAATGTGGCTTGGTGAACAGATCACGGAGCGAGGAATTGGAAATGGAATCTCTTTGATAATCTTTGTCGGAATTATAGCGAGATTCCCAAATGCTGTCCTTGAGGAGTTTCAAATGATAAAAACTGGCTCAAGAAGTATAATTGAAGAGATATTGATTCTTACGGGAATGGTTCTTGTCGTTGCGCTTGTCATATTTGTTACGACAGGGACAAGAAGAATACCGGTTCAATATGCGAAGAGAGTTGTTGGAAGGAGAGTTTATGGTGGAGTTACGCAGTATATCCCGATCAGAGTTAATGCTGCTGGTGTTATGCCAATAATTTTTGCTCAGTCAGTGATGTTTTTACCAAGCACGATAATAACATTTTTCCCGCAGAGTGAAACATTGCAAGAGTTCGCAGCAAATTTCAATTATACATCGTTCTGGTATAGTTTTGTCTATGCATTGCTTGTGATATTTTTCACCTATTTATACACGGCGATTGTTTTCAATCCGCAGGATATTGCTGATACGATGAGAAAGCAAGGTGGTTTTATCCCCGGAATAAGACCCGGGAAGAACACAGCAGATTTTATTGATAATATTCTGACAAAGATAACATTGCCGGGTTCAATCTTCCTTGCGATAATTGCAATTCTTCCGGGCTTTATGATAAGATTGGGTGTTTCACCCACGATGGCTTCATTCTTTGGAGGAACAAGCTTGCTTATCGTTGTTGGAGTTGCACTTGATACATTGCAGCAAATAGAGACATATCTTTTAATGAGGCATTATGATGGATTTATGAAAACAGGTAGAATAAAGAGCAGGGTTGGCTATTAAGGGAGTGAGTATAAAGAGCGAAAGAGAAATAGATTTGATGAGAAAAGCTGGAAAAATTGTCGCAGATGTTTTGAAATTGCTCGGAAAATACATTAAACCCGGAATATCTGCTTATGAACTTGATAAAATAGCAGAGGATTACATACTTTCGCAAGGAGCAAAACCCGCTTTCAAAGGTTATGGTTTTAACAAAAAAAATCTTTTTCCTGCTACTTTATGTGTTTCAATTGACAATGAGGTTGTTCACGGGATACCAACCAAAGATAAGATTTTAAGGGAAGGTCAGATTGTCTCAATAGATGTCGGAGTTATTGTTGATGGATATTATGGAGATGCTGCGAAAACATTTGCAGTTGGAGAAGTTAACAGCGAGAAAAAAAGATTGATGGAAGTTACAGAGAAAGCACTTTATATCGGAATTGAACAAGCAGTTGATGGTAATCGGCTTTTTGACATAGGTTACGCTATTCAAAGTTATGTAGAATCCCAGGGTTTTTCAGTTGTTCGTGACCTTGTTGGTCATGGGATAGGGAAAAGATTGCATGAGGAACCGCCTGTTCCTAACTTCGGTCAAAAAGGCAAAGGAATTAGATTGCGTGAGGGAATGACGCTTGCAATTGAGCCGATGGTTAACGCTGGAACCTGGCAGGTTTATTTTGGAAGTGATGGATGGACGGTTTATACGCTTGATGGTTTACCATCAGCGCATTTTGAACATACAATTGTCGTTAGGAAAGGAAAACCAGAAATTTTAACCTTGTAATGCCAAAACAGGAAGGAATTAAAGTTGATGGCGTCGTGGTTGAGGCATTGCCAAATGCAACTTTTAAAGTTAAACTTGATACAGGACACGAAGTTATAGCGCATGTTTCGGGTAAGATGAGAATTCATTTTATCAAAATTTTGCCAGGTGATAAAGTTCAGGTTGAACTTTCGCCTTATGATTTGACGAAAGGAAGAATTATTTACAGATATAAATAAATTCAGGATTGAAAAATGAAAGTTCGGTCATCAGTAAAAAAAATTTGTGAGCATTGTAAAATTATTAAACGCAAGGGAGTTGTAAGAGTAGTTTGCAAAAAAAATCCAAAGCATAAACAAAGGCAAGGTTAAAGAGCTATGGCAAGAATAGCAGGTGTTGAGTTGCCAAGAAATAAAAGAGCGTTTATTGCGCTAACTTACATCTATGGAATTGGAAGAAGTTCTGCTTTAAAAATACTTGAAAAAGCCGGTGTAGACCCGATGAAAAAAATAGGTGAGCTTACGGATGAAGAGATAAGCAAGATAAGAGATATTATAAACACAGAGTATAAGGTTGAAGGTGCTTTAAGAGCAGAGATCCAGATGAATATAAAGCGTCTTATGGATATTGGCTGTTATCGTGGTTTGAGACATCGTCTTGGTTTGCCAGTTCGTGGTCAGAGGACAAGAACGAACGCAAGAACCAGAAAAGGTAAGAGGAAAACTGTCCCCGGTAAGAAGAAAGCAACAGCTAAAAAGTAAAAATTAAATCTGGAGGAGAAGTTGGCGAAGACAAAAAAGCAAAAGAAGAAAATCCAGGTAGATGCTCACGGCATAGCACATATTAAAGCGACATTCAATAACACGATTGTTACGATAACGGATAGATACGGGAATGTCCTTGCTTGGTCGTCTGGAGGGAGAATTGGTTATAAAGGAACTAAAAAAGGGACACCTTTTGCAGCACAACTTGCAGCTGAAGCAGCAGCAAAGGAAGCTTATAATCTTGGTGTTAGGAAAGTTGATGTGCTTGTAAAGGGTCCTGGCTCTGGCAGAGAAGCAGCAATTCGTGCTCTTCAAACAGCAGGGCTTGAAATTTTGACTATTCGTGATGTCACACCAATTCCGCATAATGGTTGCAGACCACCGAAAAGAAGAAGAGTTTAAAAATTAAAAATTAAACACAAATTATGGGAAGATACACAGGTCCAGTTTGCAGGCTTTGCAGAAGAGAGAGGATGAAACTTTATCTCAAAGGTGAGAAATGTTACACTGAAAAATGTCCGCTTGAAAAGAAGAATTATCCACCCGGGCAACATGGTCCTTTAAGACGTGCAAGATTGTCTGAATATGGGATTCAATTGAGAGAGAAACAAAAACTTCGCAGGATTTACGGTGTGTTTGAACGTCAATTCAGAAGATATTTTGAAATGGCTACCAAGCAAAAAGGTAAAACAGGTGAGAATTTGTTGAAAATTCTTGAGAGACGACTTGACAATGTTGTCTATCGCCTTGGTTTTGCTCCATCAAGAAAAGCAGCAAGGCAACTTGTCAAGCACAGACATATACTTGTGAATGGTAAAGTTGTTGATATTCCATCTTATCTGGTTGAACCAGGTGATGAAATAAGAGTCAGGGATAAAAGCAAAGAACTTGAGATAATTCATAACTCACTGAAACGAGTTACTGAAACAAGCCTTGTCCCATGGCTTCAGCTTAACAAAGCAACTTTGAGCGGTGTGTTTATGTATATACCCGAGCGTTCTGAAATTCCTGTGAATGTAAATGAACAGTTGATAGTTGAGCTTTATTCCAAGTAAAAATTAAAGTTATAGAGGTAAAATATGTTAAACATTTCATTGGTTTTTCCGGAAAATGTGGTAACGGACGAAGCAACCTATTCAAACACATTTGGAAGATTCATTCTTCAACCGCTTGAACGTGGTTATGGTGTGACAATTGGAAATGCATTGAGGAGAGTTCTTCTATCTTCAATTCCGGGTTATGCTTTCATAGCTGTAAAAATAGAAGGTGTGCTTCACGAATTTTCAACTATCCCCGGAGTTGTTGAAGATGTCGCGGATATAGTTTTGAATTTGAAAGGTGTGCGGTTCAAATTGATAGATAAATCAATTAAAAAAGTTAATGTCCTTGTAAAAGGTCCGACGCAGTTTAAAGCAGGAGATATTCAAAAGCAAAATTCTGGAATTGAGATTTTAAATCCGGAACATCACATTATGGATGTCACGGGAAATATAGAATTTGAGATGGATTTATGGATTGGATATGGAAAAGGATATGTCCCGGCAGAAGAGCTTCAATATCTTGAGCCAGCGCCACCTGTTACCCCGCAACAGGGGATAATACTTCTTGATGCGATTTTCACTCCGATAAAGAATGTGAGATATTTTATTGAAAATGTCAGGTTGAAACAAAAAGGTGATTATGAGAAATTAACAATTGAAATTGAAACTGACGGCTCGGTTGCTCCAGACGATGCGCTTGTGCTTGCTGCTAAAATTTTAAAAGATCACTTTGAGATAGTTATTGAACTTCAACCGCAGATGGAACCTCAACAGCCAAAAGCTGAATCAGGTGAGAAAGTTGTAAGCGAAAAAGACAGAATCAAGAAAATTTTAAAAACCCCGATTGAAGAACTTTATTTGAACATAAGGACATACAACATTTTGAAGCAAAATGGTTTAAACACAGTTGGGGATATTGTGCGGTATCAGGAACATCAGATGTTAAGTTTCAGGAATTTTGGAAGGGGTTCGTTGAATGAAATAAAAAGAGTTATAGAAGGATATGGTTTGCATTTCGGTTTTGATGTGGATAAATATCTCAAGGAAAGTTAAAAAAATTTTTGGAGGTGTTTAAATGCGACATCTGAAGAAGGGAAGAAAGTTAAAAAGAACCCACAGCCACAGGAAAGCCACTTTATCGGCTCTTGCAACTGCTCTTTTTTTACATAAGAGGATAATTACAACAGTTGCAAAAGCGAAAGAAGCCCGAAGATTTGCCGAGAAACTCATCACCAAGGCGAAACGTGGTGATATACCCGCAAGACGACTTGTTGCAAGATTTATCAAGAATAGAGAAGCATTGAAGGAATTGTTTAATGAAATAGCACCGAGAGTTATGGATAGACCCGGAGGTTATACAAGAGTTGTTCGCCTTGGTTACAGGCGTGGAGATTCGGCTGAACTTGCGGTGCTTGAACTTGTTGATTACAATATCGGAACAGGTATGGTTAAGCCGAAGAAGGAAAAGAAGGTTGAATCACAGCCCGTATCTGAAACCCAGCAAACCGCAGAGCAAACAGCACAAACTTAATTTTCAAGCGGAGCCCCAAGCTCCGCTGTCGTTTAAAAACACAAAATCCCCAGTGCTATGAGGATTACATCCGCAAGGTTCATCGCAAGTTTAACAGATGTAAAACAATTGCCAACCGATGGTTTACCTGAAATTGCTCTTGTTGGAAGATCAAATGTTGGGAAATCATCACTTATAAATAAACTCTGCGGTAAGAAGAATCTTGCCTTCATCAGTTCAACCCCCGGGAAGACGCAGACCTTAAATTATTTTTTGATCAACGAATCATTTTACCTTGTTGATTTGCCCGGATATGGTTATGCTCGTGTCCCAGAGCATGTGAAAGCGAGATGGAGCAAACTTATTGAGAACTATCTCAGCAATCGTGAGCAAATAAAACTTGTCTTGCACATAGTTGATGCTCGCCATGAGCCAACGGAACTTGATAAAATGATGGCAGGATGGCTTGACTATTTCAAGATCCCGTACATTATTGTTATAACTAAAATTGATAAAATTGCACGCAGTAAGATCGCAAGGCAGGTTGAAATGATAAAAAATTCATTTGGCAAGTTAAAATATTGCCAGGACTTCATACCTTTTTCTGCAATAACTGGTGTCGGGAAGAACGAACTTCTTTCAATAATTGAAAAATACATCTCATCGGGAGAAAAGAAACAGCGCTCATCAAAGAAGCAACCACAGGCAATTCAAACAAGATAATTTTTCAAGTTCTCCTCATCTGGAATCTTTCCGCTTCTGACAAGTCCGATCGCCATAATCAAATTTGTTAAGATAATAACCTGTATTATAACCGATCTGCTTATCTCGGGTATATTTTGAGGCGGCTCAATTGATAGAAAAAGTAAAATTGTGATCAATCCCCTCGGCACAATATAAAGCAGAGGTCTAACAGGAAGTTTTAAAACTTTAAGATGGAAAAATCTTGAAACAAAAATTAAAGCCGTAATGATAACGCTGATTATAATTGAATCAAACTGAATTATCTCATGGGTTTGAATCACATATCCAAATGTCAAGAAGAAAAAAGAACGGGCGAGAAAGGTCATCTCGTAAACAATCTCTTTAAATCTTTCAATATCTTTTTCAATTTCAACGAAATTAAAATTTTTAAATCCAACCAGTTCGTCAATTTTCCTTAAATTTGCAACGAAAAGCCCAAGTGTGAGTATGAAGATCAAAGAGGGCAAGTGAAATAATTTTGAAATTGAATAAATCAAAATTATTAAAAGCAGGATCGGGGTAAATCTGACATTATATTTAAGTTTTGTAAACAAGAACGAAAGTCCGAGTGTTGCAAGTATGGATATCAAAGCCATAAGCAATAAATAAAAAAGCATAAGAAATAACTGATCAACCCCAAAACCATATTTCGCTATGTTTTGAGCAAAATTGAAGTAAATTATACCGAGTATGTCCGATGTGCTTGTTTCATAAACGACAAATTCTTTTAGAATTGCTGGAAAATTTGATACGCTTGGGATCGCAATTGCACTGCTTATGATGGCAAAGGGAACGGAATTTAAAAATGCTTTGCCAAACTCAACTTCGTAAACCAGAGAAAATAAAAATGATAAAACGATAGCCAGCAAAACGGATAATAAGAACGCAGATAAAGCCGATTTCAAGATTAGTTTCAATTTCGGCTTTTCTATTTCAATTTCAAGCGCACCTTCAAGGACTATTAAGATTAATCCAACAGTTCCAAGTGCAGATAAAATTGGTTCAAGATCTGGAAGTTGCAAATTTAAAAGTATAGAGACCTGTTTCACAAGCCAGCCGAGAAAAAACAAAACTATCACGGTCGGTATTTTCGTTCTTGATGAGGCGATATCAGAAGCATAGGCGATTAAAAGCAGGGAAGAAATTGTTATCAATATGACATTTTCCATTTTTACTGATTTTTTATTTAAAATTTAATCAAGTATCAGGATTTATCAACTGTTTTTCTTGCTTTAAAATCGCTTCGTTCTTATATTTGCAATTAGTAATAAACTCGGAGAAAATGATGTTGAAAAATTTTTCACTCGTTGTTTTAATCTTAACAAATCTGACATTTTCACAGGTAAGCGTTCAAGAGATGAAAGATTTTAAGTTCGCTTATTCGCTCTTTGAAGATGGCATGTATCAAATTGCTTTCTCAGAGTTTCAAAAATTCATCAAAAACTATCCCGAAAGCAAATTTATTGAAGAGGCGCACTTCTTCAGCGCTGAATCAATGCTTAAACTCGGCGAATATGATTCGGCTTTAAAAATCTACCAGAACTTGCTCTCCGAAATTCCATCCACGAGATTTAAAGATCGCATAAATTTTAGAATCGGTGAAATTTATCTCAAACAGAAAAATTACAAAGGAGCAATTGATAAATTTAAAACCGCAATTGAAATATCATCGGATAAAAGTTTGGTCTCACAATCTGCGTATTATCTCGGGGAAATTTACTTTGGACAAAATGATTTTAAGAACGCACTTAGATATTACACGCTCTCTTATGAAGTTGACACAACAGATGAAATCGCTCCGTATTCAATTTTTTCCGCTGGATTAATTTATCAACGGCAGGGGAAGTTTAACGAGGCGATTGAGAAATATAATCTTTTGATTGAGAAATTTAACCGCAGGGAAAAACTTGACAAAATTTTGAAAAATGCGAAATTGAACCTGGTGGACTGTCATTACAGGGTGAAAAATTATGATGAGGTTATAAAACTTGGCAAGGAATTTTTGAGTGAGGGTTTTGAAGATGAGAAAGTTTTGTTTATGATTGGTGAGGGTTTTTATGCTCTTGGCTTGTTTGACTCAGCGAAGTTTTATTATGAGAATTATTTAAAAAAATTTCCATATGGAAGTTTCAGCAGACACTCTGCTTATTCAATTGGCTGGATTTACTACAAGCGTGGGGATTATGATAAAGCGATTCAAGTTTTTGATTCACTTTCAAATGGCGATGATGAGATTGCGAATCTTTCACTTTTTTATCTGGGTGATGTCAGGAAAGTTTCAGGCGATACCACGGGCGCTATTTCATCATTTAAGAAATTTGTTGAACGAAGCGCTGGATATTCAGATCTTTATGCGATGGCAAATTATCAACTTGGTTTGATTTACTTTTCAAAAGGTCGGTATGATAGCGCAATTGTTTATCTTGAAAAAATCCACATTGAAGACACAAGTGATGTGAAAATAAAGGCATTTGAACTTTTGGCTCAATCATACATAAGACAGGGGAATTATTCAAAAGGTGCTTCAATTTTCAGGATGATAAGAGAGGAATTTAAAATTCCAAACGAAAGGGAAGAACTTAACATTTATAGCGAGGGGATTGCTCTGATGCAAAGTCGCAGATATGATGAGGCGATAAAAGTTTTTGAAGAATATATCTCAAAGTTTCCTGATGGCTCAAATGTTGAATCGGTTTTCCTTTATCTTGGTGAGATGAATTATAATCTTGGCAATTATAAAATCGCCAGAAAATACTATGATGAAATTTTAAAGCGTTTTCCGAAAAGTTCAAGCGCAGAGCAGGCACTTTATTCAATTGCATGGTCTTATTTCAAAGAAGGAAATTATAATGAAGCGATAAAACAGTTTGAAAAATTTTTAAGCAAATACACAAGCGGGAAAAGATCTCTTGACGCACGGCTTCGCCTTGCTGATTCATATTTTATGTTGAAAAACTATAAACAAGCCGAATCTCATTATCTTTCCTATGTTCGTTTATTTGAAAATCAAGACGGTGCGGATTACGCTTATTTCCAGCTTTCGCAGATTTATCTGCGTCAGAGACAACTTATGCGCTCGCTTGAAATGTTGAATTTACTTATTAACAAATTTCCAAATTCATCGCTCGCACCGAACGCAAAATATCAAATGGGCTGGATTTATTTCCAGGATAAAAATTATACGCCAGCTATAAATTCGTTCCGTGAAGTTGTTGATAAATATCCGCAAAGCGAAGTTGCACCAAAAGCACTTTACGGAATTGGTGATGCCTATTACAACATGGGGAAGTATGACCTTGCGGTTAGTGCTTATCTTGAGGTGATTGAGAAATACCCTGACTCAAAATATGCTGTTGATGCAGTTTCCGGAATTCAATATTCTCTCTCCGCACAGGGCAAAAATCCAAATCTGGTTGATGAATTGATCTCAAAAAGTAAGAATCCAGATTTCGTTGAGCTTGTTCAGATAAAGAAAGCGGAATTTCAAATCTCGCAGGGTAATTATTCCGAAGGCGTGAATCTTTACAAAAAATTCATTGCGAATTATCCGAATAGCAAATTTTTGCCAATGGTTTATTTCTCACTCGGCAGAGTTTATGAGACATTAAACAAAAATTATGAAGCGGTTGAGGTTTATAAAAATCTCATATCAAAATATCCAGTTGATGAATTCACGCAAAAAGCGCTTTTACGCCTTGGATGGATAAGTTTTAACTCGGGCAAGTATGCTGATGCAATTGAATTTCTTGCCAAGGTTGAGACAAAAGCAAAATTTTACGATGAGGTTCTTTATCTTGCGGGCTTGAGTTATCTTTCTTTTGGCGATACAACCAATGCTGTTAAGAAGTTTAATTCAGTCATAAGCGATTTCCCGAACTCTGACTTTTCGGATAGAGCGAGGGTTAAAGCTGGTGAAATTTACCTTGCTCGGGGGGAGATTACAAAAGCAATGGAAATTGTCAAGCCAGTTGCCTTAAATAGACCAACCGATGAGGTTTCAGCAAATGCTCAATATCTTTATGCTGAAACATTTTTTAAATCCGGAAATATAGACGAAGCAATACTTCAATTTTTGAGGGTCAAATATCTTTACAAAGATTATGAGAAATTTTTGCCTATGACTTATTATCGGCTTGCTGAGTGTTACGAGCTGAAGGGTGATTTAGAGAAAGCAAA
>CAZQJI010000048.1:15550-18970 GCA_964593475.1 uncultured Bacteroidota bacterium | reverse complement strand
TATATCGTCGCACTTGGTCCTGTTGTCTCTTTTTTACAACTTGAAAGAGAAACAAGGAGAAAAAGAATGAGCAAAAGATTTAAAAATCCAGCATTTCTTGATTTGAAAATTTTCAACATTCCTTGTCCCCACTTTTATTTTGTTAAAACCATTTTCATTGTTTTGCTGAAACTTCCAGCATTAATCCTGTAAAGATAAATTCCAGATGGGACAACCTTCCCGGTGTTGTCTTTTCCATCCCACACAACCGTATATCTTCCAGCATTTTTGAATTCGTTAACAAGAGTTCGCACTTCCTGACCTATGACATTGTAAATTTTCAAAGTGACAAATTCATCTTTTGGCAGGTCAAAAGTTATACTTGTTGACGGATTAAATGGATTTGGATAGTTTTGATAAAGTTCAAATCTGTTCGGGATTTCAACCGAAGCCGGACCCTCAATTGTCGTGACTTCGCTTTTTCTTGTTACGATGAAATGACCAAGCTTGGTTATTTCAGCGGAAATCAAATTACCAGAGTTTGAGACAACGGAATTCAAACCAACCCATTCCGTTCCATTCCAGTATGCGATCACAAGTTCCTCAGGAGGAATTGATGCAACTTTGCCTGGGTCAAGATGAATTCTCAAAATCGCCGGTTTGTTAAGTTCATATCCGACGGGGCTTAATGTATAAATTGAGCTTAACCTCGTCTTGACCGAATTTTCAATTTCATCGTTCAGGATATCTGAATTTCCGGCAAAAGCAATTACATAAATGTTATCCTTTAAAACATTTCTTCCAAATTCAACTTCCATTTTACCATCTGTTGAAGCTATATATCCACCATTTACAGATTGCAAGAATTGGACATTGAAAGTGTAAGCAGTGTCAGAATAAATAAATCCATACTTCGCTGTGCTTCTAACCCTTATTTCAATTGTTCCGCTTGATGTCAGTGTTATATTATTATCAACGAAAACTTTATCCGCCGAATTTGGGACCGGCTGGAAATTCAATGTTACCACATTAGAGCCCTGAGTTAGCGTGCCGGATAAATTATTTTTGTTTAACTTGCTCGGGCTTGCAACAAATACATCAAGTCGCTCGCTGAAAATTGGATTCTGGAAAAATCCAACAATAAGTTTTGGCTTCGTCGTATCTGTATATGCAAAAACCGCACGCATCATCATGTTCCAACCTCGCAGGGATGTTCCATCACTTAATTGCAGGTTTTCCATTGGAACCCAAGTGTTTGGATACCTTGGATGAGTTGGTCCAAAGAAAGCATATGTGTAGTTTGTTTTCGTTGTACTATCCATGCCTACATAAGTTCCAATCGTATCATTTTCCGTGAAACCAATATAAACCGTTCCGAGATTTTTAAGCTGCGATGCATATGGGGTAAGATCAATTGTTAAAAATTGTCCATCGTAACCCGATCTATTTGTTGAGAACAAAAACGGCGGAATTATGTCGTTTCCCGGTAGCCCGTTATTATCAGACCAAACATGGAAATAAAAATCTTTCGGAGCATTTGATGGTATATTTGAACCGGAAAATTCCTGCGCAAACGCAGCAAGTATCTTTGCTGATACAAGTTGATTTATCCCAACCTCCGGGATGAATTTAACAGCCCAACCGTAACCAACACGATTATTACCAAACCCAAGAAAATTCGCTTGACCTGAAAATCTATCCGGAGTCCCATCGTCATAAGCTGTCTCAACATAAAACGCAACCTGTCGCCCCTGCGATGTGTATGAATAAGTCGCACTCGTTGAACCAGTGTTCATAATAACAAAAACAACGGTATTAACTGTGGTCCCGAATTCAGGGACTTGAAATTCTGTTCCAATTGGGACATCAACGACTTGCTTTACAGATGGACCTAACTTTATTGCTTTGACTTTAACAAGCGATGAGCTTGCGCTAAATGTGACTTTCAAAGATTCACCAAAAGCAAAAACAACATAATCAACAGCATATCCCCAGATGCTTTGATTTGTGACATTTACATTCGGGTCTGTGTGATAATTTGCCTCTTTTGGTGTGCCCGGCACAGGATATAGATAACCATAAGCGGGGTTAACGCTTCTATCTTTGAGATAATTCGCAACAAACCAGTTTGTCAGAATTTGTGTAAAGTTCGTCCCTTTCCTTGAAAAAACATTCTCATATGCCGTAGCTCCATTTGCTGGTTCCTGAACAACCTGTTTCAGGACATCATCACCGAGTTGCTCTGTATAGTAAAGTGTAAACAAAGCTGCTCTCTCATAATCAGCAAGGACATTTCCACTTATATTGTTCCAATCAAAAAGCGGGACATCTGTCTTGCTAAAATATCTTGATGGAGTTCTCAACGGATAACCACATATGACTTCTGCAACTTCAGATAAACCTTCATTTACAAAAGTCGCTTCATCTCTATCATAATTGTAGTGAATCAAATGCTGATATTCATGGGCAAGTGTGCTCAAAGGTCTCTGCGGATCCCTCGTATTGTTGTAATAAATTCCCGGGTATGAATCAATGTAAAGCATATCCCTTCTATTGCTTCCAGCATTATCGGTTTGATCCCAGGAGAAGAAAAATCCCGCAACATAACTTCCGCCGGGTTGCCAGCCATCTTTTATATCGGTTATCAAAAAATCTGTCTTCCCATCCCCATCTTTATTTGGTGGGTTTCCAAAATACTGATGATCAAGCGCAACTATACCCTTGCTCGGATCCCTTGAAGCAGATGGGGTCTGATTTTCCAAAGCGTTCAAAATCGCATCAACTTCAACCTGCGTCACATGACCATTGCTTAATTCCGTTGTATCAACCCAGACCTGTGTTAAGTTCCCGATAGCTCTTAATTCAGCAACAATGTAATCAAATTGATTTGTGGTCAGATTAAGAACATAAAAATTTCTTCTTGTCCCGACTGTATCAGCTGTTTTAAAAGGAGTTGTTTTTTCAACCGTTGATTTTATCATCAACGCATAGAGTCCCGGATTGTAAATTCTTGTATTTTCAAGTGCACGATTTCCAATTTCATCGTTTAAAAATATTGTCCCGCATATCGGTGTCCCAATATCAGATTCAAAACCATCAAGCGTCGTCTTCGCTATTCCAACTTTTCCCGGATTCTGCCCGAAAGCAAAGTTTAGAATAAATAAACAAAGCAAAATAAATTTAACTCGCATCGCTACCTCCATTTATTTTTACTTTGATAAAACTTTAAAACTTTTGACAAGAATTTTTCCTTTCTCAAGTCCTTTTGTCTCGGTTTTAACAACTTCAACCACTACAAAATTTCCCTGATTTTTCCAGAGCTGGCTGTAAACTGGAGAATTTTTGGAGATCAAATAAACTTTACCATCATCGCTTTGAATCGCAAGCTCAACAAATGGTTCATTCCCGGTAGTGTAAATTTTTCCCTTCAATGTGAAAGAG
>CAZQJI010000048.1:5814-15450 GCA_964593475.1 uncultured Bacteroidota bacterium | reverse complement strand
TGAACGACGACAAAAAGAGAAACCGCCATCACAAAGTAGCTTATAAAAGTTGCCCACGCAGACCCATACATTCCAATGCTCGGTATCAGAGCGTAGTTTCCAATTATATTTGCAATTGCACCGATTCCAGTTATATACGGTAGATATTTCGTTTTCTTTTCTATGTAAATTCCGGCTATCAAATTAACATAGACCCCGTTGAATAGATAACCCAGCAAAACTATCGGGACAATTCCAAGCCCATCCCAGTAATCAGGATGAATTATGTATCTTCCAAAAATTTTTATCCTGACGAAATCATCAATGAAAAAAGACACTAAAAGAAACAAAAACGAAGCAAATGAGACGAAATATGTCATAACTTTTGAAAAGAGAACTTTTGCATCTTCTCTGCTCGCATTTCTCAAAAAGAAAGGTCTCCAGGCATAATCAAACATTGAAACGAAAAGCATCATAAAAATCCCGAGCCGATAATTTGCCTGATAAATTCCAACAGTTGCCTCATCCGTCAAAGATTTCAAAATCGGACGATCAATCACCTGGATCACCATCGCAGAAAGACCTGATGGTATATATGGAAGACCAAATTTCAAAAGCCCGATGTAAAGGTCTTTCAAGAAAGAAAAAGAAAAATTTTGTAAAATTACAGGAATTAGAAGAACAAAAGTCACAGCAGAAGCGACAAGACCGCTTATGAAAATTCCATAAACCCCAAGTTTAAACTTCAAAAGCAAAAAAATATTTAAAGCGACATTAACAAGAATGTTAATTACTTTAATCGTTGAAAACGCCAACGCTTTCCCTTCAAGCCGTAAATATGCAAGCGGAATTAAACAAATAGCATCAAAGAACAAAATCCAGGCAGAATATCTTACGCAGATTGAAAATTTCTCGGATATATCTATAACTTTTACGATCTCGCTTGAAAAAAAATGAAGTATTGACGAGAAAATTAAAGATGTGAAGAAAATTGAAATAAACGGCGTGCTAAAGTTTTCTTTTTTATTCCCTATCTCAAGAGATGAGGCATATCTCAAATAAGCGGATTCCATCCCGTAGGAATAGATAACATTCAAAAAAGCGATATATGCGTAAATTGTCGTGACAACCCCGTATTCATCTGGTCTGAGGACATTCGTGTAAAATGGGACGAGAATAAAATTTAAAAATCTACCAATGATAGTGCTTATCCCGTAAATAGCGGTCTCCTTCCCGAGTCGTTTTATCTGGTCAAACATTCAATTGAAATTTAATTTTACCACACGATATGTGATTCAGCGTGATATGAACTCCTTACAAGCGGACCTGATTCAACATATTTAAATCCCATCTCAAGCCCTATCTTTTTCAACATCTCAAACTCTTCAGGTGGAACATATCTATCAACAGGAAGATGTTCCTTTGTCGGTTGTAGATACTGTCCGAGTGTGAGTATATCAACATCAATTGCTCTCAAATCTTTCATCACCTCAATAACTTCATCTGTGGTTTCACCGATACCAAGCATCATTCCTGTCTTTGTCACAAGCCCATGCTTTTTACAATAATCAAGGACTTTCAAACTTCGCTCATACTTTGCTTGAGGTCGGACAATTTTGTAAAGTCGTGGAACTGTTTCAACATTGTGATTTAAAATATCAGGTTTCGCTTCAATCACCAGATCAAGCGCTGATTCATCACCTTTAAAATCAGGGATTAAAACCTCAACCCTGCATTCGGGAACAAGTTTTCTTATCTCTCTTATTGTCTCAGCGAAAATCCAAGCCCCGCCATCCTTCAAATCATCTCTATTTACCGAAGTAATAACCGCATGCTTTATCCCCATAAGTTTCACTGCTTGCGCAACTCTTTTTGGTTCCTCAAGATCAAACCAGGTCGGTCTGCCTGTCTTAACAGCACAAAATCCACAACTTCGGGTGCAAACATCGCCAAGTATCATAAAAGTAGCAGTCCCCCTTGACCAGCACTCTGACATATTCGGACATCTTGCTTCTTCACAAACTGTGTGAAGTTTATACAAATCAACAATTTTTCTCACATTCATAAATGATTCATTTACTTGAAGTTTTATCCTGAGCCAGTCGGGTCGCTTTTCTCTTATCTGCATAAGTTCCTATTTTTTGTTTTGATTTCACATAAAGTTAAAAAATTTCGCCCGATAAATGAAATTTTTGTTTTTACTCCGCTATGGTTTAAATTGAAAATAAAAAATCCAAAATTGATGAAGTCGCTATCTTTCAGTGCGAATGTGTTGCTGGTTTTGACTGCGATTGTATTTTCAATATCATTTGCCCTGTTATCATACTACAAAATTCCAATCGCCGAAAAACTGAAAAAGATATTTCTGCTCTCACTCATAAGAGCAATTGCAGTTTTCCTGACATTTCTCTTAATTGCAGAACCAATTTTAACATTGATAACAAAATCAGAAAAATCACCTGCGGTTGCGATTTTAATTGACAATTCAAAAAGCATGGGGATAAGAGACGGTCTCGGGGATAGAAAAAAGACGACAAAAGAAATTGTAGATAAATTAACAAATATAAAATTACCCGGTGAGAAAAAATTTTTCATCTTCTCTGGTGATGCGATTGAAAAAGAAAAGATAACCACTGACTCGCTTACATTCTCCGGGGGATTAACGGACATAACGAAAGCGTTAAAAAAAGTTCAAACGATCTCAGATAAAGAAAATGTTAAATCAATTATTCTCGTGTCTGACGGGGTTTATAACTCAGGTGAAAATCCGATTTATTTCAGCGATAAAATCGGCATTCCAGTTTTTACAATTGGAGTTGGCGATTCAAATATCCAGAAGGACTTGAAAATCGTTGATGTAATCGCTAATGAAGTCGCATACACTGGTATGGAAACACCTGTTATGGTAAAGATTGAAAGTTCACAATTTGAGGGTCAAAATGTTCAAGTTTATTTGTATGATGAGAATAAGGAGATTGCAAGAGAAAAGATAACTCTGGGTTCTGGAGTAAATCAACAAATTGTTAATTTTAAATTTATCCCGCAAGAAGAAGGAACAAAAAAATTCACCTTCAAAATCCAGCAATTGCCAAACGAAATAAGTTATCAAAACAATCAAAAATCATTTTATGTCAAAGTTCTGCGGGGGAAACATAAAATTTTAATTTTAAGCGGTGCACCAAGCCCGGACCTCGCGTTTATAAAAAGAGTTATAGCCGAAAACAAAAACTATGAAATAATTTCTTACACTGAAAAAAAAGGAAAAGATTTCATTGAGGGAAATTTTGATTTTAAAAAAGCGGAAGAATGTGACGCTTTTGTTTTGATCGGCTATCCTGTGAAAACTTCAGACACTGAACTTATAAGCAAACTCAAAGACATCATCATTTCACGAAACAAGCCAGTTTTATTTGTGATGAGCAGAAACATTGATTTTGAAAAGTTGAAAATTTTATCGGGTGTCCTTCCATTCAGGTTTTCACGAGTTTCCGGTGATGAAGAAGTGATAAATCTTATCATAACTGAAGATGGCAGAAGTCACGCCGTTATTGATTTGAGGGACAAAAATCACATTTGGAACATTTTGCCACCGATATTTAAAATTCGTGGGATTTTCACCCCATCTACTGGCTCGGTTGTTTTAGCAAAAGCAAGGTATCAAAATTTTGAATCGGACGATCCACTTATCATTGCAAATAATCTCAACAACAGAAAAACACTTTCAATTTTATGTTACGGGATTTGGAGATGGAAACTTTTAACCGCTCAAAATGAAGAATTTGATGGTTTCTTTGAAAGTTTCATAAACAACGCTATCAGGTGGATTCTCTCCCCCGCGGAAGAGGAATTTATTAAATTTAGAATTGCAAAGAATTTTTTCAGCGAAGATGAAAAAGTTGAATTCACAGCCCAGATTTATAGTGAGGATTATTCACCTGTCAACGATGCGGAAATAAATGTGAAAATTTTAAATCAGGAAAATGGGGAAACAGTAAGTGAAATAAATCTGGAACAGATTGGAAATGGGATTTACTCCGGGGGTGTCAACATTCAGAAAGGTGATTACAGATATGAAGCAAATATTTTCAGGCGTGAGAAATTGCTCAAAAATTTCTCGGGGCGTTTCACAGTTGGCGAATCGGAGATTGAATTTTTGAAAACGCAGATGGATGCAAATTTGCTCAGAGAAATCGCTCAAAGAACAGGTGGAGTTTTTATCACAGTTGAAAAGATTGACACCTTAACAGAAATAATTTCATCCCTGTCTGACTTTAAACCAGAAATCGTTGAGAAAAGAGATGAATTTATCCTGTGGTCAAGGCTTGAACCATTAATTGCAATTATAGTTTTACTTTCAATTGAATGGTATTTGAGAAAAAGATACGGTCTTGCATAAATTATTCAGACCGTGGATGGGCAAGTTTATATGTTTTTTTAAGATGCTCAATGCTCACATGAGTATATCTCTGCGTCGTTGACAAACTTGAATGTCCGAGAAGTTCCTTCACAGCCATTATATCAGCGCCATGATTTAAAAGATGGGTCGCAAATGAATGTCTTAACACATGCGGACCTTTTTTCTCAAGGTCAGCAACTGCGGAAATATATTTGCTTACGATTTGATAAACTTCTGATTTCGTTATCCTCTGTCCATTTTTTGAAATAAAAAGCGCTTTTCTATCGTCATCACTTTGTTTTGATGTTGTGAATTTATTTCTGATTTTGAGATACAATTTCAGGGCTTCTCTTGCTTTCCTTCCAAACGGGACAATCCGAAATTTACCACCCTTGCCCAGAACCTTGACAGTTTCATTTGCAAAATCAACATCATCTATATTTAATCCACAAAGTTCGCTTACCCTTACACCTGTGCTGTAAAGAAATTCAAGAATTGCCCTATCTCTTACACCTTCTTCAGTTTTCAAATCCGGGAGATTCATCAATTTTTCAATTTTATCTTCTTCAAGAAAAACAGGAAGTGATCTTTCAGTTTTGAGTGAAAAACCAATGGTTGGATTTGAGGAGATGATTTTAAGTTTCAAAAGAAACTTGAAAAAGGATTTAACCGCGGATAATTTAGCAGAAATACTTGTTTTCTTTAAACCTTTTGAATGGAGATGCGCGAGGTAATCTCTTATAATTGTTCTATCAATTTTCTGGACATCGGCTTGACCTTTAAGATTCAGAATGAAGGAATAAAACTCATAGAGTGCATCTTCGTAAGCTCCGATTGTTCTTTGAGAGCAATTTCGCTCAAGCTCAAGATATTCAAGAAATTTTCTTATTTCATTTTGCATTTGTAATAATACTTGACTTTTAATGAAAAAGATATTATATTTGCTTTAGGTAATGAAGGAGTTTCCCTCACCCAGGGTATCCCCCGCCCTGGGTTCCCCCGCAGGGCAGGTTCCCCCCGCCTGCCCTTTCCTTCTTACCTTATTTATGGAATTAAAACAGCAGCTGCGACAACCGTCGTCCATAAACCTGTTTTATCAACTATCGCAGATTGAGTTATATTAAATGTTCTCACAATTTTACCGCTCATTTTCCACACTTGCTCACGCTCATCCCAGCTTGTGTTCGGATCAAATTCAAGCCCAAGCGTTGTTGCAAGCATCGTCGCAGCGAGGTCTTCCGCATATTCACCAGCTTTATCATCGGTTTGACCAAAAGCATGATGCTCTGATAAATATCCAAATTGTTCCGAGTCAGCAGGAATTGCCACACCAATTGAAGCAGCGATCAAGCGATTCGGCTCGTTGCTTGATTCCTGACTTATCACAACATGAACGATCTGCCCGGGTTTAAGATATTCAAGTCCCTTGTTCTTTGGAATTATCTTGCAACCTGGTGGAAAGATACTTGAAACACGAACGAGATTAAACTGTGCGATGCCTGCATCCCTTAAAGCCATTTCAAAGCTTGTAAGCTTCTCTTTGTGGCGACCTACTCCTTTGGTCAGGAACATTTTGGTTGGAACATACAATTTTGCTTTCCCTCCTTTGATTTAGTTTTTAACTTTTGGTTTTATCCGTAAGAATTTTCTTTTTCCAACTTTTAAGACAAAAGATTTGCCAAGTTCAACCTGTGCATCAATATCGTTAATTTTAGCCCCATCAATACTTACACCGCCAAGTTGAATTAATCTCTTCGCTTCACTCTTTGAACTCGCAAGCCCAGTCATAACGAGAAGTTCAACAACCCTGATCTTTGAATTTTCAATATCAATTTCAAATTCGTCAATTTCTTCTGGAATTTCCTTTCGGACAAAAATTTTGTCAAATTCTTCCTGTGCTTTATTTGCTTCTTCAACCCCATGATACATACGAACAAGTTCCCACGCCAATCTGCGCTTCAAATCCCTCGGGTTAACATTCGGATCTTGAAGCTGTGCTTTTATCTTTTGAATCTCCGTTGGTGGAAGATCGGTCGTGAGAAGGAAATAATCATAGATCAACTCATCCGGAATTGACATCGTCTTTCCATACATTTCAAATGGTGGGTCATTTAGCGCTATATAATTATCAAGTGATTTGCTCATCTTCTCAACCCCGTCCGTTCCAACGAGAAGTGGCATCGTTATTATAACCTGCGGTTCTTGCCCGAATTCCCTTTGAATATCTCTTCCAACGAGCAAATTAAATTTTTGATCTGTTCCACCGAGTTCAACATCGGCTTGAATTGCGACTGAATCCATCGCCTGTGCAAGAGGATATAAAAGTTCGTGAATGCTTATCGGCTCACCCGCTTTATATCTTTTGCTAAAATCATCCCGTTCAAGCATGCGAGCAACTGTATACTTGCTTGCAAGTCGTATCACATCTTCAAATGTCATCTTCCCGAGCCATTCGGAGTTATATCTTATTTCAACTCTTTCAGGAAGCAAGATTTTCTTCGCTTGCTCAAAATATGTTTGTCCATTTATGCGTGTTTCTTCAAATGAAAGTTGTGGTCTCGTCTTGCTTCGTCCAGATGGATCGCCGATCATAGCTGTGAAATCACCAATGATCAAAACAGCAATATGCCCGAGTTCCTGAAAATGCCGCAATTTTCTTAACACAACAGAATGTCCGAGGTGAAGGTCTGGCTTGGTGGGGTCACAACCTAATTTTACTTTGAGTGGTTTTCCCGTCTTTATTGAGTTCTCAATTTTTTTGACAAGTTCATCTTCAGGAATTATCTCAACGACGCCGTGCTTTATTAAATCCATTTGCTCGTTCAAACCGGGGAATTTCAATTCATCAAGTTAAAATTTTGTTTTTAATTTATTCACGATATTTGTCTGCATACTTTCGTTTTAATTCTCTTTGAAGTTCCCTTTCTGCGATATCTTCTTTCTTCTCATATTTTCTCTTACCACGCACAAGAGCAAGTTCAACCTTTGCTTTACCATTTTTAAAATATATTTTCAGAGGTATCAAAGTTAAACCTCGCTCCTTCACTTTCGTGGCAAGACGAATTATCTCGTGTTTATGCAGAAGAAGTTTTTTATCCCTCAACGGGTCGTGATTGTGAATGTTGCCGTATTCATAAGGGCTTATGTGCATATTAAGAAGCCAGACCTCTCCATTTTTAATTATCGCATAACTATCCTGAATGCTTACCTTTCCCTGTCTCAAGGATTTAACTTCCGTCCCTTTCAAAACAATACCTGCTTCAATTGTCTCAAGAATTTCATAATCACGATGCGCCTTTCTGTTCGTCGTCACAATTTTAATCTTGTCCTCCATCAGAACTTGGAAATAATTTTAATTTTTTACTCTTCACCCTTAACTTCAATCAAAATCACGCGATACGAAACCAAAACATCAATCCCGAGGAAGCAAACACCGCATAGAACTAAAAAAAGTCCAAGCACAAAAAGATAAAGCGGAACCTCCCTCACAAACGAACCTGCAAAAAATATATTCAAAGCAATCGCAAAAGAAGTCAAAACAAAGAAAATAGCTGCACTTATATGGCACAACATCGCATTTCTTATATACCAGATCCTTCTGACGAGAATATCAATTTGATTCTTTATGCTCAAAAATCGGACATTTTCGGTATATTCAAGTTCGCCGTTTTTTACGAGTTCTTTTATCAATTTCCTTCTCTCATCGTTTAACAATCTGACTCTGTTGACAAGTGTTGAATGTCTTGCGTTCAAACCCGACAAAAAGAAAGCGCTTGATGAAATCATCACAGCTGGCGATAAAATTGCCTGTATAGCCTGCGTCACGGTCAAAGTAAATGATGTTTCCATTACAGCTCTTGTTCGCTGTTATATTTGACGATTGAAAATATATCGTAATTTTTCAAACGTTCTCTCCCGTTCAAAAAGCTTAATTCAATCAAAAAACAAATACCGACAACCTCGCCACCAAGACGTTCAATCAATTTACACGCCGCTGACACAGTCCCACCGGTTGCGAGAAGGTCATCGTGAACGAGAACTTTATCGCCCGGTTGAATCGCATCAATATGAACTTCCATAGCATCCGTGCCATATTCAAGTTGATATTCTTGACGAATTTTCTCCGCAGGTAGTTTTCCCGGTTTTCTTATCGGGACAAAACCAGCGCCAAGCAAATAAGCAAGCACAGAGCCGAAGATGAAACCACGTGACTCAACACTTACAACTTTGTCAATCTTAATGTCTCTGTATTTTTGATAAAAAGTATCAACCGCAAGTTTAAACGCTTCCTTGTCCTTCAAAAGTGTTGTTATGTCCCTGAAAACAATTCCTTCCTTAGGGAAGTTTGGAACGCTTCTTATTATGCTTTTTAGTTTCTGACTAACCTCCAGAAGTTGCGTCTCGTTCATTTCTTCACCACCTGATTTTTTCTTTTTTAAGAAATAACTCTATACCTTTTTTACAATCTTCGGTCAGCCGGGAAATTGAATTCATACTTTTCGCATATTCAATCGCTTGTTCAAAACCCATAGAATATATATTTGAAAACATCTCTTTTACAAATTTAACTGACTCCGGGCTTACTTCTGAAATTAAATCTTGAGCAAACTTAAGCGTAAAATTTTTTAATTCGGCATCCGGAACGGAATAATTTGCAAAGCCAATTTCAACTGCTTCATCAGCATTGATTATGTTCCCACGGAGTAAAAGTTCTCTTGCCTTCCCGGGCGATATCCTTCTCAAAAGAAAAATCATAACAATCGCCGGGATAAAGCCAATTCTTGGTTCGGTATATCCGAATTTTGCATTCTCCTTTGATGCAATTATAAAATCGCAGACGCTTGCAAGACCGCAACCACCGGCGAGCGCAAATCCATTCACCATCGCAATTGTCGGCTTAGGAAATCTGTAAATTTTCAAATATAAATTCGCAAGTTTTTCTGCATCAATGTAATTTTCATAAGAGCTCAAATCAGAAATTTTCTTTATGTATTCAAGATCAGCGCCAGAACAAAACGAATTTCCGGTTCCGGTCAGGATAACACATCTGACTGAATCATCTTCAGTAGCAAGGTCAAAAGCATTTGATAATTCCCCAACAAGCTCTGGATTTAAAGCATTTCTTTTCTCAGGTCTGTTGAGCGTTATAATCGCGACTCTTTCGTTGACCTCGTAAATAATTTGATTGAACAACTTTCTAAAATCAAAATTTGTTTTCAGCAGTTTAAAAATTACTTATTCTTGATGATAAAGTCAATTTT
>CAZQJI010000048.1:0-5714 GCA_964593475.1 uncultured Bacteroidota bacterium | reverse complement strand
TTATCAACTTCATATCTGAAAATTTCTCCCGAGAAACCTTTTCCAACTGCAATTGTAATTTTTGTCATTTCACCAGTAAGATGTCGTTATTTTTACATCCCCATAAACTTTAACAGCGCATGCGAGCCGTTCATCGGATGAAAAATTTTTCTCCGTAATTAATTTCATCTCTTCAGAATCTGGAGCGGATAAATTTTCCATTCCTTCAATTACTTGAACCCGGCAATGACCGCAAATTTTATCACCATTGCACGACTCCGCAATCGGGATTGAATTATCTCTTGCAACTTCAAAAATCGTCTTCCCTTCTTCACACTCAATTTTAATCCCGAGCGGTGCGAAATCAATTACAGGCATAAAGAGTTTTATTTTTGATTTGAATTTACCCAAAAGCAGAAAATAATCAAAGTTTTAAACTTTCTTCGCAACTATCACGGCATAACCCATCCATTTGTCCCCACCTTGATCAAGATAAACGCTGACCTCGTGTTTAAATTTTTTAACTTCCTTGAATTCACTTTTTGTAAACTTTCGCTCTTTCAGAGAACTCTGGATTATCTTTCTGAACTTGGAGTAATAAACCTTCAATTCCTCGCTTATATCTTTGACAAAGAATGGTTCAAAACCATAATCTTTCAAAATTTTCACTTTCTCATCAAGCGTTTCAATCTCACCACCTTCAACATACCATGCATCTTTAACATAAGTTGGAACAGGTGTTTTCTTCCAGTAAAAGTCAGCAATTCCGATGAATGAATCCTTCTTCAAAACCCTATAAAATTCTTTCAGAATGCGACTCTTCTTATACTGGCTCAAAATCCCCTCGCTTATTATCAAGTCAAACATCTCATCTCCAAAATCAAGATTAACCGGGCTCATGACCTTAACACTGACCTTATCATCAAGACCTGCTTCTGCAATAGAACTTTTCGCTTCAAAGACAACTTCCGGTATCTCATAAACTCCAAAGACATAACAATTAAAATTTTTCGCAACATAAACAGCACTTTCTCTCAAATTCACACTTGCGATTAAAATGTTCATTCCGTTTTTAATCTCAACTTTTGAGCAAATAAGTTTTGTTGATTTAGTTCCCCCGAGCGTTGGCAATTTTTGGATGTTTTCGGGTTTCATCTTCAAAAGATAAGTTTAAGATTTGCGTATTTTACAAGCAAAAGTTTTCGCCCGTAATTTTCAAAATCAACCACCGCTCTGCAATTTTCACCACTTCCAGATATATCAACGACAACACCACGACCAAAAAATTCATGTTCAACAAATGAACCGATCTTCAAGCCAAAAACATTTCTCTCTTTGACTTTATGTTCTTTCTCTTTTCTTTCACCTTTTGATTTCTGAAAAACGACGATATCAAATGGAATTTCATCAAGAAATCTTGACCTCTTTTGATTGAAGAGATTGCCCGCCCTCATTCTCTCGTTCGCATAGGTAAGATAAAGTTTTCTCATTGCTCTCGTTATTCCAACATAGAAAAGTCGCCTCTCCTCTTCAAGTTCTTTCAAATTATAAATAGAACCCGCAATCGGGAAAAGACCTTCTTCAAGACCTGTTATGAAAACGACGGGGAATTCAAGCCCTTTTGCGCTGTGAAGGGTCATCAAAGTTATAGCATCACGCTTATTTTCCCATGTGTCAATATCAGCAATCAAAGAGACCTCTTCAAGAAATCTTTCAAGTCCGCCGTCTTCTGGATTTTCATTTGAAAATTCAGTTATAGCGGATAAAAGTTCCTCTATGTTTTCAATCCTCTGCTGTGCTTCCGGAGTTCCTTCTTCTTTGTAAAATCTTATAAGCCCGATATCATCAACGAGAACTCTTGCAAGTTCACCAGCGCTTATTTTATCTTTTAAATCAACATATTTTTGAATCAATGCGCAAAAATTCAAGACATTTCTCCTCGCTCTATCCGTAAGCCCGGGGATCGCATATGCCCTGCACATCGCTTCAAACATTGGCAAACCTTTTGCAATCGCAAACGCTCTTATTCGTTCAATCGTCGCATCTCCAATTCCACGATTCGGAAAGTTTACAATTCTTAACAAACTTTCATCATCTCTTGGATTTACAATAACTTTCAAATAAGCAAGCAAATCCTTGACCTCTTTTCTCTTGTAAAATGCGACGCTCCCAACTATCGTATATGGAAATCCCTCACGCCTTAGCGCATCTTCAAACAACCTTGATTGTGCGTTTGTCCTGTAAAGAATCACGAAGTCACGAAGATTGTATTTGTTTTTTCTTATCTCCTCTTTTATAAAATGGACGACCCTTTCAGCTTCGTCTCTGTCGTCTTTACATTCAACGACAACGATTGGCTCACCATCGCTATTTTCGGTCCAGAGATTTTTTAAAATTTGCTCTGTATTGTTTTTTATGACGGAATCAGCAGCACGTAAGATTTTTTTCGTTGAGCGATAATTTTGTTCAAGTTTAAAGATTTTGCAATCCGGGAAATCGCTTTTGAAATCAAGTATATTTCTTATCTCAGCACCTCGCCAGGAGTAAATGCTTTGAGCATCATCTCCAATTACACACAAATTCCTGTGCTTTGCGGAAAGCATCTTTAAAAGTATATACTGGACACGATTCGTGTCCTGATATTCATCAACAAGAATGTATTTGAAACGATTTTGATATTTTTCAAGGACATCGGAATGATTCTCAAAAAGTTCAACAGCTTTCATCAAAAGGTCGTCAAAGTCCATCGCATTCCTCTGAAAGAGAGCGGATTGATAAGCTTTATAAATTTGTGCGATCTTCTTCTCAAAATCATTATCCGCAATGCTTGCAAATCCATCGGGTGTAACAAGTGCGTTTTTAACAGCGCTTATTTTCGCCTGCGCAAGAGATGGGCTTATGTTATCCTCGGAAAAGTTAAGTTCTTTTATCACACTTTTTATCAAACTCAAACTATCATCCTGATCATAAATCGTAAAACTTTTTGTGTATCCAAGTTTTTCTGCCTCCTGTCTCAAAATTTTGGCAAAGACAGAATGAAAAGTCCCAATGACAACATTTTTAGCCACATCCCCGACAAGCTGAACCGCCCGTTCTTTCATCTCATTAGCTGCCTTGTTCGTAAAAGTTAAGGCAAGTATTTCATATGGTCTGACGCCAAGGGATAAAAGATATGCAATTTTATAAGTTAATACACGAGTTTTTCCGCTTCCGGGTCCAGCAAGAATTAAGACAGGTCCATTTATCCACTTTACAGCTTCCCTTTGCTCTTTGTTAAGGTCTTTCAAAAAATCCCTCATTTTAGAACTTTGAATTTACTTCAAAAACTCTTTCACCGCCTTTGCGATGCCTTTAGAATCAAGCCCGTATTTTTCATACAAAGCTTTCGGGCTTCCCGACTCACCAAACTTCTTTATCCCGATCCTTTTAACTTTAACAGGATAATTTTCAGATAAAACCTCCATAACAGCGGAACCAAGACCACCGACGATATTGTGATCCTCTACTGTGACAATTCTTCCAGTTTCAATCGCACATCTTATCACAAGTTCTTCATCTATCGGTTTTATAGTGTGAATATTCACAACCCTTGCACTTATTCCATCCTTTTCAAGTTCCTCAGCTGCAAGGAGCGAATTGAAGACAACGCCGCCGGTTGCGAAAATCGTCACATCTTTACCATCTCTCAAAACAACGCCTTTACCAAAGTTAAATTTATAATCAGGTGGATTAACATCTTCAAGAGCTTGGCGTGTCAATCTCAAAAAGACAGGACCTTCATGAGTTGCTATATATTCAACCGCTTGCTTTGTTTCAATGTCATCGCATGGCTGGACAACAGAAACATTTGGCAAAGCACGCATAAGTGCGATATCTTCAAGTCCCATCTGGCTGTAGCCATCTTCACCAATTCCAATTCCAGCGTGTGTCCCGACAAGTTTAACATTTGCATTTGTGTAAGCAACGGATATTCTTATCGTTTCATATCTTCCAATTAAGAAACACGCAAAACTGCAAGCGAATGGGATTTTACCGGCAAGAGCAAGACCAGCGGCTGTCCCAATCATATTCTGCTCTGCTATTCCCATTTCAAAAAATCTTTCAGGAAATTTTTTCGCAAATTTAATTGACATAGTTGATTTTGAAAGGTCAGCGTCAAGAACGACTATATCTGGAATTTTTTCACCGAGTTCCTCAAGCGCTTCACCAAATGAAACACGGGTTGCTTTCGCTGGCATTATTTCACCTCCATCTTTTGTGATAAAAGTTCATTCAATTGCTCTTCAAGTTCTCTTAATGCGATTTTCGTTTCTTCATCATTCGGGGCTTTGCCATGCCATTCGTGATTATCTTCCATAAATGAAACACCTTTGCCTTTTATCGTATGAGCAATTATAAATGTCGGTTTGTCTTTGACAAGTTCAGCTTCATCAAGAGCTGAAAGAATTTGTTCAAAATCGTGTCCATCAATTTCAATCACATTCCAGTTAAAAGCTTTGAGTTTATCAACCAGTGGTTCAATGTTCATAACATCTTTAACATATCCATCAATTTGACCTTTATTGTAATCAACGATTGCGCATAAATTGTCAAGTTTAAATTTTGGCGCAGACATTATAGCTTCCCAGACCTGCCCTTCTTGCATCTCGCCGTCCCCGAGAAGACAATAAACACGATAATTTTTCCTGTCAATTTTTCCAGCAAGCGCAATACCCTGTGCGATTGAAAGACCCTGACCGAGCGAACCTGTTGAAGCTTCAACATAAGGCAAATCAAGTCGTGATGGATGTCCCTGAAGTCGTGAATTTATCTTTCTCAATGTGAAGATTTCTTCATAAGGAATAATCCCTCTATGTGCTAAAACAGCGTAAAGAGCTGGAACTCCATGACCTTTTGAAAGTATGAAACGGTCTCTATTCGGGTCAAGTGCATTTTCAGGGGTTCTCTTAATTTTCTCCCAGAAAAGTGCAACGAGAATTTCAACACAGGAAAGTGAACCTCCGGGGTGACCTGAACCAGCAAGGTTTAACATTTTTATTATGTCAATTCGTATCTTGGTTGCAATGACTTTGAGATCAAGGATTGAATTTTCCATCTGTCAAGTTAATTTGTTTTTATTGTGATTCAGCAACGGAAAATATAAAAATTTAAGCAGAAAAAAACAATTGCACTTTGAATTTGTGAATTTGATTTTTCAATTTGTGTTGGTTATATTTTATTTGAACTTTCAAGGGGCCGTAGCTCAGATTGGGAGAGCGCCAGAATCGCACTCTGGAGGTCACGGGTTCAAATCCCGTCGGCTCCACAATTTTTTTCAATCCCTCTTTTTAATTATCTTTTATCTGAAAAATCCATGCAACCGCAAAACATCAATGTTGAGAAATAAAATTTAACTTTATTTTGTGTCCGAAAAAATAAAAAAAGAAATAATTAACTCAATTGATTCACTTCTGAGATATGCAATCATTATGACAGGAAGTGAAGAAGATGCAAAAGACCTTGTTCAGGAAACCTGTTACAGAGCGTTAAAGAATATTCATCTACTTGACGAAAACTCAAATGTGAAAGCATGGCTTTTCACAATTATGCGAAATACCTGGATCAATCAGCGAAAAAGAAACCAGATTTCGCCCATTCAAATTGAAGAAACACTTGAAAATGTAAGTGACGAATGGAATATAAACGCCGAGGAATTGTTAATTAATAATGAAATGCGTCATGCACTTTTGACAGCA
>CAZQJI010000047.1:0-19113 GCA_964593475.1 uncultured Bacteroidota bacterium | reverse complement strand
GTGAGCATCGAACCAGTGTGGAATTTAAATCCGCTTTTGGGGTTAAAATGTTGTGTTATTTTTAGTGATTGCTTTGTTGATGGGTAAAGTTAACAATTTTAATTTGAGGGTTGCAAGATTTTGAAAGTTTTTGAAGATTATTTTCAAATAGAAAAATAGTAATGAGATTGGTAATAGTTTCAAATAGGTTGCCATTTAGTGTTGTGGAAAAGGATGGTGGTTTGGAACTTCAAAGGACTGCAGGAGGATTAGCCTCAGGCTTAAGTGCTTACATTGATTCAATAAAAGATAAATCATATATATGGATTGGCTGGCCAGGAAACACAATAAAAAGCAGAAATGAAAAAGAAGTGGAAAAAATGTTAAATGAATATAATGCGTATCCTGTCTTTATATCAGAAAGCAGTGTGAATAAGTTTTATAACGGATTTTGTAATAAAGTTATCTGGCCCCTTTTCCATTATTTCCCTTCTTATGTTGTGTATGATTCTGATTACTGGCTCCACTACAAAAAAGTAAATGAGATCTTTTGTGAGAGAATTATGGAGTTTATAAAACCCGGCGACATAGTGTGGATACACGATTATCATCTTATGCTTCTTCCGAAATTATTAAGAGAAAAAATGGGAAATAATTTGCCAATCGGCTTTTTCCTGCATATTCCATTTCCATCATTTGAGATATTCCGACTTCTCCCTGCAGAGTAGCGAAAGGATATATTGCTGGGTTTATTAGGAGCAGACCTTATCGGCTTTCACACTTATGACTATGTCCAACACTTTTTAACTTCTGTCCGTCGCATTCTTGGATACGAAAACATATTAGGAACAATTACCCTTGAAGATAGAATTGTAAAGGTAGATGCATTTCCAATAGGTATAGATTTTAAAAAGTATAACAATGCAATAAACGACAAAGAAATAAAGCAAATAGCTTCTAACCTTAAAAAACTTTTTCAAACTTAAAAATGATACTTTCAATTGACCGGCTTGATTATACAAAAGGTGTTATTAACAGATTACAGAGTTATGAATTGTTTCTTGAAAAAATCCTGAATGGCATGAAAAAGTTATTCTCTTGCTTGTGGTTGTTCCCTCCCGTATAGGAGTTGAACACTATCAGCAGATGAAAAGACAGATAGATGAACTTGTGGGTAAAATAAATGGCAAATTCAGCAAACTTAACTGGACACCGATACTTTATCAGTATAGATACTTACCATTTCACGAGTTAACCGCTTTGTATAGTGTCAGCGATATAGCTTTAATTACACCATTAAGAGATGGAATGAATTTAGTTGCCAAGGAGTATGTTGCAACAAGAGTTGATAAGAAGGGGGTTTTAATTCTTAGCGAAATGGCTGGTGCTGCGGAGGAGCTTCGGGAAGCGATAATAATAAATCCCAATGATATAGAACAAATCGCTTTTGCTTTGAAGGAGGCGTTGGAGATGACAGAAGAGGAACAAATAAGACGAATTGAAATAATGCAAAGACGGCTGACACGATATGATGGAGTTATTAGATAAAGAAAAGTTTGGCATTCCAGCATATAAACCGATGCAAAAGAACATATGAAGAAAACTAAATCAATTTACTTGATGAAATGGTTCTGGTGAAAGAAAGAGCGCAAGTAGAATATCAGCGAGGCGGTCCTCTTGGGGGAAGGTAATAGAAGATGAAAGGGCAGCATTAAAATTCAATGGTGAATAATAAAGTATTTCGCAATTTGTTTTTTTGGCTTGAATTCTTTATATTTAACACTTGAAAATTAAACTTTTTATGTGATGCAATTTCCTTTTTTCGGCAGGCGTCGGAGGAAGAAGTTATATACCATTTTATTTTTTTCAGATAGCGATGAAAAGCCAAAAGGCATCAAACTGAGCAAAGAAGCGTTGATACTTTATTTGTTTCTTCTGGTTATCTTTATATCCGCCGTTGTTCTTGTTGTTGTGATACATACGCCTGTTAAATATATCGTTTATCCCGGAACATTTGTTGAAAGTAGAGAGCGGGCAAAGAAAATGCAGGAACTTTATCAGCGACTTGAAAATTTTGCGTATGAACTTGAAAAGGTAAAGTTATACAATAACCTTCTTCGTCAAGCGTTAGGTGAAAAAGTAAGTGATAGCATTGCGGTGAGTTTGAGCCGTCTTGAAAATATGTCCCAGAAGTCACGGGCTTTCACAAGCGATGAAATTGATATTTTACAAGTTGCGGATGTAGAAAATTCCAAGCCGAGATTCATTTTTCCAGTTTATAATGGGTTTGTGACACGTGAATATATATCTAACATCGGGCATTTTGGCATTGATATTGCCGCAAGTGAAGGGGATGTGATAAGGGCGGTTGCCGATGGTTATGTAATTTTTTCTGACTGGACATATAATGATGGATATGTGATAATTTTGATTCATGCAGATGGATTTATGAGCATTTATAAACACGCACAGATGAATCTTAAAGCAAGAAATACATTTGTCAAGCAGGGTGAGGCGATCGCTCTGGTCGGGAAAACCGGACGAACCGGAAACGAGCCACATTTACACTATGAACTCTGGAGAAATGGAAAACCACTAAATCCAAAGTTTTATATATCAATTCCAAATTAACAAAAAGTGAATAATCAATGGCTTTGATCGGCGGAAACAAGGAAAGCAAAAGCTCAAATGTTGAAATTAACATCATTGCGAATGGAACAGTGATTGAAGGTAAAATTGTAAGTCAGGGAAGTATGAGGATTGATGGACGTGTTATAGGAAATATTCATGTGAATGGGAACTTGACTATCGGGACAACCGGTGAGGTTAACGGTGATATTGAGGCGAAAAATGTAATCATAGGCGGGAAGGTTAACGGGACAATTGTTGTTGCGGAAAAACTTGTGTTTGAGAGTAAGGCGGTTATCAAGGGTGATGTTAGAGCTTCAAAGCTTGTAGTTGATGAGGGAGCGATATTTGATGGCAAGTGTGTTATGACAGGTGCTTCAACAGTTAACAAGACCACTTAAAATGTCTGATGAGGAGAAAAGAGAGAAGGTTTTTAAGAGCGTAGGTAAAGCGATAAGGGAAATTGCACCATACAGCGGACTTGGTTTACAGCTTGCTGTTACGGTTGTGATTTTCTGGTTCATCGGGAGGCTCATTGATGAACATTATGGAACAGCACCATTATGGATGATTGTTGGAGCAATGCTTGGGATTGTTGTTGGAATGTATAATTTCATTAAATCAGTTCTTGAGTTAGGAAAGAAAAAGAAAAATGAAAAAGAATGAGTATTAGCGCAGGAAGATTTATAAAGTATGTTTTGATTGCTGTTGCGGTTGTTTGGATTTTAATTTCATATCCACTTTTTAAATTTGCTGGTTCGGAATTTGTTAAATCATTTATCGTTGGTTCTTTGATAAGTTTGTTAAACTCAATTGCTGGTTTTCTTCTTATAAAGCGTGGTTTTGAGAGGTCAAATAAAGAGTTTTTAAAGCTCACCATTGGAAGTATGGGTGTTAGATTGTTTGTGATCACTGGCTTGGTTTTGTTTTTGCTTGAGGTTTTGCAATTTGAAATTTATGGATTGTTAATTTCCTTGCTTTTGTTTTATTTTGTCTTCCTTGGAGTTGAAATCTTCTATTTGAGCAAATTAACAACAAAGAAAGGGTATTAGCACAGGTGTGGCTTAGTGATTTAGCTTTTGTTTCTGATACTTTAAAGCACACAGAAAACGCCCACGGTGGTGGAGAGAGCTCAAGCTGGATGTTACATCACATATCCGATTCAAAGACAATTGACCTTGAACCATTCGGACATATAACCCTTCCGCAATTTCCACCGATTCACATCGGAGGTATGGAAATAGACCTTTCAATTACGAAGCATGTTTTCTTTATGTGGCTTGTTTCGTTGATTCTTATAATTGTTCTGGCAATTGTTGCAAGAAGTTACAGGAAACAGGTAGTTCCGCATGGGCTGGCGAATCTAATTGAAGTTTTTGTCGTTTTTATTCGTGATGAGATAGTTTTGTCAGTGATTGGCAAGGAAGGGTTGAGGTATCTTCATTATTTCCTCACGCTTTTCTTCTTCATTCTTTTGTGCAATTTGTTTGGTTTGATTCCTTATGGAGCGACTGCAACGGGAAATCTTGCTGTAACGGGCGGGCTTGCGTTCCTTTCGTTTATTTTAATTCAGCTTGCAGGGATCAAGAAACATGGTTTGATCGGTTATTATAAAGGTCTTGTTCCGCACGGCGTTCCTGCATTTGTTGCACCAGTTATGTTCATAGTTGAATTTCTCGGGCTTTTTGCTAAAGCGTTTGCTCTGACCGTTCGTTTGTTTGCGAATATGACAGCCGGGCATATTGTGATTTTATCATTGATCGGCTTGATATTTGTTTTCAAAAGCGTTCTCGTAGCGCCGATTTCAATAGCGTTTGCAATTTTTATAAATTTGCTTGAAATTCTCGTTGCCTTTATTCAAGCTTATATCTTTACAATGTTGACAGCGCTATTTGTGGGTCTTTCAATACATCAACATTAAAAAACAAAAATAAAAACAAAAGGAGGAAAATATGCCAGAATTAGCACACATTGCAGGTGGATTCGGAGCAGCTTTATCGGTTATAGGGGCAGCTTACGGAATAAGCAAGCTTGCAGCAGCTACAATGGAAGCAAGCGGTCGTCAGCCTGAAGTCGCTGGCGAAGTCAGGACATCAATGATCATCTCAGCAGCTTTGATTGAAGGTGTCACGCTCTTTGCTGAGGTCATTTGCATTATTCTTGCTTTAAAATAAAAGTCATTTTGAAAGATGCTTGAGATAAATCCTGGGGTAGCGATATGGACGATTATAACTTTTTTGATACTTGTTATGATATTGAAGAAAGTTGCCTGGAAACCGATACTTGATGCGCTGACACATCGTGAGGAGACGATAAGAAAGGCGCTTGAAGATGCTCAGAGAGCGAAAGAAGAAGCTGAACGTTTGATGGAGGAGAACAAGCGAAATCTTGCTCGTGCTGAGGAGGAAGTGCAGAAAATAATTCGTGAGGGAAGAGAAACAGCCGAGAGAATTCGGGCTGAGATACTTGACAAGGCAAGGAAAGAGGCGGATATGATGATTGAAAGAGCAAAGGAGGAAATTGAAAGGCACAGGGAGCAGGCGATGTTGCAATTAAGAGCTCAGGTTGCTGACCTTGCGCTTGAAGTTGCTTCAAAATTGATAGGTGAAGTTCTAAGCGAGCAGAAGCATCGTAAACTTGTTGAAAAATATCTTCAGGAAATTTCTTCCGAAAAAAGAGCTTGATTTGAAAGATGGCGAATATAAGAGTAGCGAAAAGATACGCAAAAGCGTTAATTGAAATAGCAGAGGAATTGAAAAAACTTGACAGAATTACGAGCGATATTCAACTCATTGACTCTGTGATAAGAAGTTCACGTGATTTACAACTTTTTTTGAAAAGTCCGATCATAAAGGAGGAAAAAAAGAGAGAAATTTTAAAAGAAATTTTCTCTGATAGCAGAGTTGATCCCGTAACTTTGAAATTTATACTTCTTCTTGTTGAGAAAAAGAGGGAGGACTTGCTTCACGATATCGTTAAGGTGTATCAGCAACTTTACGATGAGAAGATGGGAATTGTAACTGCTGAAGTTACAATCGCTGTTGAGGTAAATAATTCTGATAAGAAAAAAATTGAGAAGAAAATTCTTGAGTTAACAGGTGCTAAGTCGGTTAAGGCAATTTATAAGGTTGATCCTTCAATAATTGGTGGAGTGGTTATAAGAATTGGAGATACTGTTTATGATGCGAGCTTGAGGAGAAAAATTCAATTATTGCGTGAACAATTAATTTACGGGAGTTAAAAAGAAAAAACAGGGAATAAATTATGGCGACGGTTGAAATAAGACCAGATGAAATTTCTGCGATATTAAGGAAACAATTAACAGGATTTGAGAAAGAAGTTGATGTTTACGATGTTGGGACTGTGCTTCAGGTTGGAGATGGTATAGCCCGCGTTTACGGTCTTTCAAAAGTTATGATGAGCGAGTTGCTTGAATTTCCAAACGGAGTTATGGGCGTTGCAATGAACCTTGAGGAGGATAATGTCGGTTGCATTTTGTTTGGTGAGGATACGCTTGTTAAAGAGGGTGATATCGTCCGCAGGACTGGTAGAGTTCTTTCAGTTCCGGTTGGAGAAAAACTTCTTGGCAGAGTTATAAATCCGCTCGGGCAACCGCTTGATGGTAAGGGACCGATTGAATTTGAAAAATATATGCCGATTGAAAGAAAGGCGCTTGGTGTGATTTACAGACAACCTGTTAAAGAGCCACTGCAAACGGGTATAAAGGCGATTGATGCGATGATCCCAATCGGGCGAGGACAGAGAGAGTTGATAATTGGAGACAGACAGACGGGTAAAACAGCGATCGCTGTTGATACAATTATAAACCAGAGATTTACGCATACCGAACGAGCAAAACAACTCGGCATAAAGCCGGTTTATTGCATCTATGTTGCAATTGGACAGAAGATGTCAACTGTTGCGCAGGTTGTGGCTAAGCTTGAAGAAGAGGGTGCGATGGATTATACGATTGTCGTTGTTGCCTCTGCAAGTGATCCAGCGCCGTTGCAGTATATAGCTCCATATGCTGGATGCACGATGGGTGAGTATTTCAGAGATTCCGGCAGACATGCGCTTGTTGTGTATGATGATTTAAGTAAACATGCCTGGGCTTATAGACAGGTGTCGTTGCTTTTGAGACGCCCACCGGGAAGAGAGGCATATCCTGGTGATATTTTCTATTTGCATTCACGACTTCTTGAAAGAGCTTCAAAGTTAAGCGATGAGCTTGGTGGTGGAAGTTTAACTGCGTTGCCGATAATTGAGACACAGGCGGGTGATGTCGCTGCTTATATCCCGACGAATGTGATCTCAATTACCGATGGGCAGATTTATCTTGAGCCGGGACTTTTTAACGCCGGTGTAAGACCTGCAATCAATGTTGGTATTTCAGTTTCAAGAGTCGGTGGGAATGCACAGATCAAAGCAATGAAGAAAGTTGCTGGAAGATTGCGTCTTGAACTTGCGCAGTATAGAGAGCTTGAAGCATTTGCAAAGTTTGCCTCAGACCTTGACAAAGCAACACAGGCACAGTTGAGAAGAGGACAGCGACTTGTTGAACTTTTGAAGCAGGATCAATATCAACCGATGCCTGTTGAGGAGCAAGTTGTGTTAATTTTTGCAGGAACGCAGGGTTATCTTGATGAACTTCCCGTTGAATCAATCAGAAGATTTGAGAGTGAATTTCTTGCCTTTATGAGAGCAAGACACAAAGATATACTTGATAAAATTGCGGAGACAAAGGATCTTGATGATGAAACGATTCAGAATTTGCATTCAATTTTGAAGGATTTTGTCTCATCTTTCAAGGCGTCGTTGCAATCACAATAAATAAAATAATTTTCGGGGCTTCTGCCCCGTCTTTTTAAAAATAAATTTTTGAACTGGTTTAATGCCTGCTTTACGAGATATAAGAAGAAGGATAAATGCTGTAAGAAATATCCAGAAGATCACCAAAGCGATGAAGATGGTTGCAGCTGCTCGTTTGAGAAGAGCGCAAGAGCGAATAATTTCAGCACGACCTTATGCTAAAAAAATTGAGGAGTTAATTCAGCGATTTATTTCAACTTTTGATGCGTATGAAAATCAATTTGTGAAGGTGAGAGATATTAAAAACATCGCCATTGTTGTTGTCACCGCTGATAGAGGTTTGTGTGGTTCTTTTAATACAAACATCATAAGAAAAACCGTTGCTTTGATTGAAGAGAAAGAGAAAGAATTACCGCAAGGTGGAAAAATTAAGTTGATTTGTGTTGGCAAAAAAGGTTTTGATTATTTCAGCAGACATAAGAAGAATTTTGAAATAGTTGCAAGTTATACGGATGTTTTCAGGAAAACAATTGAGTATGAGTCCGTAAGGAAAATTATAGAGAGGATTGTTAATGGATATTTAAGCAACGAATTTGACAGAGTTGAGATAATTTACAATGAGTTTAAGTCAATAGTTCAGCAAAGAATTGTGATTGAACAATTTCTTCCGATTGTTCCAAAGTTTGAAGTTGTCAAGCCATCAAAAGGTGTTAAAGTTCCACTTGTTGAATACATTTATGAGCCGGGTCCGATGGAGATTTTAAATGATTTGCTACCGAAATATCTTGAGTCGCATATTTTGAGAGTTTTACTTGAGTCAAACGCAGCTGAGCAAGCAGCTCGGATGACAGCAATGGACAATGCGACGGAGAACGCAAATGAACTCCTTCGTGATTTGCAGTTGTTGTTTAACAAGACGAGGCAGGCGATTATTACGAAAGAGATGCTTGAAATTGCAAGTGGAGCTGAAGCGTTGAGAAAAGCGGGTATGGCATAAGGTCACCATGCCATTGTTGATAGATCAATTTCAATTTTTCCGGATTCGTTCACATAGATAATTTCATCGCTGTCTTCAGTAATTTGGATTTCCCAATCACCTCGTTGATTTTTTATCGCTGTTCCAAAAAGTTTACGTTTGAATTTTTCTGTTATTATCTCCCAGAACACCCACCCGAAGTAAGCTTCGCTATTTTTTAAATAAAAAGCCGGGACCCTATATCCCGGCTCAACTTCAACTTCTTTAACTTTCTTTGGTATGAAATTTAATTCTTCAAGTTTCCGGATGAAGAGATTTGTTAAGTCATTGCCATCATAGATAAGTTGAATCTTTAAGATGCTGAATTTCCCTGAGATGATCTCCTCAAAAATTTCTATAATTTTTTCAAATTCACCCGACATAGTTCAATCAACCCAATCGGCTATAAATATGTTTGTTTCTCCTCGTTTTTTGCTGTTTCTGTTTGAAGCCCACACAAGTTTTTTCCCATCGTGTGTAAACATTGGGAATCCATCAAATTCGGGCGTGTAAGTAACCCTTTCAATTTCTCCTGTTTCAATGTTCACTATGTAAAGGTCAAAGTCCATACCTTTGGGGTTATGCATATTTGATGAGAAAATTATTCTTTTCCCATCAGGGTGGAAAAATGGGGCAAAGTTTGCAGCGTTGTTGTTTGTGATTTGTTTTTTATTTTTTCCGTCCGCATCCATTACGAAAATTTGAAGTTTCATCGGCTTTATATATCCATATTTAAGAAGCTCGTCATATTCTGCGATCTCGGCTGAATCTTTGGGGTGGTATGCACGATAGCAAATTTTTTTGCCATCCCACGAGAAGAAAGGTCCACCATCATAACCTTTTTCAAAAGTTAAACGCTTTACATTTTTGCCGTCAAGATCCATAGTGTAAATTTCAAGGTCTCCATCTCTCATTGATGTGAAGACGATTTTATCGCCTTTGGGTGAGACGGTTGCTTCAGCATCATAGCCGGGTGTATTCGTTAGCTGGCGTAAATTGCTTCCATCTGCTTTTGCTTTGAAGATATCATAATTGTCAAGAGCCCAGACATAACCTTTTGAATAATCCGGCTTCGGAGGGCATTTTTCACTTATGTGATGCGTAGAGGAATAAATTATTTCTGTATCTCCGGGAAGAAAATAAGAACAGGTGGTTTTTCCTTTCCCGGTGCTTACAAGCCGCAAATTGCTTCCATCAATGTTCATTATGAAAATTTGGTCACATTCAAAACTATCACGGGTTGATTGAAAAATTAATTTCGTCTCATCAAATGAAAAATACGCTTCGGCGTTTTCACCACCGAATGTGAGCTGTCGGATGTTTTTTAAATGTTTTTCAAGCGGATGTCTCAATGGTTCTTGTTTTTCTTGAAAGATGAACGAGCAAAATAAAATTGAAATTATTCCGATGAATGTAAGCTGGATGATGTTTCGGCTTATTTTCAGCTTCATTTCATGTGTGCTTTTTATTTTTAAAATTGAACTTTTGGCGCTTCTTGTGCCTGTTCAGCTGCTTTGAAATAAGGTCTTTCTCTAAATCCAAACATACCAGCGATTATATTTGCTGGAAATCTTCTTATATATGTGTTGTATCTCTGAACGACTTCGTTATATCTTCTTCTTTCAACGGCAATTCTATTCTCCGTCCCTTCAAGTTGTGCTTGCAGTTGAAGGAAATTTTCATTTGCTTTGAGCTGTGGATAATTTTCAGCTACAGCAAGGAGTCGGGATAGCGCAGAGCTTAACGCATCCTGTGCTTGTTGAAATCTTGCGAATGCCTGCGGGTCTTTCAAAACTTCCGGTGTAATGGTTATTTGTCCGACTTTTGCTCTTGCTTCCGTGACCTGTGTGAATACCTCCCGTTCGTGTTTTGCGTAACCTTTGACCGTTTCAACAAGATTCGGGATCAGGTCATATCTTCTCTGGTATTGGTTTTCAACTTGAGACCATGCCTGGTTTATTGCCTCGTCAAGCGAGACAATTTGATTGTAGGTTGAAGTTACCCAGCCAAAGATTATTAAACCGATCACGAGTAAAAATCCGATGACTCCGAGTACTGCAATTAAAGTTTTTGACATAGCATTGCATTTTCTTTGTTTTAATTTGTTAAAAATGTAGTGATTTTTATTTTGAATTTCAAGATTTGATTTTTGAACGGTTAAATTAAGGATTTTAAACTTGACAATGAAAAAATTTTTTATTATCTTATGGAAGCACTTCCAAAATAAATGGTTTTCCTATGGGATAACAATTTACGACATAGCCCGCGAGGCGAAAGTAGGGATCGGGACGGTATCAAGGGTTTTAAACGGGAGTCCGCATGTCTCTGAGGAGACGAGGAAAAGAGTTTTGGAAGTTGCCCGCCGTTTGAATTACCAGCCACATACTTATGCACAAAGATTAGCAAAGCAAAAAGCTTATGCGATTTCTGCCGTTATACCATTTTTCATAAGCTACTTTTTCATTGAAGTTTTGCGCGGTGTTCAGGATAAAATTTCAGAGTTCGGGTTTGACCTTGTCCTTTACGGGGTGAATGATCCATCAACACAGGTTGAATATTACATTCAAAAAAGCACACACCGTGGCAAGGTTGATGGAATTCTTTTCTTTTCAATGAAATTCCCGGAAACATATACGAGATATTTTAAAGAGCGTGGAATCCCGATCATTCTGGTTGATACATTCCATCCGAAATTTGATTCTATCACCGTTGATAATTTTCAGGGTGCTTACATTGCAACGAAGCATTTGATTGAACTTGGACATGAAAGAATTGGTATGATAGCAGCACGACTTGAAAGTGTGCCGGCGAAGCAAAGGTTTGATGGTTTCAGAAAAGCTTTGTCTGATTATGGAAAAGTTTTTTATGAGGAATATTTTGTTGAAACAAAAGATACACGACTTGATGGGTTCAATCGTGATGCAGGTTATCAAGCGTGCAAAGAACTTTTAAGTCGCAATAATAAAATCCCAAGTGCAATTTTCGTCTCAAGCGATATTCAAGCGATAGGTGTGATTGAGGCGTTGAGCGAAAGAGGTATAAAAGTTCCAGATGATGTTGCGGTTATTGGCTTTGATGATATTGAGCTTGCAAAGGATTTCGGTCTTACAACTGTAAGACAGCCGATGTATGAAATTGGAAAAGTTGCGGTTGAAAAACTTTTTGAAAGGATGAACAGCAAAAGGGCAAAACCGGAGCATATAAGATTTACACCAGAACTTGTGATAAGAAAAACTTGTCCTTAAAGAAAAATTGAGGTTGATATGAATTTAAAAAAATTTTTCTTTTTGCTCTTTATTCCTGCGGTATTAACAGCGGGCAATACAGGTAAAATTGCAGGAAAAGTAACGGATGCTCAAACGGGGGAACCAATAGTCGGGGTAAATGTGGTGATTGAAGGAACTTATCTTGGTGCAGCGACGGATATAAACGGAAATTATGTTATAATTAATGTTCCGCCGGGAACTTATAGAGTCAAAGCATCTGCAATCGGATATAAAACCGTAATTAAAGAAGGTGTCAGAGTTTCAATTGATCTTACGACAAGGGTTGATTTTCAGCTTGAGCCAACTGTAATTGAACTTGGTCAGGAAGTCGTTGTCGTTGCTGAAAGACCACTGGTTCAGAAGGATTTAACCGCATCAACTGCGATAATAGGGAGTGAATTAATTCAAGCGCTGCCGATAACCGAGTTTCAGGAAGTTATTCAACTTCAAGCTGGTGTGGTTGCAGGGCATATAAGAGGAGGAAGAAGCGGCGAGGTTGCTTACTGGATTGATGGTGTTCCGGTGACAGATGTCTATGATAGAAGTGCGGTTATATCTGTTGATAGAAAATCAATTCAGGAGCTTCAGCTTGTCAGCGGTGCATTTAACGCTGAGTATGGTCAGGCGATGTCCGGGATAATTAACATTGCAACGAAGGATGGAGATAATAAGTTAAATGGTAGTTTTACAACTTATTTTGGAAGTTATGCTACGACGCATACGAACATATTTACGGGTTTGCAGAAATTTGATCCGCTTTCAATTAGAAATTTTGAGGGGAATTTAAGTGGTCCAATTTTGAAGAATAAAATTTTCTATTATTTGAATGCAAGGTGGATTTATTTTGGCGGATGGCTTTACGGGATAAGAAAATTCAGACCCGAGAATATAGTTGACAATCGTGACCCTGACCCGAACAAATGGATTATAAGCTTAAATCCAGAACAGGGACTTGGCGATAGCACATATGTTCCTATGAACTGGAATAGAAAAATCTTTTTACAGGGCAAATTTACATTTCAAGTTTCATCAACCTTAAAAATTTCATACAACTACATGTATGAGTTTATGAAATATCGGACATTTGATTTCGCTTTCAAATATAATCCAGATGGGGATTTGAACAGGTTCAACAAAGGGATAACGAACATATTATCAATAAATCACACTTTGAGCAAGTCAACATTTTATCAGGCAAGTTTTTCTTATTTCTTTAAAGATTACAGGCATTATGTTTTTGAAGATCCGCATGATCCAAGGTATGTTCATCCAAAGCTTTTGCTTCAACCCGGACCATATAGTTTTATCGCTGGCGGTATGAAGATGGATCATTTTTATAGAAACACGGGGACATATGTTGGGAAGTTTGACTTAACATCGCAGGTGACGAAGGTTCATCAAATAAAAACGGGGGTTGAATTCAGATATCACACGATTTATTTTGAAGGATTTTACCTTGACCTTTCAGATGAAGACAGAGCGCGTGATCCGATACTTGATAGAAAACCTTATGTTAAGACACGAATTCCGAATCTTTCCGAGCCATCGCATACTCTTTTTAGAAATCATCCGAAAGAGTTCTCCGCATACATTCAGGACAAGATGGAGTTCAACGAGATAATTTTAAATGTTGGTGTAAGGTTTGATTACTTTAATCCGGACTGGTATGTTCTTGCTGATCCGTCAGATCCGAATATCTATCAACCGTTGAAACCTCAGAATAGATATTTTGATACGAACAACAATGGAATTTATGGAGATGAGGGTGATATACCGAAGACAGTTGAAGATAGGAGAGCATACTGGTATGTGAAGGCAAAGCCGAAATGGCAATGGAGCCCCAGAATTGGCGTTGCATTTCCGATCACAGATCGCGGAGTTATACATTTCTCGTATGGTCATTTCTTCCAGATACCGCCGTTTGAATATCTTTACACTAATCCAGAGTTTAAACTTGGTTCCGGGACCGGGAACATCGGGCTTGTCGGGAATGCTGACTTAAAGCCGGAGCAAACCGTAAGCGGAGAGATCGGAGTTCAACAGGCGATCACAAATGATATAGCGATTGAGCTTACGGGTTATTTCAGAGACATAAGAAATTTAACGGGAACAAGAGCGGATGAGATTTTTATCTTCGGTGGCTCGGCGTGGTATAATAAATACGAAAACACCGACTTTGGTTTTGTGCGTGGTGTTGTTTTTTCTCTTGACAAAAGATTTTCAAATAATTGGGCTTTGACGATTGATTATACTTTTCAAGTTGCAAAAGGTAATGCTTCAGATCCAGCGCAGACGAGAAATTTACGTCTTGGGGGGCAATGGCCGGAAGTTAAGATAATTCCGCTTGATTGGGATCAAAGACACACTTTAAATGTTACGGCGTCTTATTCCGTTCCAGGAAATTGGGGATTAAGCATTGTTGCACAATACGGAAGCGGGACACCTTACACACCAAGACAATCAAAAAACATCGGGACGCTTTTAATTAATTCTGAGAAAAAACCCGCAGTTTTCAATGTTGATTTGAGAATTTACAAAGATATCAAATTTAAATTCTTCACATTCTCACTTTTTGCGAGGATTTACAATCTGTTTGATACGAAAAATGCTTATGGAGTTTACAATGATACCGGAAGACCCGATTTCACGCTTGACTATTTGAGCGCTTTAAAACAGCAACCGGTTCAACTTGTTAATTCGCTTGGCGAGTGGTTTACAAATCCAACTTTTTATTCCGAGCCGAGAAGAATTGAGTTTGGCTTGACAATTTTCTTCGGTCAGTAATTTTGAAAAAAGGAAACAAAAATTTCGGTTAAAATATGCGAAAAATTTTATTTCTGTTGATTTCGGTTTTAATTCTAATTTCTGTTGGTGATTCATTTGCGCAGAAATTAAGGGGTGATAGAACTTTTAGAAAAATTGGGATTCACAATGGAAACCTTGTTAAGACGGTTTTTGGAAACTGGGGTGTGATAGCACAACCTTCAAATCAAGGACCACCTCTTGCGTGGAAATATGACGATAACGGTTATGCTGGAGATGTCAGCATACTTGTCGGGCTTGAACTTTATTTTCCAAGGTATGATACTGTTTTAAAGCAAATGGTTGTTGATACAGTTCATTCTGTTGTTATCTGTCCTGTTGATAGACCCGGTGGTGCTTCTGGTGGTGAGACGGGAAGCGGTGGTAAATTCTGGGGATTTGAGCCAGTCCCCGGTTATGCGAATCCAACTCTTCAAGCACCCGGTAAGGGAGTTGCAATGAGCCATCTGCCCGAAACCTGGCCTCCTTTCTGGCCAGATCATCCCGACTGGATTGATACAGCAACCGGGAAACCATATTGGAATGGATATTTCGGGAAAGGAATTACAAATGCAGATCAGGAAAGTTATTTCGTTATGGATGATAACAACGATGAGAAATATAACCGAAGGTATGGTTTCAGACCTGATTCAACTGACTCAACAAGGATGGGGCACGGGCTTGTTGTGAAAGTTAGAGGAATGCAATGGTCAAATGTTCTTGCTGAAGATGGGATTTTCTGGATATACGACATCACAAATGAAGGGACCACAGATTATAGAAGAACTGTTTTTGGATTTCTCGTTGGAACATGGGTTGGAGCTGGTGGTGGTTCAAGTGGGAATACGGAATGGAAAGATGACCTTTCATTTTTTGATGCTGCTGAGGACTTAACATACTCCTGGGATGCTGATAATTACATTGATCGTAGTTCAAATCCGAAATGGATTGGAAATGTTGGATATTTAGGTTATGGTTTTCTTGAGACACCCGGAAATCCATTTGATGGGATTGATAATGATGGTGATAGCAAATTGCCGACAAGCCCGAAGTTTAAAGCCCAAGATTTTCCACCTTCACCATTAAATCCGGAAGGGACGAGAAGAATTCTTTCAAGATATGACCCCGGACCAAATCCTGATTTCCCGAACAATAAAATTGTTTTGATTGATATTAAAAAAGTTTATTCACCAATTTACAAGGTCTATCAAACGATTTACGAAAGGCATGTCGTTTCGCTTGATACCTTGTTTAAAAGCGATGCAGATACTGTTATAGTTTATTCGCTTGGATTGCCTTTTAAAATTTATCCGGGAATTGAACTTGTTGAAATTCCGAATAATGGAATTGATGATGACCTTGATGGATTGATTGATGAAAACTTTGATCTTCATTACAGGCAGATAAGGAAGACCGCGGATGGCAGAGTCATATTTGATAAATTAAATCCGCTTGCTTACAAAAATTATTTCACAGGTCGTGGTTTGAATGACCCATTAATTGATGAAAGAAGAGATGATGGAATTGACAACGATGGGGACTGGGACCCATACTGGGATGATGTTGGTGCTGATGGTGTTCCAGGGACAGGTGATTATGGTGAAGGTGATGGTGTTCCAACTCCAGGGGAGCCAAGATTTGATGCAACGGATGTGAATGAATCAGATCAAGTTGGATTGACAAGTTTTGATTTCTTCGTCCCGGCTGGTGCGATTAATATGGCAAATGATGAGGAAATGTGGCGTCGCCTTGCGCCCGGAAACTGGCAAGTCCCCGAACAATATATAACAGGTTATGTTGAAGGACCTGATTTTGACGCTGGTTCAGGATATTTCCCATTGACGGCGAAGCAGACAGAGAGGTTTTCACTTATTCTCTTTATGGGTGAAAACAAAGATGATTTATTTGCGAATAAAAAAGTTATGCAAGGAATTTACGATGCAAATTACAATTTCCCGAGACCTCCGGAGAAACCGACTTTGAAGGCGATCGCTGGAGATAGGAAAGTTATACTTTACTGGGATGATATAGCTGAGAAATCATTTGACAGAGCTCTTGCAGAGGTTTACAAAAACAAGGGAGAAGATGTTAACAAAGCGTTTGATTTTGAAGGATACAAAATTTACAAAGCGACGGATCCGAATTTTAATGACGCAAGAGTTATAACAGATGGGTTTGGAAATCCGATATTTTACAAGCCAGTTGCACAGTTTGATTTGAAAGATAGCGTCTTCGGTTGGTTCCCGCTTGATATAAATGGTATTAAGTTCTGGTTGGGCAATGACTCGGGAATTCAGCATCAATTCATTGATACGGATGTGAAAAATGGTGTGACATATTATTATGCTGTTGTCGCTTATGATAAAGGGGATGCGGAGCTTGGCGTTTATCCTTCCGAAAATACAAAGTTTATACAACGAACGACCACCGGTGAATTAATTTTTGACAAGAACACCGTTATGGTAACTCCAAATGCACCAGCGGCTGGATTTATGCCTGCTGGAACAGATACAATTTTACATACGCAGGGTCCCGGGACTGGGAACATCTATCTTTATGTCCTTGACCCGTTCAAAGTCAAAGACAATCATACCTATAAAGTTGTTTTCAGAGATTCCTCATTCAACAGGATCACGCATTCTTATTCTGTTATTGATGTAACTGACCCTGCCAATCCTGATACAGTTGTCAAGTGGAGCAAAATTTTTGAAGGCGAGACAGATTTATTTGATGGTATGAGATTGATTTTTGACAACCACTGGGACATAAAATTGATTTCAATTGATACGACTCAATGGAACAGACCGCCGAAATCAACGATGACATTTTCAGTGTTCAGCGCTGGTGCGGTCAAAGGCAAACAATATCCGGCTGATTATGCGATAGAGTGTTATGATGAGATAGTTGACACATCAATGGCTTATTCACCTTTGCGAATTCCTGCAACGCCTGTTAAGTTCAAAGTTAAGAATTTGACCGAGGACAAGTATATTGATTTTGTTTATGTGAATGTTTATAACGCTTTTACCAAGGTCAGGCAGATAAGCATTGGATTTTATGAGACATATAAAAACACATCTACATTTACCTGGGCTGTGATATTTCAGGGTGATTCTTCACTTGCCTTGCCCGGTGCAGGGAATCGGTTGGTCTTTAAGTTAAGTAAGCCATTTAGAGAAGGGGATGTTTTTGAATTTAAGGTCAGAGCAAATCGTATTGATCCAGAACTTGCTAAATCGCAGCTTGACAAAATCCGCGTTGTTCCGAATCCTTATGTAGTTGCAGAGCGTTGGGAACCGCCTTTACCGCCGGGAATTTCAAGCGGTCGCGGACCTCAAAAAATTGATTTTACAAATGTCCCGGCAGGTGCAACGATTTATATATTCACCGCGCGTGGTGAGCTCGTTGCGACTTTAAAGCATGACAAGGATATTTCAGATGGCACTGTTTCCTGGAATTTGAAAACAAAGGAAAATCTTGATGCAGCATATGGTGTGTATTTTTATGTTGTTGATGCTCCCGGAATCGGGCAAAAAACAGGTAAATTTGCAATTATCAAATAAAATTTTGACGAAGCCATGCGATTTAAAAAGTTTGTAAAGGTTTTGTTGCTGATCTTCGTTCTAAGTTTAAATGTGTTTTCACAGTCAAAAGTCGGGACGACAGCAGCTCCATTTCTTGGCATCGCTGTTGGTCCGAGAGCAATTGGAATGGGTGGAGCATTTACCGCATTTGCAGGCGATGTAAGCACGCTTTACTGGAACCCAGCTGGTGCTTCAAGAATCGGGAACAATGAAATTATGGTCTCGCATACACGATGGATTTTCGGGACAAGCTTTGATTGGGTTGGTGTCTCTGTTGCGATTGATAGAAATAACTCGGTTGGAATTTCAATCACACGACTTGATTACGGTGAAGAAGAGGTCACAACAATTGATTATCCCGAGGGCACCGGTGAAAAATGGGATGCAAGCGATATTGCGATCGGTTTATCTTATGCAAGAAACTTAACAGATAGATTTTCGGTTGGTGGGACTGTTAAATTCATTCAGCAAAAGTTGTGGAACGAACGAGCGACCGGATTTGCGCTGGATATTGGAGTTCTGTTTATAACTGAATTCAGAGGGTTAAAACTCGGTGCGAGCATAACTAATTTTGGAACAGAAATGCGTCTTGATGGAAAGGATTTGTTTGTGATTTATGACCCTGATCCAAATGCTTCGGGAAATAATCCCGCAATAAGCGCAAAACTAAAGACCGATGATTGGCCTCTTCCATTGCATTTCAGGGTTGGCGCATCAATTGATGTTTTCAGAACCGAGTCAAATTATTTCACACTTGCAATTGATGCGCTTCATCCAAATGACAACACGGAAAGTTTGAACCTTGGATTTGAGTATAGTTTCAAAAATTTGATTTTCTTGAGAGCTGGCTACAAGTCACTTTTCCAGAAGGATTCACAGGAGAGATTTACAGCAGGGGTTGGGTTGAATTATAAAATAGGTGGTTTAGGGTTCAGGTTTGATTATGCGTATCAGGATTTTGGAATTTTGAAAAATATCCAGAGTTTTGCGCTTTCAATTCAATTTTAAAAACAAAATGTGGAGGTGATTT
>CAZQJI010000046.1:11341-20055 GCA_964593475.1 uncultured Bacteroidota bacterium | reverse complement strand
ATGATGTGGAAAAATTTTTTATGATTTTAAAATTTTTGTGACTTCTTCAAGAAGTTATAAGTATGAAAGTAAAAAAAGCGCAAATCCAAAAAAATTTATGCTTCAATCCCGATGCTTTCAAGGATTTTTTTAGTGATTTGATTTATTTCCCCGATGCCGTTTACTGTTTTTAAAATTCCTTTCTTTGCATAGTAATCAAGGACGACCTGGGTTGATTCTCTGTAAACTTTCAATCTATTTTTTATAACTTCTGGATTATCATCGCTTCTTTGATAAAGTTCGCCACCGCATCTCGGGCATCTGTTATCTTCGGGTATTCTATCAATTAAAAGATTAAACACAGCACCGCAGTTTCTGCAGACGCGTCTGTTTGTCAGACGTTTTACAATTTCCTCATCATCAACTTCAATGCTTATGACGAAGTCAAGTTTTATATTTAACTCGTTGAAAATTCTGTCAAGTGCTTCTGCCTGCGGAATTGTCCTCGGGAAACCATCAAGTATGAAACCGTTTTTGCATTTTTCAGATGATAAAACCTCTTTTATGATTCCAATCATCACATCGTCTGGGACGAGTTCGCCTTTGTCCATATATGATTTTGCTTTGAGACCAAGTTCGGTTTGATTTTTAACCGCTTCTCTTAACATATCGCCTGTTGATATGTGTGGGATTTTAAATTTTTCGGAAAGGATTTGCGCCTGAGTCCCTTTCCCGACACCAGGTGGCCCAAATAGGATAAGTCGCATAGTTTTTCTCCTTTTTATTGATTTAAAATTGCGAGTTGCCCACAAGCAGCTTTTATGTCCTCGCCAGCGTTGCTTCTGACGAAGACGGTAAGGTTATTTTCGCGAAGTTTCTGGACGAATTCATCAAGTTTTTTTGATGGCTTCAAAATTTTTAAAATCGGGTCTTTTCTTATGAAATCAACGGGATGAAATTGAATTATGTTAATTTTGCAGGGTATAACTCTGGAAAGCTCAACGAGTTTTTTCACATCTTCGTCTCTATCGTTTAATCCATCAAATAGAATATATTCGTAAGTTACTCTCAAACCAATTTTGTTATAATAGTATTTCAACGCCTCAATTATGGATTGAATTGAAACTTTTTTCGCAAGTGGTATAAGTTTTGCGCGAAGATTTTCATCAAGCGTGTGAAGTGAGAGTGCAATTTTAACTTTCCTCCCGGAGTCAGCAAGTTCCCGGATTTTGTCAGGAAGTCCGACTGTTGAAACAGTTAATTTCCTCGCACCGATTCTTATCCCATCGTCACTTGTAATTATGTCAATGGCTTTCATAAGATTTTTGAGATTCAAAAGGGGTTCACCCATTCCCATGAAAACTATATTCGTTATCCTTCTTTCGGCAAATTTTTGTGCCTGTATGATCTGGTCAACTATTTCGCCAGCAGTTAAGTTTCTCCTGAATCCCATTGCTCCGGTTGCACAAAATTTACAATCAATCGGACATCCAACCTGCGTTGAAACGCAAAGTGTAAGGCGTGATTCATCCGGGATTAAAACACTTTCAATTTTTTCGCCGTCTTTGAGTTTAAAGAGAAATTTTGTTGTTCCGTCGCAGTTTGATTTTTCAAAAGTTAAAAGTTTTAACTCATTTATTTCTGCAATTTGGGCGAGTTCTTCTCTATATGATTTCGGAAGGTCGGTCATTTGCTCGTAGTTGTCAACCTGCTTGTTGTAAAGCCATTTAAAAATTTGCTTTGCCCGGAATTTCTCCCAGCCGAGTTCTTCCACAAAGTTTTCAAGTTCGGGCAAAGTTAAGCCCTTTAACGATATATTTGTTTTATTGATTGTCTCCATACCCGGAATGCGCAAATTGTTTTCACTTGTAAAAATTTATCAAAAGTTGTGAATTTTCGCAAAAATCTTTATTTCGTCTCAAAATTTTGGTTTATATCGTTTCAATTTTTAAATTTTTGACAAAAAAACATCTACCTTGAAATGCCGATTTTCATTGAACGTGGAAAATGGCTGGGAAAAGGAAAAGAAGAAATTGAACTTGATTGGGAGGAAAGGGGATTTACTTGCGATGTTTGGGTTGACCCACCCGGACAAAGATGGGAAAATTTCGTTCACGATACAGACGAACTTGTCACGCCTTTAAATGTTCCGCTTGAAATTGAATGTGATGGTGAAGTTGCAGAGCTTTACCCCGGCGATGAATGGTTTATCCCTCGTGGAGCGGTTCATTCCGTGAGAAATAAAAGTGATGAAGTTGCTTACTGGCTTTATGGATACAGCATCTCAAAAACAAAAGCATAAATTAAAAATGGAATGCAGACAATTCGGACAAACTGAAATTCAAATTCCAGTTGTAACATTTGGGGGATGGGCTGTTGGTGGATGGTACTGGGGTGGAACCGATGAAGAGCTTTCAATTAAGGCAATTCAAAGAGCAATTGACCTTGGAATGAATTGCATTGATACAGCCCCTGTCTATGGTTTTGGACTCGGTGAGGAAATTGTGGGAAAAGCAATAAAAGGCAGAAGAAATGAAGTCATCATAGCAACGAAATGTGGTTTGAGATGGGATACAGATGAAGGTGAATTTTTCTTTGATACATATTTCAACGGGAAAAGATATTATGTCTATAGAAATGCACGCAAAAAATCAATCATTGAAGAATGCGAAAGAAGTTTGAAACGACTTAACACTGATTACATAGACATCTATCAAATTCACTGGCCGGATAAGACAACTCCAATTGATGAATCGCTTGAGGCGTTGACGATACTTCAAGAGCAGGGGAAGATAAGAACATTTGGCGTAAGCAATTTTGATTTAAACCTTTTGAAAGAAACATTGAAATATGCAAGGGTTGAAAGCAATCAGGTTAAATACAGTTTGATAGACCGGGGGATTGAGAATGAACTTGTCCCGTTTTGTATTGAGAATAAAATTTCAATTCTCGCTTATAGTCCGCTTGAGCAGGGATTATTAACAGGCAAAATAACGATGGAAACAGAATTTAAAAGTGGAGATTTAAGGAAAAAACAATTCTGGTTTCAGCCAGAAAACAGGAGAAAAATTCTTGATGCGCTTGAAAAGATAAAACCGATAGCAAAGGAGAAAAATGCAACGCTTGCTCAAATTGTGATTAACTGGACTTTTTCGCAACCCGGGATTACAACCGCAATCGTCGGGGCAAGATCACCCGAACAGGTTGAAGAAAATGCAGGAGCTGTGAATTTTAAGTTAACGGATGAAGAGATTCGCTTCATTCGTGAGGTCTTCACTTTTGAATGAGTCAAACTTTCCAAAATTTACGGAATTTGGTGATGGGATATAAAATTTTAAAAATTGCTGGCTTCGTTTTTTTATTTCTGGTCCCGAATTTCATCTTTTCCCAAAGATATGCTTATTTTCAACAGCGAGTTGATTACACGATGGATATTTTTCTTGATGTCAAAACCCACAAGCTTTCGGGAAAGCAAATCGCAATTTATTACAACAATTCCCCGGATACTTTGCGTGAGATTTACTATCATTTGTATTTGAACGCTTTTAAACCGGGAAGTTCAATGCAAATAAGAGGTGATGTTATAAAAAATGGGCTTGGTGATAGAATAAGAGCAATGAAACCAGATCAATACGGCTGGACCAGGGTCAAGTATATCAAGGCAAATGGAGAAGAAATTGATTTTGAAATTTTTGATACGATTTTGAGAGCAAAACTTAAAAGCCCTCTTCTTCCGGGTGATTCCATTGTTCTTGAGATGGAATTTGAATCTCAAATCCCTAAACAAACAAGAAGAAACGGCAGGGATAATCGTGAAGGAATTGATTACAGCATGGCTCAATGGTATCCGAAAATATGTGAATACGATTTTGAGGGCTGGCATGCCGATCAATACATTGAGCGTGAATTTTACGGTGTGTGGGGAAATTTTGATGTTAAAATAACTTTATCATCCGATTATCTTGTGGGGGCAACGGGTGTGATTCAAAATCCGGATGAAGTTCTGTGTGGTTATGAACTTGGCGCAGTTGATACTGTTATATTTCCAGTTCAATGGAAAAAAGAGGCAAAGTCAGAACTTAAAACCTGGCATTTCAAAGCGGAAAATGTCCACGACTTCGCCTGGGTTGCTGATAGAGATTACATTCACGAGATAACATGGCTTTCGCTTGGAGATGACACTGTGACAATTCATCTTCTATATCAACCTGATGTTTATATGCTCTGGCGTGAGGCGGGTAAATTTACACGGGAGATAATAAAACTTTACAGTGAATGGTTTTACAAATATCCTTATAAAAGTTTCACCGTTGCGCAGGCAGGAGATGGTGGAATGGAATATCCGATGTTGATAATGATAACAGGGAGAAGAAATAGAACAAGTATGATCGGGATTCTGGCTCATGAGATAGGGCATAACTGGTTTTATGGATTGATCGGGAACAACGAATCAAAGGAAGCATGGATAGATGAAGGCGGTGCAAGTTTTGTGACGCCACGAGTGTTCAGAAAAATGCTCGGCGAAAGATGGAAAGATTCTTCTGGAATTGAATCATTTTTGAGACCTGAATCGGATATTTACGGCGGGTATAGAAACTATATAAGATTTTCTCAATTAGGATATGAAGAACCAGTTTTGCTCCACTCTGATTTCTTCCGTGAGTCAGTTTCATATACAAACGCTGTCTATGGGAAAGGCGCATCTGTTTTTGAAATGCTTGAATATGTCGTCGGGGATAGTGTGTTTGATAAAATAATGAAAGAGTTTTTCAACGAATGGGCTTTTAAGCATCCAACGACGAAGGATTTTGAAAGAGTTGCGGAAAAAGTAAGCGGAATGGAGCTTGATTGGTTCTTTGATCAATGGCTTAAAACCACGAGAAGATGTGATTATGCGATTGAAAAATTTGACAAAAGATGGGAAATGAAAGATGGTGCGAGAAAGTGTATTGTAAAAGTTAAACTCCGAAATCGCGGTCAAATCGTAATGCCAGTTGATCTTTATTTTCGCTTCAAAGATGAAACTTATCAAAAAGTTATAATTCCGCTTGACCTTCAACTTAAGCCAAAAAATGAAGATGGAGCAATTGTCCTTCCATTCTGGTTCTGGGTTAATCCAGATTATGAATTTGAACTCGCCTTTGATAAAGAAGTTGAAAGCGTTGAAATTGATAAATCTTTGAGGTTAAGAGATGTCAATAAACTTAACGATAGGTCTGGGATTTTAAACAAAATTCAAATTAAATTTTTTGAACAGACACAACTTAATCCACCGCTTGATAGATACTGGCTCAGTTTCAGACCTTCAATCTGGTTTTCGCAAGTTGATGGTGCAAGGGTTGGGTTTGTTTCTAAAGGTGCATATCTTTTTGATTATTACGAGACAAATTCTGGATTGTGGTTTAATTCAAAGACGAAAAATTTAGATTATTTTGTAAGTTATCGCAACAGCACTTTACCTGTTCTTGGAAGGATGAGCGGATTTAACATTGAACTTTTTAAAATTCATGGTTTGAGAAGAATTTATTTTGAAATCACAAAAGACATAAGACCGCTGTATTTGACGATCCCGCCATTTTATAAGGTCTCGTTCTTCTTTGAGCATATTGCAAATGTTGAGAATAAACTTCCCTTTTTAAATTTGAGATTTGACACTGGAAAATTTAACAGCGTTGGTTTCAAGTTTTCTGCAAGTTCGCAAGTTGGTGGAACATTTTTTAATGGGGATTTATTTTTCAAGACATCAACGGCGAACAGCACAAATTATTTCACAAATCTTTCGCTTGAATTAAAGCAGAGGACGATTTTTAAATTCCTTGACCTTTCAACTCGTTTGTATCTTGCCAATTCATATGGTCAAGTTCCTGCGCACGAGAAATTTTATTTTGTCGCAAATCCATATGAGCAGTTTTTTGATCGTTCGTTCAGGATGATTTATTTAATTGATGGGAAATTTTCCGATAAATCACATCTTTTTATGAAGGGTGGCTTAAATCTTCGTGGATATTTTGATAGAACCGATGTCTGGATCGTAAGAGGTGGAAGCGTTAATTTTGACCTTGTCTTTTTAAAAGTTCAAAATTTGATGATTTTTGGTGAAATTGATTTCTCTGTTTTTGCTGATGCAGGATTTTTCAGGTTAGAAAATTCACAGGAAGTTCGGACTGAAAAATTTAACTTGATTGATTCGGATATTTTCTTTGCTTATGATTCTGGCTTTGAAATTAAATTTCAACCTTTTACATTTATTCCATCGGTTGCAGAGGAACTTGTGAATAAATTTAACAGGTTGAGCATAACGGCAGTTTTACCAGTTTTAAGGGCGAAGGAGAAGATAAAATTTAACTGGGCTTTTGAAATAAAAGTTGAGATTTAAAATATGAAACGATTATTTCCGATTTTACTTCTTGCTGTGATGTTTTTCTATTTCGGCGCTCGTGCAGTTCCACAAAGTGATTTTAAAATTGAAAACGAGTATCTTGAATATCACGCTTTCTGGGGTTTTATAAATCTCGGAAGCATAAAGATATGGACTGAAACGGATGGTGAATATGTTAAGTCACATTTTTTGATGGATTCAAATCCGTGGCTTTTCTTTATAAACATTCATTACGGGTTTGAAAGTGAATTTAAAATTGATTCGCTCCTTGATGCAAAGTTTTTGATTTATGAGACGATAAAAGGCAGGAGAGTTGTCACAAGTTTTGAGCGAATTGGTGATAAAATTGTCGCAATTCAAAAAGATGTTCAAACAGGAGAATTGATAAAAATCGTGGAGAAAGATACACGAAGTTTTTACAATGGCATCACCGCTTTTTTTCTCACACGCAAACTTCTCGGGACTGGTCAAAAAATCACCGCACCAATTTTAATTCAACTTGATGTAAAAGATGTTGAAATAAATTTCCCGAATGAAAATTCAACGATAAAATTTAAAGATTCGTTGATCAGAACAAAAAAAGTAAGTGGTTTTATCCCATTTGTTGCGGAAGAGATCGCAGGTGTGACGGGTGATTTTATCGCTTATTATTCTGATGATTATGCGAGGATACCGATAAAAGCATATTTTAAAACTACCGTCGGAAATGTCAGAGTTGAACTTGTCAAATGGAATAGAAATAAATGGAGTCCACCACAACTTGCGGATAAAAAATAAAATTGCTTTGATATGAAAGCACTTGTAACGGGTGGGACGGGCTTCATAGGAAGTCATCTTGTTGATGAACTTTTAAAGCGTGGTTATAGTGTAAGATGTATTGTTAGAGATACGAGTAATTTGAGATGGCTTGATGGAAAAAATGTTGAAATCGTGAGAGGAAGTTTACTTGATTTAGATTTTCTTGAAAAAGTCGTTAAAGATGTTGATTATGTTTATCACATTGCTGGTGTGACAAAGGGTAGAAATTACAAGGATTACTATATCGGCAATGTTGAAACGACGAAGAATTTGCTCAATGCGTGTTTGAAAAATCAAAACCTGAAAAAGTTTATACTTGCGAGCAGTTTGGCTGCGGTTGGTCCAGGGGAAGACGCTGTCCCTGTTGATGAGACAACCCCATATCATCCGATAACTTCTTATGGAAAAAGCAAAGCAGAAGCGGAAAAAGTCACCCTGTCTTACAGTGATAAAATTCCCATAACCATAGTTCGCCCGCCTTCGGTTTATGGTCCTCGTGATACTTATACATTTGAAATTTTCAAATATGTTAAGTTCGGTTTCCTTCCCGTTGTGATACCGCAGGAGCAAATTTTGAGTTTGGTTTATGTTTCCGACCTTGTTGATGGTTTCATACTTGCTGGCGAAAGTGAAAGAGCAACAGGAGAAATTTATTTTATCTCAAGCGAGGAAATTTACACATGGAGAGAAATTGAAGATGCTGTTTTGAGAGCGCTTGATAGAAAAGTTTTTAAGTTGAAAATTCCAGCGTCGCTTTTGTATTCGCTTTCGTTTTTATCTGAATTGTTTTTCAAAGTTCAGGGCAAAGCATCGCCTTTGAATGTTGAAAAGGTGAGAGATTTGAGACAGAAAAATTGGACTTGTTCAATTGAAAAAGCAAAAAAAGAACTTGGCTATATTCAGAGGGTTTCTCTTGAAGAAGGTATGCGCAGGACAATAAAATGGTATATTGAAAATAAATGGCTTTGAAAGGGCTCTGGGGTAAAATTTTCGCTTTCACTTATGATCTTTTTATGTCGCCTGTTGAAAAATCGGGATTAAGAAGATTGAGAAAGAAAATTTTAAATTTGGTCAAAGGTGAAAATGTGCTTGAACTCGGAGTTGGCACCGGATTGAACATACCTGTTTATCCAGATGGGGTTAAGATCATCGGGATTGAGCCAAAGTTTGAGATGCTGGAGAGGGCGGTTAAAAAGGCGAAAAATTTTAACAGCAACATCTCTTTCGTTTGTGCAAGTGTTGAAGCGTTGCCGTTTGAAGATGAAAAGTTTGACACTGTTTTTGCAACTTTTGTGTTCTGCGAAGTTAAAAATCCAGAGAAAGGATTTTCCGAAATCATTCGGGTTTTAAAACCACGGGGGAAGTTGATTTTGCTTGAACATGTCCGACCGGATGGGAAATTTGCATCAAAAGTTTTTGACATAGCAAATAATTTCACCTCAATTCTGGGAGAAAATATAAATCGCAGGACAGTTGAAATAGCGCAGAAGTCGGGGATAAAAATTAAGCGAGTTGAAAACATTTATGATGGGATTGTAAAATTGATAATCGGAGAAAA
>CAZQJI010000046.1:0-11241 GCA_964593475.1 uncultured Bacteroidota bacterium | reverse complement strand
CTTTGAGCAATGATATATCCGCCTTTTTGCTTTACTTTTTTCAATCCTTCAAGCCCATCTTTTCCCATTCCCGTCATAATCACACCTAAAACTTTTTCACCAAAGACCTCTGATGCCGATTCCATCATCACATCAACCGATGGTTTATAAAGTGTGTCCGGTTTATCAATGATTTTAACGATTTTTTCACCGAGGATTTTTTCAAAAATTAAATTTCTTCCGCCCTGTGCAACAAGTGCAAGTTTTGGTTTCACAATATCACCGTTTTGCGCTTCTCTTACCTCAATTTTGCTTATGGCGTTTAATCTTTCGGCAAGTAATTTTGTAAAGTTTGGTGGCATATGCTGTGCGATCACAATTCCCACCGGGAAATTTTCCGGAATTTTTGAAAGAACTTCTTGAAGTGCCATTGGTCCGCCGGTTGAGACGCCAATTGCGACGAGTTCAAAATCTCTTTTGATCTGGTTTAGATTTATCTCTTTCACTGACTCTGGCTCGGTTCTGTAAATTCTTCGCCGGATATATTTGCTGTTTACAATTGATTTGACTTTTTGAATTAGTTCATCTTTTATTTTGATTATGTCAAGCGAAACATAAGAAAGTTGTTTCGGGATGAAATCAATTGCACCAAGTTTCAGGGCTTCAAGCGTTGCCTCTGCTCCTTCCGTTGTGAGCGAACTTACCATTAAAACGGGGACAGGACATTCTTTCATTATTATTTTCAATGCCGTCAATCCATCCATCCTTGGCATCTCAACATCAAGCGTAACTAAATCGGGTTTAAGAGTTTTAATTTTCTCAATCGCTTCAGCCCCGTCTCTTGCGGTCGCTATGACTTTTATCTGCGGGTCGGATTCAAGCATCATTGAAATTGATTTCCTCATAAATGCGGAGTCATCAACGACTATGACTTTTATTTCTTTGTTTGAATTCATGGCTTTAATCTTTTAAGTTAAACGATGAAAGAGAAAGAATTTTCAGATGTCATTTTGAAAATTTGTGCGACATCAACTATCATCCTTACTGTTCCATCTCCAAGTATTGTTGCTCCGGCAATTCCTCTTACATTGAGAAACGAGTCAAGTGATTTTATCACGACTTCTTTTTGACCAATTAATCCATCAACTACTGCGCCGAGTTTTTTCTCCGCAAGACCGAGGACAACGATGTAAAGATATTTTTTCGCGTTTTCATTTGCTTTCAAATTGAAAATTTTATCCAATCTGACAAGCGGTAAAACTGAATCCCTCAAACGAATCATCTCTTTATCTTTTATCCTGTGGATTTGCTCTTGTTTTATCCTGATAACTTCAATTACGGACGAAAGGGGTATTATGAAAATTTCATCGCAGACATTGACAAGAAGTCCTTGAATTATCGCAAGTGTCAAAGGTAATTTCAAGATAAATTTTGTCCCGTGTCCCGGTGTTGATTGGACATCAATCATTCCATTTAATTTTGTTATGTTTGCCTTTACAACATCAAGTCCAACGCCACGCCCGGATACATTCGTTACTTTACTTGCGGTGCTGAAACCAGGAATAAAGATAAAGTTCAAAACATCTTTATCGCTTATTGACATCGCTTCCTGTTCGGTTACAAGTTTTTTCTCAATCGCCTTTTTCCTTATTTTTTCCGGATCAATTCCACGACCGTCGTCTTCAACGGTTATAACTATGTAATTCCCTTCATGTTCTGCTTTCAAAATAATTTTGCCTTTTTCAGGTTTGCCAAGTTTTTTCCTTTCCTCGGGTGATTCAATTCCGTGGTCAATTGCATTTCTTATTATATGAACGAGCGGGTCGTGGATGTATTCAATTACAGATTTATCAACCTCCGTTTCTTCACCATAAATGAAAAGTTCAACTTCCTTATTCATCTCTTTTGAAAGGTCTCGCACAAGCCGTGGGAATTTTCCGAAGACCTTCGCAATTGGCAACATCCTTGCACGCATCACAACATTTTGGAGTTCTGATGTCAGATAATCAATCTGTGAGACAGTGTCCATCAACTCCCGGGATGTTGTTTCACCCTCAAACTTTTCAATTACATTTGAAATTATCTGCGATAATCTATTTCTCCCGAGCACGAGTTCACCGACAAGGTTCATAAGTTCGTCAAGCCGTTCAACATCAACTCGTATTGTCTTGTCAATTACTTTTGTTTGTGTTTTTTGAGATGTGTTTTGTTCATCACCGGAATCTCGCTCAACTTTTTCTTCTCTTGTTTTCTCATTTTCAATAATTTCGCCACGGCTTATCTTTTCAAATTTTGCGATCACATTCCCCATCTCAATCGGGCTTAAATCTTTCGCTTCAAGTTTTGCAAGCAATGTCTTCATAAAATCAAATGCTTCAAGCATCACATCCATTATATCGGGTCTGACTTTTAATTCACCCTTTCGGAGTTTGTTTAAAACATCTTCAAATTTATGCGTGAGTTCGCTCATCTGTTCAAATCCGATGAAAGAGGATGTCCCTTTTATCGTATGAACATATCTAAAAATTGCGTTCAAAAGTTCTGCATCCTCGGGTCTTTTTTCAAGTTCAATTAAATCGTTGTCAAGTTTTTCAAGAAGTTCTTTCGTCTCAATTATGAAACTTTCTACGATTTCTTTCATTTCCTCGTCAAAAATTGCGGGAATTGACATATCACTTTGCGGTTATTTTTTATCTTTATTGAAAAGTTTGTCAATTTCTTCCTGTGATGCTATGTCTTCATCCGGTTTAACTGCGAGAGATGAATTTTGAATAACTTCATCTACAATTTCCTGCTTTACACCGGACTTATCATATTCAGCAAGTGGGTTGAAAGAATTTTCAACAAGGTTTGGATAATCTTCAATCTTTTGTTTTTTTGTCTCTGCGTTGCCAAGTTTTGAAAGTAGATGCGAGATTTTTTCCTGAACAGAGCCAATCAGATAATTTATTGCCGAGATTTGCTGTGCAGTTATATCTTGAAATTGCAAGGCATACATTATATTTTCTGCATTTTGCTTTACATCAGATAATTTCTCAAAGACATCGTCAAACCCATCGCAATGAGATAATATCTCGTAAAATTTCCCCCATAACTCTTTAACTTTCTCAAAATTTCCCTTTTCAATTTGTCTTTTTATCTTCTGTGCAAGTTTAATTTGTTTCTCATAACAAAGTTTCATAGCGGAGATATATCCTCTGATCTCACCAAATTTCAAGCTCATTTCATCAAGTGCATCAAGTATTTCAGTTGTCGCCATTTCGGTTGCTTTTCTGACAGTGTTAAGTTGATTTGAGGCACGTGGGATTTTACTTGAACTTTCCTCAAGAGATTTATTTATCTCCGCAAGCATCGGTCCAACTTCCCTGACGAAGACGAAAAGTTCCTCAAGAAATGGAATCACCCTTTGACCGAGGACAAAAATTGCTTTCAACTCCTCTATTTCACTCAAAATAAAATCAATTTGCCTTATAAAACCGGTTTCTTTTCTTGCTCCCATGGTTTGCCTCCTACAATGTTTTCAAAATCTGCTCAATTTTTTCCTTTAAAATTTGCGGTGTAAATGGCTTGACAATGTAATTATTTACCCTTGCTTGAAGTGCTTCAAGCACATCCTGTTTCATTCCTCTCGTTGTGACCATAAGAATCGGGATATTTGCAAAGTTTGGGTCTGAGCGGACTGCTTTCGTGAGCTCAAGCCCTGTCATATTCGGCATGTTCCAGTCGGTTATGATGAAATCAATTTTTTCAGCGTAAAGTTTTGCAAGCGCATCTTTTCCGTCCTCCGCTTCAACTATGTCATTATATCCGATGTTTTTCAAAGCGTTTATAACAATTCTTCTCATAGTTGGTGAGTCATCAACAACAAGAAATCTAATTTTCCCATCTTCCATAATTTTTCACCTCCTTTAATTTAGATACTTTGAGACCTCGTATTGAATTCGTTTTGCATTAAATGGTTTAATAAGATATGAATTCGCCCCAAGTTTCAGACCGGTATCAATGCTTTTGCCGTCAGACAGAGAAGACAAAATTATTATCGGCACATCTTTAAACCTATCATCGGAGCGAAGCATTTTTATGAGTTCAAATCCATCAAGATTTGGCATATTTATGTCCGTTATGATCAAATCAACTGAGTCAACTCTTGATAGAACCTCAAAAACTTCCATTCCATCGGAAGCGGTAAAAACTCTGTATCCAAGATTTTCAAGTGCAAGAGAGACAAATTTTCTGATCGTTGGGGAATCATCAACGACAAGAATTGTTCTTGACATGGCTTCTCACCTCACTCTTTTTTATATGCAACTACTTTATCAAAATAAACTATTTTGAATGCCTTTGTCACATTTCTCAATGTCTCTGAATAACCCACCACGAGATAACCACCACGATTGAGTGAGTCATAAATCCAGGATACAACCTCTTTTCTTGCGTTTTCATCAAAGTAAATCAAAACATTTCGCAACAAAATAAGATCAAAATTTTTCATCATCACCATTTGAAACCTGTCCATTAAGTTCATCTGCTCAAATCTGACGAGTTTCTTGACATCTTCACTTATTTGAAATTCATCCCCATCACAATTGAAATATCTCTTCAGATAATTTTCCGGAACATAACGCATTGAATACTGCCTGTATACTCCTTTTTTAGCAACCTCAATTACCCAATTGTTTATATCCGTCCCGATTATCTCAACCCTAACATCTGGAAATTTCGGTTTTATTTTCTCAAGATAGATCATCGCAATTGTGTAGGGTTCTTCACCGGTTGAGCATCCGGCGCTCCAGATTCGCAGTGTTCTGAAACCATTTTTCGGCTTTGATTGAATGAGTTCGGGCAAAATTTTCTCTTCTATGACTTTAAATTGTAATTCATCCCTGAAAAAATATGTCTCGTTTATCGTGATCAGTTTAAACAAAATATCAAGTTCCTGTGTTCTAAAAGGCGAGAATCTTATGAAGTTGAGATAATCTCTGTATGATGTCAAACCAAGTGCTTCAATTCTCGGGCGAATTCTTGACTCAATAAGATATCTTTTGTTGTCAGCAAAGTAAATTCCGGTCAGATGCGAAATATAGTTTCTCAATTCAAGAAATTCTTCATCGCTAAGTTTCAAACTTTCTATGTCCTTTCGTAAAGGTGACATTTGCGCATTTTTAATTTTTTATTTTGCAAAATTTAGTCCGAACATATCTTCATACATTTTAATGACAGGATCCGAGCTCGTCTGTAATTTCTTAATTATGCTTTCAAAGGTTAACATATCAAGCGAAGCCAGAAGATTTAAAATTGTGATTTTTCTTTCCTGATCAACATGGTCAAAGATATTGGATAATTTTTCCACAACCGCTTTTTTCAGTTCATCGTCCTCAAAAATTTCCCTGCGTTTGCAGAACATAATCTCAGCAAAGTCAACGAAATTTTCAGCATTGCTCTTATTCTCAAACAAAAAGTTCAGAAAAATGTGAGCATTTGAACTCAAGATATCCCCAATCTCCAGCTTCAAATCGTCACACTTATTCAAAACATCAAGGAGAAATTTCTTAACATAATCATATTCAATCCATTTTGAAGCAAATTTTAAAAAGTTAAGTTTGAATTCACGATCGTCAGTTTCGTTGAAAATCTCAACCCCCTTCTCAAAAAATGATTTGAAGAAATATCTGTTTGCTTTGAACTCACATCTTTCACGGGCGCATATATTGATGATTGAGATTATGCTCATTTTTTGAATTGCGATGTTTCCATCAAATGTCAGGGAAATTAACATCTCCAGATTTCCGGCATCTCCTACCCTTCCAATTGCCTCAACGATTGCACATTTTAAAATTGGCTCATCTGCGCTTTCAAGTTTTTCAGTTAAAAAATCAGAAAGAATTTTCTTTAAATTAGACCTTTCTCCTATCTTTCCAAGTGATTCAACTATTTGAGTTTGTGCAAATGTGAGAGAGTCAAACGAATCAATTAACTTTTCAATTGCTTTATCGTTTCCGATGTTTCCAAGTGATTCAATCGCAGAGATCACAACATTTGGGTCAGGGTCATTTAATTTTTCAATTAAAAAGTCAGTTGCCGAATCATCACCTATTGATCCAATCACATCTATAGCCATTTTCCTTATGTCTTTATCCTCGTGATCGGCAAGTTTCATTACTTCTTTTAAAGAATCTTTCCCGATTTTGGAGAGCAATTCCGCCGATAAATTTCTCAATTTGACATCTTCACATAAAAGCAAATCAGCAGTGCCTTTTATGATTTTATCTTTTACATTTTCAAATTCATTTGCGATCGTCAGGAGAGAATTCGCCACAGCATCTCTTACGCCTTTGTCTTCATCTTTTAAAAGTTCAATTAATTTGTTTACAATTTCTTCTCTATCCCCAAATCTTACGCTTGCTTCAACAGATAACCTTCTTTCATCTGGGTCAAAAGAATTCAAACCGGAAAGAATTGTCTCATAAGCCATGCTCATGTCTCCTGAATTTTTGTTCTGACTATGATTCCCATATCTTCTTCAAAAATTGAATTCTTCATATCAAAACTTATCTCTTCCCTTGCACCGTTGATTTCAATATAAGTGTTTTTGTAAATCGTTCCATGGACGATCAATCTTGCCTTGCCTGCTTTTCTCATATCTTCAAGTATGTTTTTCCTCATACTTTCAAGTTGTTGAAGTCGCTTCGGGATCTCATCTCTCCATTTCATAAGATTTTGAAGCTGTTTCTCCTGTTCTTCGGGGAGTTCGCCCCAGTCAATTTTCAATCTCGCAAGAGCATAAATTTCTGATTTTATACCTTCAAGATATGATTCAAGCCGACGGATTTCAGCGGTGATCTTTTTCATCTTTTCAACCTGAGCATCTCTTCTCCCGATGATTATAACCGTTCTTGAATATTCAGCACCGCCGATTGTTTTAACTTCCACTTCACCTTTTGTCATTATCGTTCCGCCGATTATCACAGCATCTTTTGCAATTAATTTCCCACCACATAAAATGTTTGCGTTAACAGCTTCACGCTTTATCACGACATCTCCATCTGCGACGAGGTTTTGATTTGTTATGTATCTTAGCGAGACATCACCGTGGACATAGAGTTTGCCCCGACCGTATCCTATGAAGCCACCGCCGATCAGAGCATTTCCTTTGACCTCAACATCTGCGTCTTCAATGTTTCCGTAAACCTCAAGGTTTTTCCCGACTTTAACTTTCGCCCCTGATTTTATATCGCCATTCACGATCAAACTTCCGATAAAGTTAACTTCACCGAAACTTACATCAATGTTTCCATTTATTTTCAAAACAGGTGTAACTTCAATTGTCCCATCTTCATTGAGGTGAAGGTTGCCATCAGCGGTGGCAATTATTGTTGATTTGTCTGATTCGGAGAAAGCAACATTTGTGCCTAAATAAATACTATTTACTGGTTTGCCTGACTTTGCTTTCAAAATTTCACCCGTAACAGCAATGCCGTCAACTCCGGATGTTGGTGGATAAATCGTTGCGATTCTTTCCCCCGCTTTCACATTTCGTATCAATGTCTTCTTGCTCATATCAAATTCAAACGATATATAACCATCTTTCCCGTCAACCGGTGGATTCCCTTCCGCAATTAAAAATTCACCTTCACCTTGGTTTTGAATTATCTTTTCAATCTCATCAAGTTTAATTCCCTGAATCACGCCTTTTGAATTTAAAAATTGAATTATGTCGTCAACACTTTTTCCGTTTAGAGCATCTTTTGATTCAATGATTAAATAAGCTTTGAGTTTGTCGGGCGAAATTTTAACCTTCATTGTGTTTGAAGCGATTCTTTTAATGTTTGTTTCTCTTCAGCTGTCAAAATTTTTTCAAGATCAAGAAGTATCAAAAGACGATCATCAAGTTTCGCAATTCCTGTTATGTATTCGCTGTCAATTCCTGATACAAGATCCGGCGGAGGTTCAACAACGCTCTTGGAGACCCTCAAAACTTCGCTTACGCTGTCAACTATGAATCCTACGGTTTTCCCGTTCAAATCAACAACTATTATCCTCGTGTTCTTGTCATATTCTTTCGCGGGAAGTCCAAACCTTTTTCTCAAATTTACAATTGGAACAACCCTGCCCCTTAAATTCATCACACCTTCAATGAAATCGGGCGCATTCGGAAGCTGTGTTATTTGAACAACACGGTTTATCTCTTGAACTTTAAGTATGTCAACACCAAACTCTTCTTCACCTATTTTGAAGCTGACAAGCTGGAGCATCTCCGCATAATTTTCCGTGTTTATCACATCTTGAAGATTCATTTTTTCTCACTCCAATTTTGTTTGAGAAGCTCTACTATATTTTTCGGGAAAATCCAGACAAATCTTTAAACTCCGTTTCCGCCGACTCTGAGAAATTTCTCATAACTTTCCCGTCCTACTCCCTGACCTATGTTAAATCGCATGACCATTTGCCTTAATCTTTCCGTTAACCTGCTTAAATCCTCAACCGCTTTTGCTATTTGATGCACGCCTGCGGATGTTTGCTCTGCGATTGAGCTTATTGATTCAACCGCTTTGCTTATATCTTCACTTACCCTTGATTGTTCTTTATTCGCCCTTGAAATTTCCGAAATTAATTGTGATACATCGTCTGCGTTTTGAACGATTTGCTTTAAAGCCAGATTTGCATTGTCGGCAAGTTGAATTCCCGTCTCAGCAACTTTTACACCTGACTCCATAATTTTTACAACTTCATTTGTGTCGTTTTGAATTTGTTTTATCATTTTGCTTATTTCTTTCGTTGCTTTCATCGTTCTTTCCGCAAGTTTTCTGACTTCATCAGCAACCACAGCGAAGCCACGACCCTGTTCCCCGGCTCTTGCTGCTTCAATCGCTGCATTTAAAGCGAGCAAATTCGTCTGATCGGCTATATCCTCAATCACATCAATTATTTCACCGATTTGGTTACTGCTTTTTCCAAGGACTTGAACGCTTTGAGCTGAACTCCTGACAACCTCCGCAAGGCGATGCATCTGCTCAATCGTTGCGATGACAGCTTTACTTCCTTCAGATGCAAATGAACTGTTGGCGCGTGCAAGATTTTCTGCTCTTTCTGCCTGGTTTGCATTTTCAATTATCGTCCTTGACATCTCCTCTATTGCTGAAACTATCTCGGCAATTTGCCTCGCTTGATCCTGAACTGCTGTTGACATCTCCTCTGTTGAAGTGCTTATCTGCGAACTTGAATTTGCAACCGCATTGCTTGTGTCAATTATCTCCTTGATCAAAAATCTCAAATCTAAGATCATTTTGTTTAATTTCCCTGCAAGTGCGCCGATCTCATCATCATCCTCAATTGTTATTTCTCTTGTCAAATCACCGTTTGAAACGGATTCAATTACATCAAAAATTTTTTGAAGTTTTACTTCAAGCGCCTTTTTCTGCTCTTGAATGACTTTTTTCGCTTCCTCAGCTTCAACCCTCAATCTCTCCGCAAGTTCTCTTTGCGATGTTATCGTCTCAATTGAATTTCTTATGTTTTCAACCATTCTGTTAAACGACCAGACAAGTATCCCGATCTCATCTTTTCTGTCCCTGCAATCTTCAATGCTTACATTCACATCTCCTTGTGCGACAAGTTCGGCTGCCTGGCGAACCTTTTCAACTGGATTGACGAACAATTTCAATACAACATATCCGAAGACAAGACCAAGCAAAATTGCAAATAGCACAAAACCAAAATTTATAAAGTGTGCTTTTGTCAATGTTTGATTTAATTCACCTTTCAACAAACCAAATCTCACATATCCGATCATCTCTTCATCACGATAAACTTTGGCTTGAACATCAAGCACTGGTTCTTTATCAATTGAAAGTTCAGAGTAAGTTATATCCCCTTTTGGATTTTCAATTTTTTTCGCTTCGCCCGGGACAATATCAAAATTTTTCTGTGCCAGAATTTTTCCGTTTTTGTCGTAAACAGCGATATACTTTGTGAAGTTTTCGCTGTAGAAATTTTCAATTGCTTGTTTGAGCTGGTTTTCGTCTTGAAGAAGTATTCCGAAAATAGCTGCATTTGAAAATTGTTTTACAGTGGCTTCTGCTCTTTTTATGAATTGCCTCTCAATCTCTTTTCCAAGGATCATTGAATAAATTAACGCCACAACCGCTGCTGTCCCGACCACTATAAGTTCAATCCCGATGAAAGTTTTATATTTCCATTTGAGATTATTGAATTTCTCAATTAGCCACATATTGCACCCTCTCCTTATAGTTTTCCGGTATGTTTATTTGCAATGCGTTTGCAACTTTATTATTGACGAAAACTTTTATATCTTCTCCTGAAACTTCAAGTGAGAAAAGGGCTCCTTCTTTGACAAATTCGGGGTTTGGGGCTGCGACGGGAATTTTGCTGAGAAGCGAATTTTTGAAAATATATTCACGGGCTATTGGATTCGCTGAAATATCTTTCTCATCAAAAATCCAGATGAAATCAACTCCATTTTTCACAAGTTCTGAAAATTTCTGCGAAATATCTTTCAATTCTTTTACATCAGCTATGAAAATTTTAACTCCCGCTGAAAAAGCCGAGCGTTGCAACTTATCCACAATTCCCGGATTCCTGTCAAGTTCGCAAAGTATCCCGACTTTCTGCGTTGTCGGTTTGAACGACTTCATCATATAGAGATATTGAAGCGGTGTAGCCCGCTGTGAGAGCGAGGTGAAATGAACGGAAATTAATGCGATAAGTAAAATTAATTTTCTCATTTTTCATTCCCTCTTTTATTTTTGTTTTTTGGATTTGCAAGAAGTTGAGTTATGATTTTCTCAAGGGCAGAAAGATCAACTGGCTTTTGCAAAACCATGGTTATTCCGAGTTCTTCAATCACATCTTCGGTTATCTCATTTGCATAACCTGTTAAAATCAGAATTTTGAAATCATGTTTAAACTTGCGAATCTCCCTTATCATCTCAATTCCAGTCATATCTGGCATCTTATAATCGGTGATTAAAATGTGAAACTCACTTTTAATCGCTTTCTCAATTCCTTCACTTCCGTTTCTTGCTTCAATCACCTGCAAACCAAGTATTGTTAAAAATTCTTTCAATGTCACACGAACAATCTCATCATCATCAACCAGAAGGATGATTTTCTGCATTTTTTCAAATTTTATGTTCTTTTACACCAGATTTTATACTCTAAAATTATGCCATTATCAAAGTTTGAAATTTTGAGAATTTTAAAGGTTTTTCCCAGGGATGGTTGGCTAATATTATGCAATTGTTT
>CAZQJI010000045.1:18098-20075 GCA_964593475.1 uncultured Bacteroidota bacterium | reverse complement strand
TGAAGCAAAAGCTAAGGGTCATATCCTTGGAGAGGCAAGGGTTGTTGGTTTGTATGGTCGTTAAGTTTTGAATGCTTGTATAAAGTAAAAAGTATCTTATGAGTAAAATTCTGCTTATTCACACGGGTGGAACATTTGGAATGGCTTTGAAAGATGGGACGCTTGCTCCGAGCTCGTTTGTCCAAAGAATAATTGAATTTGTCCCTGAAGTAAAGCAAATTGCAGAGATTGAATCGCACATTGTTACGAATATTGATTCATCAAACATCGGGATTGAACACTGGTTTAAAATCGGTGATGTCATCGTTCAAAATTATGAAAATTTTGATGGCTTTGTGATAACCCATGGCACTGACACGATGACTTACACTGCTTCTGCCCTTTCTTTTATGCTTGATGGACTTTCAAAGCCCGTTATACTTACTGGCTCACAGCGTCCCCTTTCCGAGATAAGAACAGACGCAAGAAATAATTTGATCAATTCTATTGAACTTGCAACTTATCCGATACCCGAGGTGTGTATTTTTTTCAACAACAAGTTGTTTCGTGGCAATCGCACGAAAAAGATTGATATTTGGGGATTTGATGCTTTTGATTCGCCGAATTATCCACCGCTTGCCGAGGTCGGTGTTGAAGTTAAAATCTATGAGCATAACTTTTTAAAGAGGGAAAATCATAAATTGAAAGTTTCAAGAAATTTTTCAGACAAGGTTTTTTGTGTCAAGATTTTTCCATCTATAAAAATTGATTTTCTTATGAGTTTGCTTGAGCTGGATATAAAAGGTTTTGTGATTGAAGCTTTTGGCTCCGGGAATTTGCCAAATATAGAGGAAAGATCGCTTATCCCATTTGTTAAAAAAGCTAATGAAATGGGGAAAATAGTTGTAATTTCAACGCAGGCGGTTTATGGCAAGGTTGATTTAACACTTTATCAATGTGGTAAAGATGCACTTGATGCAGGAGCTTTAAGTTGTAAAGATATGATAACGGAAACAGCGATTGTTAAGTTAATGTTCTTACTTGGTAAATACGGGGAGGATATTGCACGAGTTAAAGAAGAATTTTACAAGCCAATCGCAGGGGAAATTTCTCAAGATTGAAAAATGCGATTTTGATCGGGCTGGTCATGTTTAAATGAAGGTGCTTGACTTTTAATTTTATTTGTGCTATTTTTTTAATGAAGATAGCACCAAATTTTAACCAAAAACAAATGGAGAGGAGAAGCCATGAAGAGAGTAATTTTAACACTGGCTATTTTAATTTTTTTGACTTCAACAGCTTATCCCTGCTTTGATACTTATCTTTTTCTGAAAAGAGGATCAATGGTTTATCCGTTCCGTTCGCTTGTGTTTGAGCTTAACGCTGAGTATTCAATCAATGCTTTGAGGTCATTTGATGATTCGTTTTTATCAGTGGGTAGCATTTATTACGGGCTGGCAAGGAATTTTTCACTTCAATTTACAATGGGTTCGGATGAGAAATCAAGGGATGAGTTTAAAATTGATTTTTACGGGGTTCGTGGGGTTTATAATCTTTACACTTCATTTATGAACAAGTATACGCTTGATGTTATATTTGAGCATCGTGGGAAATTAACGGAAAAAAGTAATGAATTTGAAATTTCTCTGCCGAATATCTTTTATGTTTCAAACTTTGTTTATGTGATCCATCCGAGCGCAAGCTATGGGCTTGAGAGCAAGGATTTCACGCTTGGTGGACATGTGGGAGCGTTTTATAACTTTAACGATGCCGGAATTATCGGGGTTGGGTTTGAATATGCAAGTGTTCATAGCAGTAGCTATGCCGGGCAAAGATTAACAAAAAGTGAATATTCAGCGAGCATTTTCCTTGGAGCAAAGATCGGGGAAAAAATTTATTTGCAGAATGAGATCGCAAAAGGTCTGAAGAATTCAAGAGATATTGGGTTTGCTTTGACGACAAAAGTTGTCTTGTAAAATTATTTCCGGGGGCGTGTTT
>CAZQJI010000045.1:7420-18088 GCA_964593475.1 uncultured Bacteroidota bacterium | reverse complement strand
GGCGTGTTTCACGCCCCCTTTTTATTTTTCAATCCCTGAAAACTGTAGGGGGATATTGACACTGTGATTTTTATTTTTTAACTTTTCAATGAAGCTTTTAAAAACACAAATCTGGAGGGAGCGATGAACAGAATAGTTTTGCTTGGGGTCATCGTTGCGATTTTGAGCTTGATTATTGGTTTAATTGGTAAAATCATCGGGCATAGTATCATATTTGCAAATGCAACCTGGCATAATTTTGCCCAGACATGTCTTTTATTTGCTATCGCCTATGGGATAGGTAAACTCGCCGGGGAAAAGGAGAAATAACATCAACCTGTGAAAATCCTGTAATTTGTTTTTTTCAAGAAGCAAGTTTTATATTTTAGCAAGATTTTGTTTTTGAATCAGATTTCACAATCTGATGGTAGATTTTTTTGTGCAAAATAAAATTGTCTTTGATGATGAACCTGACCTACAGATTTAACCCAAATTTAAAGTCAATTCAAGCTTTTTCTTTAAAAGCACAAAAAGCAAAAGTTAAATTAAATCAAAATGAAAATCCATTTGACCTTCCGCTTGAAATTAAAGAGAGGGTAATCCAAAGGTTCTTAAATGAGCAATGGAACAGGTATCCAAGCCCGATGCCATTTGAATTGATTGATAAGCTGAGTAAGCATCATAAAATTTCGCCTGATAGAATAATTGTATGCAACGGGTCAAACGAGCTAATTTATATGATTTTTCTCGCTCTTGATTTGAAAAACATGCCTGTGTTAATTCCACAACCGTCGTTTTATCTTTATGAGAAGATAACAAAAATTCTTGGTGGCAAAATTATTGATGTCTTTTTAAATGACGATTTTAGTTTTAATGTTGATGCCATCGCCCGTGCTTTGGTTGATAATAAACCAGGGGTGGTGGGGCTTTGCTCACCGAATAACCCTGGTGGAAAAAGTTTGAAGTTTGATGATATTAAATTTCTGCTTTCGCTTTCAGATGCAATTTTTGTAATTGATGAAGCATATATTGAATTTTCCGGTGAGAAGAGCGCAGTTGAACTTCTTGATGATTTCCCAAATCTTATCATCATTCGGACGATGTCAAAAGCTTTTGGGCTTGCAGGGATAAGGATTGGATATGCTTTGACATCAAAAGAGATAGCAGATGAAATTAGAAAAGTTCGTCTTCCGTTCACAATTGATCGTTTTGCGGAATTAACAGCAGTTGAAATTTTAGAACATCTTGATCTCGTTAGAAGGAATGTGGATTACATAATTGAGCAAAAGAGGTGGCTTTATAATGAATTGTGCAAAATTGAGGATATAAAAGTTTTTGATACGGAGACAAATTTTTTGCTTGTTAAAACTTTTGAGAGTGAAACAGTTGACATGTTGCTTGAGGAAGGTGTTGCGGTCAGAGATATGAGCTCTTATCCGATGATGGATAAAATTTTCAGAGTTACAGTTGGAACATTTGAGGAAAATAGATATTTTTTGAATGCGCTTAAAAAAGTTCTTGTGAAGGTGAAGAAAAATTAATTTTAAAAACAAAAACTCAAAATACCTATGAAGATAGCTGTATGCGTAAATCGGGTTCCGGATACCGAAACAAGAGTAAAGATTGGGGCGGATGGAAAAACGATTGACAAAACAGGTGTGAATTACATTTTAAATCCTTATGATGAATTTGCGGTTGAAGAAGCTCTTAAAACGAAGGAAAAATTTGGTGGCGAGGTTATCGTGATTTCGCTTGGGGGGAGTGAAAATGTTGAAGTTATAAGAAAGGCACTTGCGATGGGGGCTGATAAAGGGATTCTGCTAAAAGATGACTCGCAAAGGGACACATTTTCAATTGCAAAAGCGCTTGCTGAGGTTTTAAAAGAGATTTCACCTGATATTATATTTTTTGGAAAGCAATCAATTGATTATGATGACCAGGCAATGCCGAGTTTGGTTGCTGAGATTTTAGGGTTACCCTCAATTACAGTTGTTGTCAAACTTGAAATAAGTGAGGATGGCACGGTTATAGCGGAGCGTGAAATTGAGGGTGGGCGTGAGAGAGTTCGCAGTAAATTGCCAATTGTAATCGGTGCGCAAAGGGGTTTAAACGAACCAAGGTATCCTTCCCTTAAAGGCATAATGGCAGCAAAGAGCAAGCCAGTTGAGGAAAGACCAGCACCTCAGTTTGAGAACAAGACGGAAGTTATTGAGATGCTTCTTCCACCACCGAAGAAACCGGGTAGAATTCTCGGAACTGATGCAAGCGCAGTTCCAGAGCTTGTCCGTTTGTTAAGAGAAGAAGCGAAGGTGATTTGAAAAATTTAAGTTGCAAAATAAGTTGGGAATATTTATTTTAAAACAAATTCAAAGAGAGCAGAAATGGCGAAAAGAGTTTTAACATTTGCTGAACAAAGGGAAGGAAGGTTTAAAAAATCTGCATTTGAAGCTGTAAGAACAGGAAGAAGAATCGCTGATGAAATTTCAGCGGAGTTTTTTGCTCTTGTCATAGGTGATGAAAATGCTGAGAAGATAGCACCTGAACTTGGTAATTATGGCGCTGATAAAGTTTTTGTCGTTTCAGATCAAAAGCTTGGTAATTATTCTTTAACTGCTTATGCCAAGGTGATCGCAGAAGTTATGAAAGAGCTAAATGCAGAATATCTTTTTATGTCGGCGACTGCGATGGGAAAGGAGCTTGCGCCAAGAGTTGCCGGGAAGATTGAAGCTGGATTTGCGCTTGATTGCACGGATTTAAAAGTTGAAAATGGAGAAGTTATAGCGACAAGACCTGTTTATGCGGGAAAAGCGTTTATAAAGGTAAAAGTCAATTCTGATAAAAAAATTTACACTTTAAGACCTAATGTCTTCTCCGCTGGTGAGAGCGATGGGAAAATGGCGGTTGTTGAGAAGTTAAATGTTAACTTAACCGATGATGATTTTAAAGTTATTGCGTTTGAAACGATTGCTTCAACGAAAGGTAAACTTGATGTCACGGAGGCAGATATTGTTGTTTCCGGTGGTAGAGGATTAAAGGCGCCAGAAAACTTCAAATTAATTGAAGAGCTTGCAGATGTCCTTGGTGCAGCTGTTGGAGCTTCAAGAGCAGTCGTTGATGCAGGATGGCGTCCACATGATGAGCAAGTCGGGCAAACTGGAAAAACGGTTTCTCCAAAACTTTACATTGCAGTTGGGATCTCGGGCGCAATTCAGCATCTTGCAGGGATGTCTTCTTCAAAAGTTATAGTTGCAATAAACAAAGATAAAGATGCACCGATATTTCAGGTTGCAGATTATGGCATTGCAGGTGATTTGTTTGAGGTTGTTCCGGCTTTGATTGAGGAATTGAAAAAAGTTTTAGGGAAATGAATTTAAAATTTCAAAAACGAAGGAGGACTGATTAAAGTGAGAAAAATACAGGTTGACATAGTTGGTTTATCTGCAACTCCGACTGGACCGAGTTCTTATGCTTTGATTTTGAAAGAAGTGGGGGGTGATAGGAGATTGCCAATTATAATTGGCTCTTTTGAAGCTCAGGCGATCGCCCTTGAGATGGAGGGGATAAAGCCACCGAGACCATTGACACATGACCTTATAAAAAATATCCTTGATGGACTTGGTATCACGATCCTTGAAGTAGTCGTGACGGATTTAAGAGATGGGACATTTTATGCTAAAATTTATCTTGAGCTCAACGGAACGACATATGAGATTGATTCAAGACCAAGTGATGCGATTGCGGTTGCGATAAGATGTGGTGTGCCAATTTATGTGAATGAAGAAGTTTTAGAGGAAGCCGGCTTTACACCCGGCGAGGAATCTTCAGTTGAAGAGATTGAGGAAGAGGAATCTGAAGAGGAAAATCCTTCACCTTCTGAGGAGGATATTTCGCCCCCGCCGCCACGACGAACCCCAAAGCCATCTTCAAAAGAAGAAAAAATTGCCGAACTCCAGAAGCAACTTGAAGAGGCAATAAAAAGAGAAGATTACGAAAAAGCAGCAAAACTGCGTGATGAAATCCGAAGATTGAAAATGGGCGATTGACTTGTAAAAATAAATTTGGAGATGAAAAAATGAAACGCTTTTTCTTCTTCCTCCTTTCGCTGGTGTTTTTATATGGCTTCGCGCTCTCGCAATCAAACGAAAAATTAAAACAACTTATCGCTGAAGGGGACGAATACTCTGAGAAAAAGTTTGATAATTATAAGGCACTTGAGAAATATCTTGAGGCATATAAGATTGACCCGAAAAATTATGATGTTTTGTGGAAATTGAGCAAAGTTTATGTTGACATTGGAGAGCATTTGCCAGCAAATACAAAAGAAGAGAAAAAGAAGCAGCTTGAAACTTATGAGAAGGCGCTGGAGTATGCAGAACTTGCAATTCAGGTGAATCCAAACGGCTCAATGGGATATACGCGAAGGGCAATCGCTCTTGGAAGAATTGCCCTGTTTAAAGGTGTTTGGGAGTCAATTGATCTTGTTAAGAAAGTTAAAGAAGATTGTGAGAAAGCGATTCAACTTGACCCAAATAATAGCGTTGCTTATTATGTTCTTGCGAGAACACATGCAAAACTTTGTGAGAAGCCGAAAATTATTCGCTCAGCTCTTGGGCTTGGATGGGCAAGTTATGATGAAGCGATAAAAAATTTTGAGAAGGCAATAAGTTTAAGACCGACATTTATAATGTATCGGCTTGATGCCGGGAAGACATACATTGAGGTTAAAAATTACAAAAAAGCGAAGGAACACTTATCAAAAATTGCTGAACTTCCGACCGAAGATGAAGATGACCCGCAATTCAGAAAAGAGGCACAGGAGCTTCTGGAAAAGATAAAAGATAAAGCCCCATGATTAAAAGATTCGCTTTATCTTTCCTGTGTTTTGTTATTTTGTTTAACTTTTTAAATTCTCAAGAAATTGATTGCAAAGTCACTGTAAATTTTGAGCAACTCCCACCGCAGAACAAATCTGATCTTTCTGATTTTGCAGAAAAGATACAGCGTTACATTAACTCCTACAAGTGGACAAATGTTGATCTTGGTGGTGAAAAGATTGAATGCACGCTTAACATTTTTTTCACATCAGCAAGCGGGAACAATTATCAGGCGCAAATCTTCATCGGTTCGCAGAGGAGAATTTACGAATCCGACAAAAGCACGGCGGTTTTAAGGATACTTGATGACAAAGTTGATTTTGTATATGATAAAAACGCACCGCTTTATCATGATGAGTTTCGCTTTGATCCTTTGTTGAGCTTAATTGATTTCTATATGTATATCGTGATCGGTTATGATTTTGACACTTACGAACCATTGGGCGGGACGGAATTTTTTGAGAAAGCGTTCAGAATTTGCACAAATGCTCAATCAAGCCGTTTTTCTCGCGGATGGCAGAAGGTTTCCTCCGGGTATAGCAGGTTTAACCTCATAGATGAATTGCTTGATTCAAAATATTCTGATTTCAGAAAAGCGATGTATGAATATCATTACAACGGGCTTGATATAATGCAAAAGTATCCGGATGAAGCCCTTGCGAGGATTGATTCTGTGATTGATGTTATGATAAACATAAGAAAAAACATTAATCCGACATCAACGCTTGTTAAGTTATTTTTTGACGCAAAATATATGGAACTTGCAGAGATTTTCAAGGACGCAAAAAACAAGGAAGCAATTTTCAAAAAATTAATCCTTGCAGACCCTTCCCATCAGGCAACTTATCTTGAATACATGAAAAAATTAAGATGAAGATTAGATTTTTAGGTGCAGTTAGAACCGTTACCGGTTCAATGCACCTTGTTCAGGCAAATGGGAAGAAATTTTTGCTTGATTGCGGGCTTTATCAGGGCAAGCGAGCCGAGGCGAGGGAAAAGAATGAAAATTTTCCATTTGGCCCGCATGAAATTGATTTTATAATTTTATCACACGCTCACATTGACCATAGTGGAAACATTCCTCAGATTGTGAAAAAGGGTTTCAGCGGGAAAATTTTTTCAACCTCTGCAACACGTGATCTTGCAAGCATAATGCTTGTTGACAGCGGACATATCCACGAAAAAGACGCTGAATACCTTAACAAGAAATTGAAAAAGAGAGGGGAACCGTTAATTCAACCTTTATATACCGCAAAAGATGCTATTCAATCGCTTGAACATTTCGTCGGGCTTCCATACAGAAAAGAGATTGAAATCTCAGATGGTATAAGTTTGATTTTTTATGACGCGGGACATCTTCTTGGGTCAGCAATCGTTGTTCTAAACATAAAAGAGAACGGACAGCGAATTCGCCTTGCTTTTACAGGTGATCTTGGCAGACCTTACAAACCAATTTTGAAAAATCCGCAGCTAATTGGAAATGTTGATTTTTTGATAACTGAAAGCACTTATGGAGCGACAATTCACGAGGAAATAGAAAGTGTTGAGGAAAAAATATCTCAAATCGTCATAAAAGCGTATGAAAGAAATGGCAAGATAATAATTCCAGCTTTTAGCGTTGACAGAACACAGGTGTTAATTTATATACTTCACAAACTTGTTAATGAAAACAAAATTCCGAAACTTCCAATCTTCATTGATAGCCCCCTTGCTGTAAATGCAACAGAAATTTACCGGCTTCATCCCGAGTGTTTTGATGAGGAAATGCAAAAATTTTTGTTAAGTGGCAAGGACCCATTTGATTTTTCACAACTTTATTACATAAACGATGTTGAAGAATCAAAAAAATTGAACACATATCAAAAGCCCTGCATAATAATTTCAGCTTCCGGAATGTGCGAGACGGGAAGAATTTTACATCATCTTGCAAATAACATTGAAAATCCGAAGAACATAATTTTAATCGTCGGCTATATGGCACGGGATACATTGGGGAGGAAATTAAAAGATGGCGCTGAGAGAGTAAAAATTTTAGGAGATGAATATAAAGTCAGAGCAGAGGTGATTTCAATTGACGCCCTGAGCGCTCACGCCGATAGAAATGAACTTCTTGCATACATAAGCCATATTGACAGGAGATATTTAAAAGGAATTTTCGTTGTCCACGGGGAAGAGGAGCAATCATTCGCACTTGCGGATGGACTTCGTGAGATTGGATTTGAAAATGTCGTCGTTCCCGAAATGGGACAGGAATTTGAAATTTAAAATTGGGTGATGAAATGGAGGAATTCAGAAGAAAAAGTTTCTGGCTTGAGACGGCGGGTGAATTTGAAGCACAGAAAAAGTTGGAAGGTTCTGAAAAGGTTGATATCGCAATTATCGGTGGTGGATTCACAGGGCTTTCAACAGCTTATCATTTGAAAAAGATTGAACCATCAATTGATGTAGCAATCGTTGAGTCCCACATTTGCGGATACGGTGCGAGTGGTAGAAATGCGGGGTTCGGGATGACGCTTTTTGGTTTGACATTCAGTTTGACCGCTTTAAGATTCGGAAAGGAAAAAGCTCTTCAAGCACATCGTTATATGGAGAAGGCGGTTGATTATCTTGGTGAATTTATAAATGAAAATAAGATTGATTGCGATTACGAGAGACCCGGATTTTTCAGAGTTGCGACATCAAAAGCGTATGTTAAGAGAATTCAAAATGAGATAAATTTGATACATTCGCTCGGGATTGAGGGGATAGAATGGATTTCCGGCGAAGAACTGAAAAAAGAAATTAACAGTCCACTTTATCTTGGAGCGTGGTGGGAGCCAAGATGTGTTCTTATCAATCCAGCAAAACTTGCATGGGGGATGAGAAAATTAAATCTTGAACTTGGCGTTAAAATTTTTGAGTTTTCTCCAGTTCTTGAAGTCAAAAGGACAAATTCGGGTTTTATTGTGAAAACGGAAAAAGGTTTGTTAACTTCTGAAAAAATTTTATTTGCGACGAATGCTTTTTCCCATCTCTTCCCGCAGTTGAAACAGAAGCAAGTTCCGGCTTTTACATATATAGTTCTCACAGAGCCACTTGGCGATAAATTTTTTAACGAGGTTGGCTGGAGAAATAGGCAGGGAATTGAAGATGCGAGAAATCTTGTGCATTATTACAGGTTGACAAAAGATAATCGCCTTCTCATGGGTGGTGGAGATGTCGGAGTTGGATTTGGAAGGAATATGGATTATGACGAAAACGAAAGAATTTTTAACGAATTGAAAAATTATGTCAAAAGGGTCTTTCCCGTTTTGAAAAATGTTAAATTCACTCATCAATGGGGTGGACCGGTTTCAGTGCCAGTTGATATGGCTCCTGCAATTGGTAAAATCGGCGATGAAAGGGCTTATTATAGTTTGGGTTGCGTTGGGCACGGTGTTTCTCTTACAAATTTAAATGGGAAACTTCTTTCTGATTTATTGCTCGGTAGAAAAACAGAGTTAACAGAGATGTTTTTCGTCAATCGCAAGGCAATACCCTGGCCACCGGAGCCGATTCGCTTTGGTTTAAGCCACTTGATTCGTGGATATATGAGGATTGAGGATAAAATTCTTGACAGGTGATTTTTCAGTTCAGTTCCCTTCTATTTGCGTAGAAATTCAGAAGGAGTCCGATCATTGCCATATTAATCCACATTGCTGAACCGCCATAGCTCAGGAAGGGGAGCCATATTCCGATGACCGGTGAAAGTCCAAGCGCCATCCCGATATTTACAGCTATATGAAAAATCCACATTGAGAAGATCCCGATAGAGACCAAACTTGCAAATTTTTGTTTCAACATTGATGCAAGATTTATAATCCGCCATAGCAAAATCAAGTAAAGTGTTAAAATCAGCGCAGAACCGATGAAACCAAATTCTTCGCTCGGGATGCAGAATATAAAATCAGTCCATTGAGCCGGGACAAATCTAAGTTGCGTTTGTGTTCCTTTCATAAATCCTTTTCCTGTTAAACCGCCCGAGCCAATTGCAATTTTTGCCTGTATTACATTATAACCTGCGCCAAGCGGATCACTTGATGGATTTAAAAAAGATGAAATTCTTTTCTGCTGATGAGGTTTCAGAACTTTATGGTAAATGTGCTCACTCATCAATCCGATAGAAAGGTTCAGAGAAATTATGAAAATTGTCAAAATCAATGGCTTTCTCATAAGCAGGAAAGATAGCCCGACAAGAATTGAAGCAAGGATAAATATTTTGACACTTAAAAATGAAGCGATAATCAAAATTACCGGTGCAAGCAAAATCATAATCCAGAAAATTGGAACGCCAGCCCAGAATATTATTCCGATGAAAATTGCCCCAAACACAAGAGCTGTCCCGAAGTCAGGTTGAAGCATTGTAAGTAAAGATGGAATTGCGGTGAGAATTACTGCAACGAAGAGTGTCAGTGGATTTTCAGGTTCAACATTTCTCCTTGACAGAAAATATGCAAGAATCAATATGCTTGTAAATTTAGCAAATTCTGATGGCTGGAATTGAAATTTGCCAATTTGAATCCACGATTCGGAACCAGAAATTTTTTTCCCGATAAAAAGGACTACGACAAGGAAAATAAGAGAGATCAAATAAAGCCAAACGCTTAAATCTATTAATCTCTGAACCGGGAAGAAATAAAAAAATCCTGCGATGATAAGACCACTAAAAACCCAGAGCAGATGTTTGAGAAAAATTGATGTTTGTCCGGGAAGTTTTGTAGCGCTGTAAATTGAAACTATGCTGATAATTATCAATGCGAGAAAGGGTATCAAGATTTTGAAATCAACTCTGTCGCTTATTCCTCTCACCATTTTGCAAGTTTAAATTCGGTTTTTTGATTTTTAAGTTCAAAATACTTTTTCACAATTTCTCTTGCTATTGGCGCAGCTTTGGTTCCTCCGAAACCTGCATTTTCAAGTATTATGGCGAATGCTATTTCAGGATTCTCATACGGAGCAAAGCCAATAAACCATGCATGGTCATCGCCGTGTGGATTCTGTGCTGTCCCGGTTTTACCGGCTACATTTATTCCCTCCACCTTTGCGGACTTACCAGTTCCGGATGGACCGTTGACGACAAGATACATAGCTTCTCGGATTATTTCAAAAGTTTTTTGTGAGACCGGGATTTCCCTTGTGTAATATGAAAGTTCTTCAACTTTGCCTGTTTTTTTGTTGATTATTTTTTTAACAAGATGTGGCTGATGATATTTTCCGGAGTTTGCGAGAGCCATCGCATAGCAAGCCATCTGAAGCGGAGTCACACTTATTTCACCCTGACCAATTGCTAAACTTATAAGATAACCTTTCGTCCATTTATTAACACCATAAATTTTGTTGAAGTAATCCGTTGATGGCAAGATCCCGTTGATTTCCTCAGGCAGGTCAATCCCCGTTTTCTTCCCGAAGCCAAAAAATGACCCATATTTTGACCAGTCGTCAAAATTAACTTTAAGCATGAGGTTATAGAAATAGACATTACAGGAGACCTCAATTGCTTTAGTCAGATTAACCCAGCCATGCCCGTGGGTTGTGTGGCATTTGAAAATTTTATTTCCGTAAACAAAATAGCCAGGACAGTAAACTTTCCAGTTTAAGTCCACCGCTCCTGTTTCAAGTGCAGTTATGGCAAGAATCATTTTGAAAGTTGAACCGGGGGAATAAAGTCCGGATATTGCTCTGTTAAGAAGAGGTTTTTTCGGGTCAGAATTTAGTGAATTCCATATCTCGGCTGGCGTATATCCACTTAAAACGGTTAAATCGTAATTTGGCTTGCTCACCATCGCAAGTATTTCGC
>CAZQJI010000045.1:0-7320 GCA_964593475.1 uncultured Bacteroidota bacterium | reverse complement strand
CCACTTAAAACGGTTAAATCGTAATTTGGCTTGCTCACCATCGCAAGTATTTCGCCATTTCGCGGGTCAATCACAATTGCAGAACCAGTTTTATCCTGAAAAAGTTGTTCTATGAAAGATTGTAATTCAATATCAATTGTCAAAACCAGATCCGAACCCTCAGATGGAGGTATATCATTTTGTCCATCATTATATCTTCCAACAAATCTTCCAAGTGCATCAACCATTATGAAAGTATAACCTTTTTCTCCTTTTATCAGTGGTTCATAGCTCTTTTCAAGCCCGGAATGCCCAATTTGATCACCGGGTTTATACAAACCTTTGTAAATTGAAAGTTGAGATGGCGTGATTTCCTTGACATAACCGAGGATGTGGGATGCAAGACCCGGGTTTCTGTAATTTCTCTTGTGTTCAACGAGGTAATCAACACCTTTTAATTCATTTCTATGTTCTTCAATATAAGCGATTGCTCTCATAGGGGCGTCGCGCCGGATTTTAACCTGCGAAAATTGTGAGGGAGCGGTTGCTATTTTATCAGTAATGTATTTTTTATCAACCTTTAAAATCCTCGCCAGGACATCAAGATTTTTACTATCAAATTCATACGGCGTGATTGTGACAGTGTAAGACGGAACATTATCAACGATAATTTTACCGTTTCTGTCAAGTATCAATCCTCTGATCGGATCGTGCTGTATAGTTCTGATGCTATTTCCTTCAGCTTGTTTTTTGTATTCAATATCGCGGTGAAGTTGAAGTTCGTATAAACGTGCGAAGAAAACCAGGAAAATTAGCGAGATCAAAACTTTCAAAAATTTCGCTCTTGAAGAATTCATAGTGCTTTAAATTTTCTTGATATTGTGAAAAGCGGAATTAGTGATAAAATTGTCGTGTAAAGTGCCCGAGCTAAAATCACCTTTGAGATTTCAAATTTGTTAAATTCTTGAGCAAATATCTCTGGAAAGAAATAAATTAAATTGTTGATTACCGAGCAAAACAGGACGATGCCCGGGAAACGAAGCGTTTCAGTGTTAATTTCAACTTTTTTCTCATCATAAAAATATCCGGCTACGAAACCAGAAATCGTTTTTGAAAGAGCTGAAATTCCAGGTGTAAAGTCAACCAGGAAATCAATCAGCAAACCCGCAAGGAAACCAGCAACACTCCCGGCAATTTGTCCATTTTTCAAGGCAATATAAACAACGAGAATTAACATCAAATCAGGTGGAATTTTTTCAATTGCTATCAAAGGAACAATAAGAAGATGTAAAAAAAGAATCAAGATACCAGCGATAAGATAGCGAATATAGGTCATCATAAATAAGTTTTATTTTCCCGTCATAGTTTGTTCAATTTCTTCTCTTTCAAAATCATATCTGTATTTGACAACGAGGACCTCTTCAAGTTTTGTAAAATCAACGCTTGGTTTGATTTTTATCAACTTGAATAAACCCTGAACGGAATTATCTATTTCAGTTACAACTCCGATCTCAAACCCCGGTGGAAAGATCGTGCTATATTCGGAGGTTATAACTACATCACCAACTTCAACATCCATTGTCTTCGGGACATTAAACATAGAAAGATAACCGTTGCCTTCCCATCCAAGAATTCCATCAACTCTGCTTCTTTGAATTTTCACACTTGTCCTGAAATCCTTATGAAATAAAATCATCCCGATTGAGTAGTTCTTGCCAACTTTCATTATTTTTCCGACAACACCGGATTCACATATAATTGGCATATTGACTTCAACGCCGTCATTTGAACCAACATTAATGACGATGTAGTTATATGGATTTATCAAAGTTTTCCCGACGACATCTGCGGGGATGAATTCAAAATGATTATTTTTCTCTTTAAAGCCAAGAAGCTTTCTCAGGCGTATGTTTTCAAGTTTTTCCTCACGAAGTTGGTTTAACTCACTTAAAAGAATTATGTTCGCTTTTCTTAATTCTTTGTTCTCTTCTTTTAAATTGTAAAAGTTCGGGATGATGTTTGTTATTGATTTTGAAATTCCGACAATTTCAACAGCGATTTTGCTTATCAGGTAAGATTTATGCGATTTGTTTGAGAAAATCAGAAGCAGAGAAATCAAAACGAGGACGGAAAGTATGAAATATTCTTTTAGATGTTGCGTTATTTGTGTGAAAATTCTGAACATCAATATCGCTGGCTTTTGATGAGAACTTTTGAATATGCTTCAAGATTTTCAAGGACTTTTCCAGCACCACGGACTACTGCTGTTAATGGGTCTTCCGCTACATGGACGGGTAAACCTGTTTCCATTTTTATTCTTTCGTCAAGTCCTTTCAAAAGCGAGCCACCGCCTGTTAGCATTATCCCACGATCAAGTATATCAGCAGCAAGTTCGGGCGGAGTTCTCTCAAGCGCAAGTTTTATCGCATCTATTATGGCAATTATTGGCTCATTCAACGCTTCACGAATTTCAACGGAACTAACTTCAACAATTTTCGGAATCCCCGTGACAAGATCACGACCTTTAACTTGGATAGTTACTTCTTCTTCAAGTGGCATCGCCGAGCCGACTTCACATTTTATATCTTCAGCCGTTCTCTCACCGATTAAAATGTTGTATGATTTTTTGAAAAGTTGAATTATCGCATTTGTCATTTCATCGCCGGCGATTCTGATTGACTCCTGCGTCACGATTCCAGACAGAGCAATTACAGCAATTTCCGTAGTTCCACCACCGATGTCAATTATCATATTCCCATACGGTTCAGTTACATCAATTCCAATTCCAATTGCAGCAGCCATTGGCTCGGGGATCAAATGAACTTCTTTTGCTCCAGCGTGTTCGGCGGAGTCACGAACAGCTCTTTTTTCTACTTCTGTCACTCCGCTCGGAACGCTTATAACAACTCTTCTACTTGGAAACCAGTTGACATGAATTTTCTTTATGAATTCTCTTAACATTCCTTCAGCCATTTCAAAGTCGGCGATTACCCCATCTTTCAAAGGTCTTATCGTTTGAAGGTCTTTGTGTGTTCTCCCGAGCATCTCTTTTGCTTCCCGACCGATTGCGACGATTTTTCTAGTGCTTCTGTCGTATGTCACAATTGATGGCTCGTTTAAAACGATTCCCTTACCCTTCATCCAAATTAATGTGTTTGCTGTTCCGAGATCAATTGCTATGTCTGCTGTGAAAAGATTAAAGATTCCCATTTTGTCTTTTTATTTTTTAGTGTTTAAAATGTCTTATCCCTGTGAAAACCATTGCTATGTTATATTCATCTGCGGTTTTTATAACTTCTTCATCTCTGATTGAACCGCCGGGTTGGATAACTGCTGTTGCTCCAGCTTTTATAGCCTCAATTAAACCATCTGGGAAAGGAAAGAATGCGTCGGATGCGACAACACTTCCTCTCAAGTCATGTCCCATTTCTTTTGCTTTCATCACCGCAACTTTTGAAGCATCAACTCTTGACATTTGCCCAGCTCCGATGGCAAGTGTTCTATCTTTTTTTGCATATACGATTGCATTTGATTTAACATGCTTTACAACCTTCCACGCAAATATCATCGCTTCCATCTCATCAACGGTTGGCTTTCGCCTTGTCACAACCCTCAGATTCAACGGCTCAAGGTCAATGTTATCAACTTCCTGAACGAGAACTCCACCGATGACCTTTTTGAATTCAAAATCAAATTTTTTCATATCAATGTTTTTGTATCTTATCAATCTCCTGTTTTTCTTTCTCGTTAAAAAACTTAACACATCTGGTGGGAAATCGGGTGCAATTATAACTTCGGTGAAAATCTCATCAATTGCAATTGCTGTCTTTAGGTCAATCGGTCTATTGAAAGCGATAATCCCCCCGAATGGGGAGACGGTGTCTGTTGCGAATGCTTTTTTGAACGCTTCAAGGATTGATTTCTCATCAATCCCAACCCCGCATGGGTTAGTGTGCTTGACTATTGCACACGCTGGCTTTTCAAATTCAAGGATAAGTTCTGTGGCGGAACTTATGTCAAGGATGTTGTTGTAAGAGAGTTCTTTGCCGTGTAATTGCTCAAAATAATTGAAAAAGTCCCCGTATAAAGCAGAGCGCTGATGCGGGTTCTCGCCGTAGCGAAGATTTTTGACTTTGTTCAAATTCAGATAAAAAATTTCTGGCAAAACATCTTCTGTGTATTGTGAAGAGAAGAAGTTGGCAATTGTTGCGTCATAGTTTGATGTGTGCTGAAATATCTCAATCGCAAGCAAGAGGCGAGTTCGCTCTGAAATTTCACAGTTGTTTGATTTTAATTCCGAAATTATCTGCTCATATCTTTTTGGATTTACGATGCCAGCGACATATTTGTAGTTTTTCGCTGACGCACGAAGCAAAGCCACACCACCAATATCAATCTGCTCAATCGCATCTTCAATTTTAATATCGCCTTTTGAAATTGCCCGTTCAAAAGGGTAAAGATTTACAACGACGAGATCTATCGGCTTTATCTCAAGTTTTTTAAGTTGCTCAAGATGTTCGGGGTTATTTCTATCTGCGAGGATTCCGGCTAAAATTTTGGGATGTAGCGTTTTAACTCTTCCGTTCAAAATTTCGGGAAATCCGGTTATCTCTTCAACTTTTCTTGCTTTTATTCCATTTTGAACAAGGAAATTATAAGTCCCACCCGTTGAAATTATATCTATGCCGAGTTTTTGAAGTTCACTTGCGAACTCAACGATTCCAGTTTTATCAAAAACGCTTATAAGTGCTGTTTCAATCTTCATTTTGAATTATCACTTTTCTTCCTGATACTTTGACCTTACCTTCAACGAATAATTTTATCACCTGCGGATAAATTTCGTGTTCAACCTTTAAAACTCTTTCAGCAAGTGTCTCTGGCGTGTCATCATCTTTTACTTCAACTGCCCTTTGCATAACTATTGGACCGTGGTCGTATTCTTCGTCAACGATGTGAACTGTCACACCTGTGATTTTAACTCCTGATTCAATTACTGCTTTATGAACATTTAATCCATACATCCCTTTTCCGCCGAAAGATGGAAGAAGCGCCGGATGTATGTTCAGGATTCTATTCGGATATTCTTTTATTATTTCGTTCGGAATTTTTTTCATATATCCGGCGAGAACGATGAGTTCAATATTTCTTGATTTGAGTTCATTTAAAATTTTCTGGACATATTCTTCATCGGTTGAAAATTGTTTTCTGCTTATGTGGAGTGCATCTATTCCATTTGCTCTTGCGATTTCAAGTGCGCCTGCGTTTGAGTTATTACTTATCACGACTGAAATTTTTGCTTTCAATTTGCCTTCTTTTATGGCATTAAGGATTGCCATAAGATTTGAGCCACGACCTGAGGCGAAGACAGCGATGTTCATTCTTTGATTAAACGAATTTCGTTTTTCCGTTTAAATTTAATACTTGCCTGACAAATTGTCAAATTGACGGGAGAAAATTCTTTCCGTGAACAGGGAAGCCCAAAATTGCAAAATTTTTATTTTCTTTTTAATTTTTCCTCAAGAAGCACATTATTACAAAAAAACAATGGATTCAAAAATGCCATCAAAGTTAATTTTTGAACTAAGCCGTCCCGGAAGAAAGGGTTATTCCCTCCCGAAAATTGATGTTCCAGAAAAACACATTGAAGATTTAATCCCACAAAAATTTTTGCGCTCATCTCCTCCGAATCTTCCAGAGGTGAGTGAAAATGAAGTTGTAAGGCATTACATACGACTTTCAACATTGAATTATCATGTTGATAAAGGTTTTTACCCGCTTGGCTCTTGCACGATGAAATATAATCCGAAGATAAATGAAGTTGCAGCATCTCTTCCGGGTTTCAGGGATATTCATCCACACATGGATGACGAACTTGTGCAGGGGGCACTTCAAATTATGTATGAACTTTCTGAGATGCTCAAGGAGATAACCGGGATGAAAGCTGTTTCTTTACAGCCAGCAGCTGGAGCTCACGGTGAGTTAACAGGCATCCTTATGATAAGAGCATATCACGAGAAGCAGGGAAATCCGAGAAAAAAAATTCTCGTTCCTGATTCAGCTCACGGGACAAATCCAGCAAGTGTGACGATATCAGGTTATACAGCTGTAAGTGTTAAGTCAAATGAATATGGAACAATTGATCTTGAAGATTTGAAAGCAAAACTTGATGAAGATGTCGCCGGGATAATGCTCACAAATCCGAACACGCTTGGAATTTTTGAGAAAGACATACTTAAAGTTGAAAAACTTATTCACGATGCCGGGGCTTTGATGTATATGGATGGTGCAAATCTTAACGCTCTGGTTGGCATAACAAGACCCGGGGATATGGGATTTGATGTTGTGCATCTAAATTTGCATAAAACATTTTCAACACCACATGGTGGCGGTGGACCGGGTTCAGGTCCGGTTGCTGTAAGTGAAAAACTCATTCCATTTCTCCCGATACCAAGAATTGAGAAAAAAGATGGCAAATTTGTTTTGAATTATGATCATCCCGATTCAATCGGAAAAATTCACACTTTCTTCGGAAACTTTGGAATGATGGTCCGTGCGTATACATATATTCGCATGCTTGGAAGTAAGGGATTGAGAGAAGTGAGTGAAAATGCGATTATCAACGCAAATTATCTTTTGAGCAGGATAAAAGATTATTTTGATAGACCTTATCTTGGCAAACCACTTCACGAGTTCGTTGTTTCGGGGAGCAGATATAAATTTGAATACAATGTCCGCACGCTTGACATTGCAAAGAGAATCCTTGATTACGGTTTCCACGCCCCGACAATTTATTTCCCGCTGATCGTTTCAGAGGCGTTGATGATTGAACCAACAGAAACCGAAACCAAAGAAACGCTTGATGCATTCGCAGATGCGTTGATAAAAATCATTGAGGAAATAAAGACGAACCCGGAGATTGTCTTAACCGCTCCGCATACAACTCCTGTTAAACGACTTGACGATGCTTATGCTTCAAAGAATGTAAATGTTTGCTTTAAGGAGTAGGAGCAAACCAGGTTAAAAAATTGAATTGCGTTTTTGATTGAGTTAAAGCTGACTTTGGAAATTTGTGTATAAGTTCCTGTCAAAGGTTTAGATGGATTTATTTTTAAAATTTGGGGATGAAAGCGGTGATTTTTTAACAGGCAATTTTTATTGTTTTTGAAATTGCTCATCTTTAAATTTCAAATGATTTGAAATTCAAAGTCAAAGAGCGTATGAAAAAAAACCTGGTATTTATTTTTTTGATTTCGCTTTTTTACGGATGTAGCGTTCAAAAGACAGCAATTAGATATGCAGGCGGTGTCTTTGATGCTGGAGTTAAGGCAATTTTCAGCGAAA
>CAZQJI010000044.1:7698-20263 GCA_964593475.1 uncultured Bacteroidota bacterium | reverse complement strand
AATCAATTTTCAGTCGGGTTTGATTTCACATTGCCAGAGTTCAATGATAAAATTTTTCAATGGCTCAGCCAGGTGAAAATTTCGCCTTCGGTGACTTATTCAACTTATAGTTTCGGATTTTATGGTTCATTGAATCCATCTTTTCACAGGAATGTTAACAATTTGAATTTAAATTTATCCGTTGAATCGCATTATCACAGGGACTTTGATTATGCTTTCAACTTCAATTATTCGGACTTTACACTGCTTGATACGATTTCAAGATATGAAAACTCAAACTTTGACGGCAGGGAGAGACAAGTTGACTTGAATTTAAGATACAGGCAAAATGTGGATTTTTTGAGGTTGATTTCCGATGTTGAATATGTGACGCTTGTTGAAAGATATTTCAAGTTTAACATCTTGGCTGGAAATATATTTGAATTTTTTGACATCGCAAGAAATTATGAAATGAATTTAGGGCTTGGATTTTTCTCGTTTGAAAATTATGATGGAAAGGGTAATGTGAGGGTTTATCCAAAGGTTCTTTTTAAATATCTTGCGGGAAAATCAACTCAAATTTATGTATCTTTTTTGCCAGAAGTTCTGAATAAAACAATCGCAGAACACATAAGGGCAAATAGATTTCTTACCAAAAATTTGAACATCGTTCGGACGGAGAATTATTTTAACCTTGCGATTGGAATTAAATACGGAGTTGAAAATTTTGGGTTTGATTCGGGGTTTAACTTCAAGGCGTTTAAAAATTTCCCGATCTATGTGGAACATGAGAAAGGGTTTTATAAGATTGAATTTGAGCGGACGCAGTTCATTGAGTTAAAAAATTCTGGTTATTTGAATTACAAGCGAAACGAGTTTACTTTTAGTGTTTCTCTGCTTTCATCATATAATGCAAGAAGCAAAAAGCCAGTGCCGTATTATCCGAATTTTTCGGCAAATCTTGGCTATGCGTATAAATTTGGCTTTGGACTTGCAATTAATTCGGAAATTAGTTTAATTAGTAGTAGAGTTTATAATTTTGAAGGAGGTGAATTGAAAGGTTTTGTTCTTGCAAATCTGGGAGTGGAATTTGATGTTTTCAGAAATTTCAAAGTTTTTGCAAGTTTTGATAATTTATTCTCGCAAAAATTTTATTTGTGGAGCAATTATCTTGAGCCGAATCTTGTTTTTGTCGGAGGGGTTGAGTATAAGTTTTAAACAATCGGGAGGTTGAAGATGAAGAAAGAAGAACTGGTTAAATCACTTGCTAAGGACTTGAAATGGAGCAACGCACAGACGGGGAGGGTTCTTGATGCTTTTTTTGGTCTGGTAACTGAAATTTTAATGAAAGAGAAAAAATTGAGCCTGTCAAAGTTTGGGGTTTTCAGCGTAAAGCATAGGGCAAGCAGAAAGGGTCGGAATCCGAAAACGGGTGAGGAATTAATTTTACCGCCAAAGGATTATCCGCATTTTAAAGCAAGCAAATCAATTATTGACGCAATCAACAAGTAAAAAATTATGACAAGAGATGAATTTTTAAAATTACTTTCAAAGCGTGCTGGGATTTCGGTTGATGATGCGAGATTGTTTTATGATAAATTTTTGCAGAGATTTGTAAAAATTTTAAAATCCGGTCAAAGCGTTAAAATCCCTGGTTTCGGTGAGTTCAAAGTCAGGAAGAGAAAAGAAAAGATAATCCGTGATCCGAATACACAGTTTGAAAGGGTGATCCCGGCAAAATTGGTTGTTAATTTCTCGCCAGCAAAAGTTTTGATTGATGGAGTTAACATAAAGTATAAAAATTTGAAACCCGTTGTTGTAAAACCGCAAATTTCAGCAGTGGCGGAGGAAGAGCCGGATGAGTTCAACTTGACTTTTTTTGAAGGGGGAAAAAGAGAAAAGATTGAATTTGTTGAGTTCCAGGAAGATAAACAGATAGTTGAATCTGAAAGCAAGATTGTTGAGAATGTTGCGGAGAAAATGGAGGTGGCAGAAAAGGAAGATAAATTTGGTGTAGATTATTTTGATTTGCCAGACAAAGTAGAAAATCCACAGATTTATGAAGGAATAGATGTTGAAGTTCCTGTCTTTGATGTTTTTCCGAAGGTTGAGGTAGAAAAGGAAAGTAGAGAGTTTGAGCAATTTTTTGATTCTCTGGAATTAAAAATTAAAACGGAGGATTTTGAGATGCCAGAATTTAACTTAACCGAGGAACCACGGGAGCCGGAGGAAAGAAAAGAAGCAAAGAAAATTTTTGATGATACACAAAAAAAAGAGGAACCAAAGATGGCTTTTGAATATGAGGAAGAAGGGCAGAGAAGAACGGGATTCTGGATTTTTATTTTAATAGTTTTTTTGATCTTTGTCGGTGGAGTTATTTTCCTTTTGAATCAGTATGGTTACATTCGTCTCTGGGGCGAGGGTAAGAAGTCAAGCAAGGTTGAATTCAAACAACCTGAAGAAGTAGTTATCACAACTCCGCCTGCTGTCACTCCAAAGGAAGAAGCACCGCCAAAAGTTGAACCGGAAAAATCAGCGCCTACCATCACAAAACCATCCAAAGTTGAGAAGTCAACTTTGAAAACAGGAAAAAGTTATGTCGTTCAGGTTGCCGCATTTCAAGATAAGAAATTAGCAGATGCTTATGCGAGCAATTTAAGAAAGAAAGGATATAACGCTTTTGTTGAGAGGGCTTTTGTGGAGTGGAAGGGGGGAAATTGGTATCGTGTGAGGGTTGGATATTTTGATTCAATTGAAAAAGCGAATGAAGTTGCGCAAAAATTGAAAAAGACAGAAAAACTTGAAAAGATTTGGGTAAGCGAGGCAGTTAGAACAATAACCAGATAAAAAATAATCGCAGGATTGACAAATGATAAAATTTGTCTTTCTGGATTATTTCTGGCTCATTTTGTATTTAATTTTGATGACGGGGGCAGGGATTTTGTTTTACAATCTGGGGAAACGATCCGAAGCTGATTTCTTTCTTGCGGGTAGATCGCTACCCTGGTGGTTACCAGCAATGAGCGTCTATGCAACGCATACAGCAACGGATACGCCAATGTGGGTAAGTGGAGTGATTTACAAACATGGTTTGAGGGGTTTATGGTATACTTTTTTCTCTGCCTGGTGTGCGATTGCAGCGTTTGTTTCAGCGAGAATTTTCAGACGCTCTGTTGCTTATTCGCAAGCTGAATGGCAAAGTTTGAGATACTCCGGGCTTGGTGCTGAACTTTTGCGTGGGTGGATGGCTGGTTGGGGCTCTTTCCTCAATATGTTCATACTTGGCTGGGTTGGAATGGCAATGGGTAAATTATGTAATTATCTTTTCGGCTGGGAAAACTGGATTGGACTTATTTTGTTCTCAGCAATAACTGCAATTTATGTGCTTTCAGCAGGTTACTGGGGCGTTGTTATGGCTGATTTTCAGCAGGGAATAATCGCATTTCTTGTAATTATCATCGCTTCAATCTGGGGAATTCGTGAAGTAGGCGGACCTGCTGAAATTGTTCAAAAATTATATCAACTTGGCGAATCCTGGCGTTTGAATCCGTTCCACTTTACAGGATTTTTCACAGGCGATTTTCCGGTTGCTTGGTTTATAACTATGATAGTAATTGCAGTTCTCGGTGGTTTCGGAATGGGAACGAGCATTGATTGGTATGTTGAAGCTCAAAGAATTCAATCTTCAAAAACCGTTCGTGATGCTTCTTATAGTATATGGTGGGGAACTGCGCTTACTTTGACGAGGAATTCAATCTGGGCTGTCGCAATCATTGCTTTTTTTGTCATGCATCCGGGATTGACGGAAACAAAAGAATATGAAATGGCATGGTTTAGAGTTGCTTTTGAGCATCTTCCAGCTGGTATGGCTGGATTTCTATTCGCTGGTGTTGTTGCAATTCATATCTCAACAATTTCAACACATTTGAACCTTGGCTCTGTGTATTTAACACGCGATATCTATCATCATTATATAAGACCTGAAGCAAGTCAGAAAGAGCTCGTATGGGCCGGGAGAATCGCAACGCTTATCCTTTTAATCGGCTCGTTTATCTATGGTTCAATGATGGAAGAAATAACCAAATGGTTGATCTTTGCACTCTGGATAATGGGTGCTGGGATGTGGCTTCCAAATATATTGCAAGTTGTGTGGTGGAGATTCAATTCATGGGGTTATCTTTCTGCCTGGATTGCAAATCTTGGATTTTCCTGGCTTGTCGTTTGGGTTTTGCCTGCATTTGGAATTTTGCCTGAATTACCGGATTATCTGCAGTTCTGGATTTTGATGGTTTTGACAGCTCTTGTTTATATTCCTGTCACACTTTTAACAAAGCCGGAAGATATGGAACATCTCGTCAAATACTATGTGATGACAAAACCCATTGGCTGGTGGAAGCCAGTTGAAGAAGAAGCAAGAAAAAGAGGTTTAATAAAATAAATCGGGCAGAAGATTATGGGTTTTATAAGGAGAAAATGGACGCCTGAAGAAGCCGACAAATGGACTCTTGAAGATGTAATTGCGATAATTGTTTCTCCGTTTGCCTATGCGTTTCTTATGCTCGGGCTCGCTTTGAGCTTGTTTTTGATATTTTGGGGATTTGTCCTTCTTTTAATTGGTGTGATTTTAACTGCTTTCATGCACTGGGTTATTGATCCAAAATTGAAGGCGATTTCAACCGAGTATGAAAAGAAACAGCGTGAATATATAGAAAATCTTGAAAAAATAGTAAGCTGGAGGGAGTAATGGAAAAAGGTTTAACAGTTGTGCTTGGAATGACTATAGCGTATTTCGTTTCTTTTCTTGGTTTAATCCTTGCATATTTTTCATACCGAAAAAGAAAAGGCATCAAGAAATGAGCGCAGATACGATTATCTGGGGACTCATTATTCCATTTCTAATATTCGCATTCTCTTTTGCTGTAACTTACGCTCTTTATAGAAAGTTTTCCTCCGAATTAAAAGACAAAAATCATCAATCGTAATATTCAAGTCCAAGGTGAGTTATCAATTCTTCTCCCATCAAATGGCGTAACCTGTTTTTGAGTTTCATCAACTGGATAAACAAATCATGTTCGGGATAAACTGTTGGGGCGTGCATCGGGCTTTTGAAGTAAAATGAAAGCCATTCCTGTATCCCGTGCATTCCGCTTCTTTGCGCAAGGTCAAGGAAAAGAGCAAGGTCAAGGACAATAGGTGCAGCAAGAATTGAATCCCTGCACAGGAAGTTTATCTTAATTTGCATCGGATACCCAAGCCATCCAAATATATCAATGTTATCCCAGGCTTCTTTTTCATCCCCACGTGGCGGGTAAAAGTTAATTCTTACTTTGTGATAATAATTCCCATAAAGATCTGGATAAAGTTCGGGTTGAAGGATGTATTCAAGAACGCCGAGTTTGCTTACTTCTTTTGTCTTGAAAGATTCGGGATCGTCAAGGACTTCTCCATCACGATTTCCGAGAATGTTAACCGAAAACCATCCTGTTAATCCAAGCATCCTTGCTTTGAGCATCGGTGCTATAACAGTTTTCACAAGGGTTTGACCGGTTTTGAAATCTTTACCGGCGATCGGGACATTTCTTTCTTTCGCAAATTGAATTAAGGCGGGGATGTCAACTGATAAATTTGGAGCGCCATTTGCATATGGAACGCCTTCCGCAATCGCAGCATATGCGTAAATCATGCTTGGTGCGATCGCATCATCGTTTTTCTTCATCGCTTCCTCAAATTTTTCAAGCGTTTGATGAACTTCGTTTGGTTCCATATAAACTTCCGTGCTTCCGCACCAAATCATAACAAGACGATCACAGTTGTTTTTCTCTTTGAAATTTCTTATATCTTCCCTCAACATTTCAGCAAGTTCAAACTTATCCTTTGCCTTCTTGACATTTGGACCGTCAAGTTTTTTGACATATTTTTTGTCAAAGACCGCTTTCATAGGTTTAATTTGCTCAAGTTCATCTTTTACAAGGTCAAGATGTTCTTTTCTCAAAACCCCAGCTTTTAAAGCCGACTCATAAGCGTTGTCTTCAAATATATCCCATCCACCGAAGACAAGGTCATTTAAATCTGCAAGCGGGACAAAATCTTTAATTTTTGGAAATCTTTTTTCAGTTCTCTTCCCGAGCCGTATTGTTCCCATTTGTGTTAGCGAACCGATGGGAAGTGCAAGACCTTTTCTGACAAGTAAAGTTCCAGCGATGAATGTAGTCGCAACAGCTCCAAGTCCCGGGAGTAATACGCCAAGTTTTCCAACAGGTTCTTTTATTTCTGCGCCTGATTTTGTCTTTATCATTTTTTATCCTCCTTTTGTGTTATGAGTTCATTTTCTTTTTCGTTTATTTCAATTTCTTTTGATTTCTTCCATACATAATGAAGTCGTTGAAACGCGGTTATATTTGTCATAACTGCCATTATATAAATTGCGATTGAAAGTGGCATTGGCGGATAAGCAGGAAGATCAAAGTCAAATTTTTCAAATGTATAATCAAAAAATTTTACAAAATAATCGTGAAGAAAATAAAAGATTGAGCTAAAACCAAGCAGAACAATCCTTTCAGCCCTTCTCATAAACCCGATGTTGCACTCAAATCCCAATCCTTCAGCTCTTGCTCTAACATAACTTACCATCATGGAACCACCAATTGCGAAGACAGCTGCAACAGATGTTATGTAAAATCCATATTTTATCAGATAAACCCCTATCCCAAAGAACACAATCACCTCGGCGTATCTATCAAGCGTTGAATCATAGAGCGCACCAAACTTTGTGACTTTATTTGTCATCCTTGCAATTTTTCCGTCAATCGTATCAAATATCCCGCTTAAAAGTGTTAAGATACCAGCAATGATAAATTTGCCCGTGCCAAAAAAATAACCAGCAAATATACCAATGACAAGGGCAAGGGTCGTTAAAAGGTTTGGATTTAAATTTAAGTGTAAGACAAATTTTAGAATTTTTTCTATTGAATCAAGATAAAGTTTCTCAACTCTCTTCGGGATTAGATTTGATGACACTATCAAGCTCTTATTTGATTTTTCTCATCGCAACGAGCGTGTTTTCGTCAGTATGAATTATTTGTTCCGGATTTTCGTAATGTTTTAGCAAATTATCTTTGAAAATTTCAATTGCTTTTAAGTACTCATCTTCTCTATAAAGATAAAAAGTTGAATAATGTTTTGCAAATACTTTGTTTAAAAGTTCATCCATCGTTGAAACCCTCGGATATTCAAACTCCATGTAATTTACAATTTCAAAATTTCGTAATCTTTTGAGTTTCTTTATTAAATCATCTCTCCAGAAAAGCCGATATTCTTTCTCTGAGAATTCCGGGAAAAACTTTCCCCAGATTGACCTGCGGTTTTGCTCTTGTGTTCTTGTATAAATGAAAAGAAATCCCCCGGGTTTGAGAATTCTTCTTGCTTCTCGGACAAAGTTTTTGAAATCAAAATGGTGAATTGCATTAAAAGCAAGAATTATGTCAAAGGTTTCATCTTTGAAGGGAAGTTGTTCGGCGAGTGAATTAATAAAAAATGCCTTTTGCTTTTCCCCGAAGATGGATTTGCCAATGTTTAACATTTCAAAACTTGCGTCAACAAGAACGGGCTGTGCTTTAAGCGGTTTTAAAACTTTGATTAAAAGCTCGGTGTATCTTCCGGTTCCAGCACCTATATCGGCAATTTTAAGTGGCTTTTTCCACTTTTTATGTTTTACAAGTATATCTTTTATTGCTAAAATTGGCTCGGGGTCAAGTGTCCGAACACGGCGATAAACCGGAGCAACCTGAGCGAAATGTTTTAGTATCTCAAATGTCTTCATATTTTATCTCCTTTTTAGTTTTTCCTGAAATCACGATTACAAATTCACCTTTAATTTTATCCGGTGTTAACTTTTTTAAAACCTCTGAAATTTTACCTCTGAAAAATTCCTCGTGAATTTTTGTTAATTCCTTTGCTACAGCTATTTCTCTATCTCCGAAATATTCAATTAATTCGTTCAATGTTTTCAAAATTCTGTGCGGGGATTCGTAGATAATTATAGTTCTCTCTTCCTGTGAAAGTTTCTCAAGTTTTGTTTTTCTTCCTTTTTTGTGAGGTAAGAAACCAGCAAAGACAAATTCATCCATAGGCAAACCGCTTGCAACAAGCGCACAAACGAAGGCAGTTGCACCGGGTATCGGAACCACATCAATGTTTTCTTCAATTGCTCTTTTGATTATAACATAACCGGGGTCGGAAATCCCAGGTGTTCCTGAATCCGAAACAAGAGCTACATCCCTCCCGGACTTTAATTCGCGGATTAATTCATCCGCTCTCTGTCTTTCATTATAATTATAATAACTTACAAGCTTTTTGTCAATACCGTACCTTTCAAGCAAAATTTTTGTCCGTCGCGTGTCCTCACAAGCGATGAAATCAACATTTTTCAAGGTCTCAATTGCCCTGAATGTTATATCGTCAAGGTTTCCGATGGGAGTGGCAACGATGTAAAGTTTTCCAGACATGATTTTGCAAGTTTTAAATTTTTTAGATGTTCTGATTTCAAGATAAAAATCGGGTCAGTTTATCGCAAATTTTGTTTTGCTTTTTCACAGGTGTTTTATTTAAATTAGATAAAAAAGTAGTCCCTCTTATGAGAAAGGTCATCTCACTAATTTTGCTTTCTCTTTTAAGTTTAAAACTTTTCTCTTCCCCATCGGATAGTTTGATAATTGAATTGATAAATGGGGAAAGAATTTACAATGCAAAAATTGTTGAGTTAAGGGATAGCTTGATAATTGATGAGAACGGACAGTTGTGGAGCATTAGCTTGGATGATATCAGTAAAATTATAGTCGGAAAAAGTTCAAGATTTTGGGAGTTTGCGGTAAAAGGTGGCATTATCGGGTTTACAGTTGGAATTATACCGGGATTAATTGTTGTCGGTGAATCGCTTGAAAAGTCACAAAGCGGAGACCGTTATGCTGATATTGGCATAGTGGCTGGGATTATAATCGCGGGTATTGGAGGCGGAGCCGGGCTTGTCGTTGGTGGTTTAATAGGTGGTATAATTGGAGCGATACTTGGGAAAGATACAGTTTACGATTTCTCTGAAATGAGTCGGGTTGAAAAAATTAAAACAATTCAAAAACTTTCTTTAAAATACGGGAAATAATAAGAGTATGGACAGATTTAAACTTGTCTCAAAATACAAACCAACTGGAGATCAGCCCAAAGCGATAAAGGAGCTTACGGAGGGAATTTTGAGCGGTGAAAAATATCAAACTCTTCTGGGTGTCACAGGTAGTGGAAAGACATTTACGCTTGCACATGTAATAGCAAATGTGAATAAACCAACGCTTGTCATTTCGCACAATAAAACATTAGCTGCGCAACTTTACGGTGAGTTCAAAAGTTTTTTCCCGGAAAATGCAGTTGAATTTTTCATAAGTTATTACGATTATTATCAGCCCGAAGCTTACATACCCGAGACGGACACTTACATTGAAAAAGATGCAGCAATAAACGATGAAATTGACCGCTTGCGTTTGAAGGCGACAAGCGTCCTGCTTGAGGGGAGAAGAGATGTGATAATTGTTGCATCTGTGAGCTGTATTTACAACATCGGCTCACCCGAAGAATATGCAAGACAAATTATAACGATAAAAGCTGGAGATAGGGTTGACCGCAATTCTCTTCTTTACAAATTGATGGACATTCATTATGCGAGAAATGATTTTGAATTTACACGCGGGACCTTCAGAGTTCGTGGTGATGTTGTTGAAATTTTACCTGCTTATGAGAATGAGGAAGCCATAAGAATAGAGTTTTTTGACGATGTGATTGAGAGGATTTCATACATTGATAAATTAACCGGGCGGGTGATAGGGAGAACGAATGAAGTTGTGATTTATCCCGCTAAATACTTTATAACCGACAGACCGACGCTTGAAAGGGCGATAAAAAGCATAGAAGAGGAACTTGAACAGAGATTGGCTGAATTGAGAGCGCAAGGAAAATTTCTTGAAGCTCAACGACTTGAAAGCAGGACAAGGTTTGACATTGAGATGATGAGAGAGATTGGATATTGTAAGGGGATTGAAAATTATTCAAGACATCTCACAGGAAGGAAGCCGGGAGAAAGACCTTATACTTTAATTGATTACTTCCCAAAAGATTTCTTGATGATAATAGATGAATCGCATGTAACAATCCCACAGCTTCGCGGGATGTATAATGGCGATAGATCAAGAAAGGAAACCTTGATTGAACACGGGTTTAGATTGCCTTCCGCGCTTGATAATAGACCATTGAAGTTTGAAGAGTTTGAATCGTTGATAAATCAAGTTATATTTGTAAGTGCAACGCCCGGGGATTATGAACTTGAAAAGTGTAAAGGTGTTGTCGTTGAGCAGATAATAAGACCAACCGGATTGCTTGACCCGGAAGTTGTCGTAAAACCGACGAAAAATCAAATTGATGATTTGATTTCCGAGATAAGAGAGCGGGTTAAAAGAAAGGAACGGGTTCTCGTTACGACTTTGACCAAGCAGATGGCTGAGGATCTCGCTGAATTTTTACAGGGCATCGGGATAAAAGTAAGATATATTCACTCGGATATTGATGCGCTTGAGAGGGTTGAAATTTTGAGAGACCTGCGCCTTGGTGACTTTGATGTCCTCGTTGGGGTTAATCTTTTGAGAGAAGGACTTGATTTGCCGGAAGTTTCACTCGTTGCGATACTTGATGCCGATAAAGAGGGATTTTTGAGATCTGAAAAATCTTTGATTCAAATCGCTGGAAGAACAGCAAGAAATGTCAATGGGAAAGTTATACTTTATGCTGATAAAATCACCAAATCAATGCAGAAAATGATAGACGAAACGAACAGAAGAAGAAAAATTCAAATGGAATACAACGAGAAGCACGGCATTAAACCTCAAACGGTTTATAAGACGATTGAAGATATACTCGCAACGACTATCGTTGCTGATGTCAAGCCAAAGTATGAGGTTAAGGAGCGAACGAAAATTTCAATTGTGACGGACATAGGATTTAAATTTATGACGCAGGAGCAGAAAAAGGAACTTATTGAGCAATTAAGGCGTGAGATGATAAAAGCAGCAAAAGATCTTGAGTTTGAACGTGCTGCTGAACTCAGAGATGAAATTCAAAGATTGATGAGCATGATGAAAAATTGACGATCAAAACAAAAATAACCCGGCATATGTTTAAAAAATTGATTTCTCTAACTTTGTTGCTTGTTTTTGTTTCTTGTTCCGATAAACCGCAGATGCTCCCTCAGTCGCTGGGGAGGTTAAAACTTGACAAATATCTTGTTGGTAAGGAAGCAGGTGAGGTGATAAATCGGATGCACATAAGCGGTGGCGTTGCTGGAGATAAAAATGAAGTCGGATTTTATTCTCTTGATACTTTGAAAGCTGTTATTTATGTTTCAAAATTTAAAAATCAAAAAATCGCAGATGAAAAACTTACGCAAATGTTAATCAAAATAGCGCATGGAAATACACCTTTTGTCCTGCATAATCAGGTAAATGTCGGTGACAAAAGAATTTATCTTGCTTTTGGAATGAATCAATCTCATTACATTTATACTGATAAAGATAGATTGATCTGGCTTTCGGTTGATTTCCCCATTTCAGTTGAAACTTTACACTCTCTTTTAAAACAAAAAATGTAAAAAATTATGTATAAATCAATTTCACAGACAAACATTCCGGGAGCAAAACTTATAAAGCGTGGGAAGGTTCGCGATATTTACGAAGTTGACGATAAACTCTTGATTGTGGCAACCGATAGAATTTCTGCTTTTGATGTTGTCTTGCCGAATCCAATTCCATATAAAGGTTATGTCTTAAATCAAATTTCTGTTTTCTGGTTCGGTTTTTTGAAAGATATTGTGAAAAACCATTTTATAACATCGGATATTGAAAAATTTCCAGATGTCTTCAAGGAGAATTCAGAACAGGTTGCTTATCGTTCAATGCTTGTCAAGAAAGCCAAACCGTTGCCCGTTGAATGTATAGTTCGTGGTTATATATCTGGTTCAGCGTGGAAAGAATACAAAAAATATGGTTCTGTCTGCGGTATAAAATTGCCAGATGGATTAAAAGAGTCGGATAAACTTGATGAGCCAATTTTTACGCCGTCAACGAAAGCCGAGACGGGACATGATGAGAATATAAGTTTTGAAAAGGTTGTTGAGATTGTTGGTAAAGAGATCGCTGAAAAAATTCGTGATTTAAGTTTGAAAATTTACATTGAAGCTGAAAAATACGCAAGAGAAAGAGGTATAATCATAGCGGATACAAAATTTGAATTCGGGATTGATGAAAACGGGGAGATAATTTTGATTGATGAGGTTTTGACGCCTGATTCATCTCGTTTCTGGCCCCTTTCTGAATATACCCCCGGGAAATCGCAACCTTCATTTGATAAACAATATGTAAGGGATTACCTTGAATCATTGAACTGGGATAAAAAACCACCTGCGCCGGAACTTCCCGAGGAAGTTGTGCTTAAAACAAGCGAGAAATATCTTGAAGCATACAAGTTGCTTACAGGTGATGACCTGCTCAAGAAAATA
>CAZQJI010000044.1:0-7598 GCA_964593475.1 uncultured Bacteroidota bacterium | reverse complement strand
CTTGTTAAAGTTTTGAAATTGTTTTATATTGAAATTGAATTTTTGACATTTGGTTTTAAGTTTTTTATCTTTAATTTAGAAAAAATTTGGTTGCTTATGGATACAAGGGTAATTAAACGGCTTGAGGAGATAGTTGGGCGGGAAAATGTTTTGACATCAATAGAGAATAAGATTGCTTATTCTTATGATGCAACACCAACTTTTGCGGGCTTGCCCGATGCAGTCGTAATTCCACAGACGACCGAACATGTCTCGCAGATTTTGAAACTTGCCAATGAGGAAAACTTCGGAGTTGTTCCCCGTGGCTCGGGGACAGGTTTAAGCGGTGGTGCAGTTCCCCTGCCAAATTCAATTATCCTTTTGATGAACAGATGGAGGAAAATTATTGAAATAGACACGGAAAATTTGACGGCTCTTGTTGAGCCTGGCGTTATCACAGCTCAAATTCATCAGGCGGTTGAGAGCTTGGGTTTGTTTTACCCACCTGACCCGGGAAGTATGACGATTTCAACAATAGGCGGAAATGTGGCTGAAAATGCCGGCGGTTTGAGGGGATTGAAATACGGCGTCACAAAAAATTATGTCCTTGGTCTTGAGGTTGTCCTGCCAACCGGTGAGATAGTAAATATCGGTGGAAAAAATGTCAAAGATGTCGCGGGATATAATCTTAAAGATGTTTTGATCGGTTCGGAGGGGACGCTTGCGGTGTTTACAAAAATTTTGCTTAAACTTATCCCTAAACCGCAATCTTCAAAAACAATGCTCGCATTTTTTGATTCAATCAAAAGTGCCGGTAAAACTGTTTCAGACATAATTTCAAATCATATCACACCGGCGACGCTTGAATTTCTTGACAATGTTACAATAAGATGCGTTGAAGATTACGCACATCTTGGATTGCCGGTAAACGCAGGGGCTTTGCTTTTGATTGAAGTTGATGGTCATCCCGCACAAGTTGATGAGGAAGCGCAAAAGATAGAAGAAATTTGCCGGAAAAATAACGCAACTGATTTTAAAATTGCTCATTCGGATGCTGAAGCAATAAATTTGAAAACTGCGAGGCGCTCTGCATTTGCTGCTCTTGCACGTGTTAAGCCGACAACTATACTTGAAGATGCAACCGTTCCAAGAAGTGCCGTTCCAGAGATGGTTGAGAAAATCCAGGAGATTGCAAATAAATATCAAATTATCATCGGAAATTTCGGTCACGCTGGTGATGGAAATCTTCATCCAACTGCTTTGACAGATGAAAGAGATAAAGAAGAGATGAAAAGAGTTGAGCAAGCATTTGAAGAAATTTTTGATTATGCTTTGAAACTTGGTGGAACGATAACAGGGGAACACGGAGTTGGGCTTGCGAAGAGAAGATTTCTTGAAAAACAATTCAACGAAGCAGGGATTGAATTTATGAGGAAGATAAAAAGGGCGCTTGACCCGAATGGAGTTTTAAACCCGGGGAAAATTTTTGACCTGAAAAGACCACGCTGTGAAGGTCGTCTCCCGCTCTCAAGGGAGGAAATTGAAAAATATAAAGATTTATGGGTTTGAAATAAAAAGAAGCGGGTTATGCTTGACTTGAAAATTCCACCAGAACTTATAATCCAGTGCATGCACTGCGGAATGTGTCTTCCCGTTTGTCCAACATATAACTTGACATTTCTTGAAAAGTCATCTCCAAGGGGAAGGATACGGCTTGTGAAAGAAGTTGAAGACGGGAATTTACCGCTTACCGAGGAATTTATAAACGAGATGTATTTTTGTCTTGATTGTCAGGCGTGTCAGACAGCCTGTCCCGCAGGTGTGAAATATGGAAAGATCGTTGAGTCAGCGCGGGTTAAAATTTTCAAAATGGGGAAAGATAAACAAGCTTTTTTAAAGAAGCTGGTTTTTAGATTTGTCTTCGGTTCAAATTCTTTATTTAAATTTTTCGCACGCATCGTTCGGTTTTATCAGAGAAAATTTAAACCATTTGCTCTTAACTTGGGACTTTACAAGGTCATTCCTAAAAAATTGCTCCAGATTGAAGAACTTGCACCTGAAATTTCGGATAAATTTTCAGATGAAATTTTGCCGGAGGTTCTGAAGCCAAATAAAAATGCGAAATATAAAGTTGGTTTTCTAACCGGTTGTTTTATGAATGTTATGTATTCAAAAATCAACATTGACACTGTTGAAGTTCTGCTTGAAAATGATTGTGAGGTTTATATCCCGAAAGAACAGGTCTGCTGTGGTTCAGTTATGGCTCATTATGGAGATATTGAAACAGCGAAAAAACTTGCAAAGAAAAATATAATCGCTTTCTCAAAATATAATCTTGACGCAATCGTTGTAAATTCAGCCGGTTGCGGTGCGTTTATGAAAGAATACGGTGATTTGTTTGAAGATGATGAAGAATTTCGTGAAAAAGCCGAAAATATAAGTAGATTGACAAAAGATGTAAATGAGTTCCTGTGCGAAATTAACTTCAAAAAGCCCGAAGCGAAACTTAATCTGAAAGTTACATATCACGATGCTTGCCATCTTGCGCACACGCAGAAAATCACGGCACAACCGAGAAAAATTATAAAATCTTTGAATGGAGTTGAATTTGTTGAGCTCAACGAATCAAGCTGGTGTTGTGGGAGTGCCGGAATTTATAACATTTTGAGATATGATGACTCAATGAAAATACTTGAACGAAAGATAAAAAACATACTTGAAACGAACGCCGAGATCGTTTTAACCGCAAACCCCGGATGCCATGCACAAATTGAATACGGACTTAAAAAAGCAAATGCGAATATCAAGGTGATGCATCCTGTTACAATTTTAAATCTCGCATATAAATTGTCAAAAGAATTTGTGGAGGGGAAACTTGATCCCGCTTAAAGATACAATTCCGTCAAGAACTTATCCTGTTGTGACGGTTACTTTGATCGTTTTAAATGTTTTAATCTTTCTTTTTGAACTTTCACTTGGCGAGCATTTGTCTGAATTTTTTGATTTGTTTGGCGTTGTCCCTGCGACATATTTTGAATTGAAAGAGGCAGGCGCTCCATTTTTTCTTGTTTATTATCCTTTTCTAACATCAATGTTTTTACATGGTGGATGGATGCATTTGATTGGAAATATGCTTTATCTTTGGGTTTTTGGAGATAATGTTGAAGATAGATTGGGACATTTTAAATTCTTGATTTTCTATCTTGTTTGTGGTTTTGCAGCAGCTTATGCTCATGTTTATACAAATCCACATTCTGAAATTCCAACAGTTGGCGCAAGCGGTGCGATTTCCGGTGTCCTTGGTGCTTATTTCATCCTCTTCCCTCATTCAAGGATTATAACTCTTATTCCGATTTTCTTCTTTTTTGATTTGATTGAGGTCTCTGCATTCTTTTTCCTTGCCTTTTGGTTCGTTCTTCAATTCTTCAATGGCATTGCCTCGCTCGGTGCTGCAACTTACACAACAACTGGAGGTGTGGCCTGGTGGGCGCACATCGGTGGATTTATCGCAGGGGCTTTGATTGCGCTTTTCTTCGTCAGGCGTAGAAGAAGTTTTTAGAAATAAAAAACGGAGGTTTCCTATGTTGATTAATTCTGAAAAACAGCTAAAAGAATTGAAGAATTTTCAACCCGAATCATGCTTGGTTTCCTCGCTTTATCTTAACACCGATGGAAGCAAATTTTCAAAGAAAGAAATTGAGGTCATCTTTAAAGACCTCGTCAAAGAGAAAAAATCAGAGTTTGAAGGGAAGAGAGAGTTTAATGATGTGCTTGAAGATATAAAAAAGATGGAAATTTACATTTCGCAGAATCTTGACATCACCAAAAACAAAGGGATTGCAATTTTCTCATGTTCAAAGGAGAACTTCTGGCAGGTTTATGAGTTAAATGTCTCACCTTCAAATTTGTTTGTCGTTGATAAAAACCCGTATATTCGCCCGCTTCTTATCATAATGTCAAAACTTCACAAAATTTGCACCGTTATTTTTGACCACCGCAAGGCGAAAATTTTTCAGATATTCGGTAATGATATAGTCCTTAAAACTGAAATTTACGATGAAACACCGAAGCGAATAAAGATCGCTGGTTACCGTGGATTTGACGAATCAAGAGTGACTGAATATCAGGAGAACAAAATCATTGAACATTACAAGAAAATTTCGGAAAAACTTTTTGAGATTTATCAGAACGAAAAATTTGATCTTCTCTTCGTTGGGGCAAGGCAAGAGGATATAAATCAATTCGTTGAGCAACTCCATCCATATCTTAAGAAAGTTTATTCCGGTTCATTTCATCTCCCGATTGATGCGAAGGAAAGTGATGTTTTAAGGAAATCACTTGAACTTGAAAGAAAAATTGAGATGGAAAATGAAAAGAAATTAATTGAGCAGGTAAAAACGCACGCAAGTTCAAAGACATCTAAAATGGCGGTTATCGGGATTAAAGACACGATAAGAGCATTGAACGAGGCAAATGTCAGCAAACTTGTTTTTAATCTTGATTTCTCTTATTCGGGAAAGTATTGCCCATCATGCAACTTCCTTGCTTTGAAAGAAGATAAATGTCCGAATTGTGGAACTAATCTTGTTCGTGTTCCAAACATAGTTTTTAAAATCATTGATGTGGCAACTGAAAAAAATGCCGAAATTTATCCTGTGTTTTATTCTGGTGAATTAAATCAGGAGGGCATCGGTGCTTTGTTGAGGCATCGTGGCGTGATGAAAATGACAATATGAAAAATAAAATTCTGATGAGAATTGGGAATAAAATGTGTGATTTTTGATCTGGATGGGACAATTGCACGGACAAATGAACTAATTTTTGATACATTCAATTACATAGCGAAAAAATACACTGGAAAAGTTTTCTCACCTGAGGAAATCACAACTCAATTTTTCGGACCACCGGAAGAAGGTGGGATAAGGAAACTTCTTGAACTTTCAAATGATGAAAATGTTAAGAGAAATTTTGATGAAGCCGTAAAGGTTGCGGTTGAAGAATTTTATGCTTATTACGAGAACAATCACCACAAGGCACGAGTGTATGAGGGTATAAAAGAGTTGCTCTCGTTTCTGAAATCAAGTGGTTTAAAACTTGCAATTTTTACTGGCAAAGGAAGGATTACGACTTCTATAACACTTGAAAAACTTGGACTTTCAGATTTTTTTGATATTATCGTAACCGGTGATGATGTGAAACTTCATAAACCATCTGGCGAGGGAATTAAAAAAATTCTTGATGAACTTGGTCTCACTCCTGATGAAGCAGTTCTCGTCGGTGATGCGATAAGCGATGTAAAAGCGGGAAGAGAAGTTGGAGTTAAAGTTATCTCCGCGCTCTGGGACTCATACGGAAGAGATAAAGTTATAAGTTTAAAACCTGATTTCGTTGTTCACTCGGTAAGCGAACTTGAAAAACTTCTCAGAGAATTTATTTCAGGGGCTAAAAAATCGGGAATTATTTTGAAGATTTTGGTTTTGTTTTTTGCTTTTGTTAATTTTTTACATCCGCAGGAGAAAATTGAGATCAAGGGTTTGAGAGTTTATAGTTATGAAGGCGAAATTTATCCGCCTATAATTGTCAGATTTGATACGCTCTGGAATGGAGAGCCGAACACTTCAAATGATTACATTGTGATAGAATTTGATGTCAAGTATAAAACTGTTCCAGATCTCGGGATTCGTTTTTATCATTGTGATAGAAACTGGCGAAGGACTGAAAACATCTTTGTTCAAAGTTTTTTCCACAGCAAAACTCTATATTTGAACTATACCGTCGCTGAAAAAGGAATCAGAGGTTATAACTTTCACTTTAAAAACATCTTCCCCGATCCGGACGGGATAGTTCAATTTCCGTATTCAGGGAATTACATTTTTGAAATTTATGATAGAGGTGCGGATAGCATTGTTTACGCAAGTGGAAGATTTATCGTCGTTGATAAATTAACTGATGTAAATGCAAGATTAAGCAAAGTTTTACTTGGTGAGAAAGCGGATTTGAGAAATTATGTTAATCAAATTGATGTTTATGTTTTAATCCCCGATTCTTTGAACTGGTATTATATAACGACGGTTGATGTTTACGAAAACTGGAAAATTTATTATCCACATCGGATTGATTTCAACGAGCGAAGGAAATTTACCTATGTTAGTGGCTTCCCATCAAAGACGAGAATTTTCAAAATCTGGAACATTTACCCTTTGAACGAATACAGGCAAATTGATATTAGAAATGAGAAGATTTATCCGAATGGTTATCCGGTTGTTCCAGCTGGTGGAGTTGATAAGGTCAGGAAGTTCTGGCAGGGCGAACAGGATATGGACGGTGGATGCAGAATTGTTGATGAAGGTATGTATTCTGATTATCTTGAAGTGATCTTTCGTCTTGAAATTGGTAAAGAGACGGAGCAAAAAATTAAAGGTGATATTTTCATAGTTGGTTGTTTTAACAACTGGAAGCCGACGCTTGAAGATGTCTTGAAATACGACCCCTTGCGAAATTATTATTTTGTGAAAAAATGGTTAAAGCGTGGAATTTACGATTATCAATATGTTGTTGGCTATTATGATGCGAGCAAAGATGAGGTTATTGTGATTGATTGGATTGAACTTGAAGGAAATGACTGGCAAACGAAGAATTCGTATTATATCGTTGTTTATTATAGAGATACTCAATTTGGCGGATTTGACAGAATCATCGGATTTACAAAAATAGAGGGTTAAAACTATGGAGAAAGTTGATATAGGTATTATTGGGGTTGGTTATCTTGGCAGTATTCACGCAAGGATTCTGGCTGGGATTCAAAATGCAAATTTCATCGGTGTTTATGATATAAATGAAGAAAGAGCGAATAAAGTCGCTGGTGAAGTCGGGGTTAAAAGTTTTCAGACGCTGGATCAACTTCTTGACAATGTTAAAGCAGTCATAATAGCGACACCGACGACGACACACCGGGATATCGCTGTTCATTGTCTCAACAGAGGAATTCACACTTTCATTGAGAAACCAATAGCTGACACAATTGAAGGTGCTGAAGATATAGTTCAACTTGCTCGTGAGAAAAATTTGAAAGTTCAGGTTGGTCATGTTGAAAGATTTAATCCTGCTCTGCTTTCGCTTTCCGGTTATAAGATAAATCCCGTTTTTATAGAGACGCATCGGCTTGCACAGTTTAAACCACGGGGGACGGATGTTGCGGTCATTCTTGACTTGATGATTCACGATATTGACATAATTTTAAATCTCGTGAAAAGTGAAATTCAAGAGATAAGAGCAAGTGGTGTTGCGGTTATTTCTGACTCAATTGATATTGCAAATGCGAGAATTCAATTTGAAAACGGATGTATCGCAAATGTCACCGCAAGCAGGATTTCAAGAAAAAACGAGCGAAAGATGAGAATTTTTCAGAAGAATGCGTATATATCCATTGATTTTCTTCAGGGGATTGCGGAGATATTTCGGCTCATTGATGAGGATGATGAAAGCGTTGAGCCAACTTATCTTCTTGGTTCTATAAATGAGGGAGCAAAACGAAAGAAAATTGTTTATGAACAGCCCGAAGTTAAAAATGTTAACCCGATTGAGATGGAACTTATCTCATTTATTGACTCAATTTTGCA
>CAZQJI010000043.1:1432-20633 GCA_964593475.1 uncultured Bacteroidota bacterium | reverse complement strand
AGAAACAAAATTGCATTTTCAACTCTAAATTTTTAACTTAAAATAAAAATCGCAAGCGCAGATGGAAAAAAATCTTTTTATAATCAACCATCCACTTATCAAAAGGGACTTAACATATCTTCGGGACAAAAATACACCAAGTTCAATTTTCAGAAGTGTTCTAAAAAGATTGACCTCGCTTATGGCTTTTGAAGTGACAAAAGACCTCGCAACTTCGCTCAAAGAAGTTGAAACACCGCTTGAAGTAACCCAGGGTTACGAACTCAAAGATGAAGTTGTCCTCGTCCCGATTTTAAGAGCTGGACTTGGAATGGTTGACGCTTTTCTTGAAATTCTACCAGAAGCAAGGGTTGGACATATAGGGCTTTATCGTGATGAAGAGACATTGAAACCTGTTGATTACTACTTTAAATTTCCAAAAAATTTGGACAAAAGCGTTGTAATAATACTTGATCCGATGCTTGCAACAGGCGGGAGCATATGTGCAGCAGTTTTATATCTTAAAGAACGAGGAGCAAAGAAAATAAAAGTCGTAAGTTTAATCGCTGCACCTGAAGGGATAAACAAATTAACAAGTGAACATCCAGATGTTCAGATCTACATCGCTGTCCTTGATAGACAGTTAAATCAAAAAGGATTTATCCTCCCCGGACTTGGGGATGCTGGAGATAGAATTTTTGGAACCGAAAATTAAAATTTGTTTTTAAAAATTGAAAAAGGCGAAACTGCTTCTTTACACGCTTACCCTTTTACCATTTCTTGTTTTTGTTTTTCTAATTTCAATCTCAATTGGAAGTTCTGAATCCGGCTTAAAATTTGAGTTTGTGACTTTGCTTAACACTTTTAATTCAAGAGTTGATGAAATTCAAAAAGCCATAATTTTTCAAATTCGCATCCCGAGAGCTTTAACTGCTGTTTTCGCAGGCGGTGGACTTGCTGTGGCTGGTGCAATTTTACAGGCGATAATAAGAAATCCACTGGCGGAGCCGTATATACTCGGGATTTCAAGTGGCTCCGCATTCGGAGCTGTGGTTTCAATTGTGTTAATTGGTTCATTCTCAATCGCAACTCCATTATCGTCAATGTTTGGCTCAATTTTTGTGACGATTTTGGTATATGCGCTCGGAAAAAAGAAAGGGATTCTGGATATAAACACGATGCTTTTAAGCGGGATAATGATCGGGGCTTTCTTTTCCGCTTTAATTTTGATAACCATAACCCTGTCAAATGAGTCAATAAAAAATTTCATCTTCTGGTTGCTCGGAAATCTTGCAAACGCAAATTTAAAACAATCAATCTTCGTCTCTTTCTCTGTTTTATTCCTTACATTATTTGCATTCATTTACTCATACCAACTTAATTTGATCGCAACGGGTGAGGAAATCGCAACACAACTCGGGATAGATGCAGAATTGGCGAAAAAAATTTTTTACTTTGTTGCCTCAGCTCTGACAGCGATAATTGTTTCAATAACCGGGATCATCGGCTTCGTCGGGCTTGTCGTCCCGCACATATGTCGCAAAATTTTCGGGGTTGATTATAGAATTTTGATACCGACTTCGTTCTTCACGGGCGCTATAATTCTCATAGTCGCAGATATAATTTCAAGAGTTGTTTTATATCCCGTAGAATTACCCATTGGCTCAATCACGGCTCTTTTCGGCGCACCGTTTTTTATTTATCTTTTGAAAAAATAAAACTTTCAAAAAGCATGAACGGAAAAGTCATAACAATTTTCGGAAGTTCAAAGCCAGTTGAGGGTGAACCAGAATATGAATTTGCAAGAAAACTCGGATATGAGCTCGGAAAACTTGGCTTCTCAATTTGCAACGGTGGCTATGGAGGGACAATGGAAGCAACAGCAAGAGGAGCAAAAGAAGCCGGCGCTAAAACAATTGGCGTGACAGTTGAAACATTCCAAAGCATAGCAAATAAATGGATTGATGAAGAAATAAAAGCCAGAGATTTGTTTGAGCGACTCAAAGTTTTGATAAGCAAAGGAGATGCATATGTTGTTTTAAGAGGTGGGACAGGAACACTTGTTGAATTTTCACTTGTGTGGGAATTAATGAGTAAAGGTTTGATTGAACCAAAGCCATTTGTTGCTGTTAAGTTCTGGACCCCAATCTTTGAAGCGATGTCAAATCAATTGAAACATGAATTAAGAGAAAACGCAATCAGCTTTGTAAATGTAATAGACGAGATAGAGGAAATTGTTAACTTCGTCAAAAACCGATTACATTGATTGAAAATCACGAATTGATTTATTATATTAAATCGGCAAATAAAACAAAAGGGTCTTTTACAAATGAAAGCAGTTATACCTGTTGCAGGTGTAGGAACGAGATTGCGTCCGCACACTTATACTCAACCGAAAGTTTTGCTCAATGTCGCAGGAAAACCGATACTCGGGCATATACTTGATAAACTTGTAGAAAATTCCATTAAAAATATCTCTCTCGTCATAGGTTATCTCGGTGAGAAAATAAAAAATTATGCCCTGACGCATTATCCCGATGTTAATTTTAATTTCATAACTCAGGAAGAACCTTTAGGACTCGGGCATGCAATTTACATCGCAAGCGGTGATTTTGAAAATGAAGATGAAGTTTTGATAATTCTCGGAGACACGATTTTTGACTTTGACCTTGCGAAATTCTTAAAAAGCAAATTTACAACGATTGGGGTCAAACAGGTTGAAGACCCACGAAGATTTGGAGTTGTAATTCTTGATAATGATAAATTTGCCAGAAAACTCGTTGAAAAACCATCACAGCCAGAAAGTAATCTTGCGATCGCTGGAATTTATCTCATAAAAAATCCAAAACTTTTGAAAGAATCACTTGAAGAAATTGTGAAGAGTGAAATCAAAACAAAAGGTGAATATCAACTTACTGATGCGCTTCAATTGATGGTGAATAAAGGGGAGAAGATAACAACTTTTGAAATTGACGGCTGGTATGACTGCGGAAAACCTGAGACGCTACTTCAAACAAATAAATTTTTGCTTGAAAAAAATGGAATGAAACTGACAAAACTTGGCAAGTTTGAAAATGTCTTAATTGTCCCGCCAGTTTATATCTCACCGACAAGCAAAATTGAAAACTCCATCATCGGTCCATATACAACAATTTCAGATGGGGTTGAAATTTCATCTTCAATCATAAGAAACTCAATAATTGGAGATGATGCGAAAATTTTCAATGCTTTGCTTGACTCTTCAATAGTAGGAAGTGGCGCTGTTGTAAAAGGTGATTATAAGAAGATTAACATCGGTGATTCATCCGAAATTGAATTTTACTAAAAACTTAAACTAAAACAGGAGGATAAATGGGAAAGCTATTCACATCTGAATCAGTTGCCGAAGGACATCCGGATAAAATCTGCGACCAGATCTCCGACGCTGTCCTTGATGCCTTCCTCAGTTATTATCCCGAGTCAAGGGTCGCCTGCGAAGTATTTGTGACAACAGGGCTTGTCGTCATCGGAGGCGAGATCAAAGCCCCGGAAGAAGTCAGAGCAAAAATTGATTTTGATTCCCTCGCAAGACAGGTTATAAAAGACATCGGCTACGACAAATCAGAATATCAATTTGATTATCGTTCATGCGGTGTAATCGTTACCGTTAAGTCCCAATCACCAGACATTGCAAAAGGAGTTGATAAAGGTGGTGCTGGTGATCAAGGCATGATGTTCGGTTACGCTTGTAAGGAAACCCCAGAACTTATGCCGATGCCGATAATGTTTGCGCATAAATTGATGAAACGACTTGCCTATGTGCGAAAGAAAACAGATCTTATGCCATACTTAAGACCCGATGGTAAATGTCAGGTTACAATTGAATATGACAGCACCGGGAAACCCGTCAGAGTTGATACAATTGTTTTTTCAGTTCAACATGATGAAAGATACAAAGGTAAAAAATTAACACCGAAAGACATCGCGCAGGATTTGAAAGAATTTGTGATAAAAGAGGTCATACCTGAGGAATATCTTGATAAAAAGACGAAATATCACATCAATCCAACTGGTTCATTCGTGATCGGTGGTCCTCACGGGGACACAGGATTAACAGGTAGAAAGATAATCGTTGACACATACGGTGGAAGAGCACCACACGGTGGTGGTTGTTTCTCAGGAAAAGATCCAACAAAGGTTGATAGAAGCGCAGCTTACGAAATGCGTCATATAGCAAAAAATGTCGTTGCTGCTGGACTTGCGGATGAATGCTTGATTCAAGTTGCTTATGCTATTGGAGTCCCCGACCCAGTTGCAATTTATGTTGATACAAAAGGAACCGGAAAAGTCCCTGATGATGTAATAGCTGATTTCATAAAGAAAAATCTTGACCTTTCTCCACGAGGTATAATAAATAGATTGAAACTTCAGCGTCCGATTTACAGAAAAACTGCTGTCTATGGACATTTCGGGCGCAATGAACCTGACTTCACCTGGGAAAAACTTGACTATGTCCCGATGTTTAAAGAACTTTTAAAATAAATCAAAAACAAAACGGAGAACATTTATAAATGGACGAATTAAAAGGCGTGTATAAAGTAAAAGACCTGAATCTGGCTGAAGAGGGCTTCAAGCAAATTCGTTGGGCTGAAAGTAGAATGCCCGTTTTAATGGCTTTGAGAGAAAAATACAGCAAAACAAAACCTTTCAAAGGATTTAGAATCGCTGGTTGTCTTCATGTAACGAAAGAAACAGCGGTTTTAATTAAAACATTCGTTGAATGCGGTGCGGAAGTCAGCTGGAGCGGTTGCAATCCACTCTCAACTCAGGACACAATTGCAGCTGCTCTTGCAAAACAAGGAATTTCAATCTTCGCATGGAACGGGATGAGCGTTGATGAATTCTACTGGGCAATTGAACAGACACTTCACATAAAACCAAACTTAACCCTTGATGATGGAGCCGATCTAATCTTCACAATCCACAGCAAACATCCCGAACTTATCCCCGACATCATCGGTGGAACAGAAGAAACAACCACTGGTGTAAAGAGATTAAGAGCAATGGCTGAAGCTGGCGCATTGAAATATCCGATAATAGCTGTTAATGACGCGGAGACGAAATGGGACTTTGACAATGTTTATGGAACAGGGCAATCAACCCTTGATGGAATTTTGAGAGCAACGAGCGTTTTAATAGCTGGAAAAACGGTTGTCGTCGCTGGATACGGTCACTGCGGTAAAGGCGTCGCGATGAGAGCAAGGGGACTGGGAGCAAATGTCATAGTTACAGAAGTAAGACCAATTGCTGCTTTAAAAGCAGCGCTTGATGGATTTACAGTGATGCCGATGAAAGAAGCTGCTAAAATTGGAGATATTTTCATAACTGCAACAGGTGTGAAGGATGTGATAACCGAAGAACATTTCAAAGTTATGAAAGATGGTGCAATAGTTTGCAACACCGGACATTATGATGTTGAGATAAATCTCGTTCAACTAAAAAAGATGGCAAAAAGCATAAAGGAAATACGAAATCATGTTGAAGAATATCTTTTAAAAGACGGTAGAAGGATTTTCGTCCTTGCAAAGGGACGACTTGTGAATCTGGTGGCAGCAGAAGGTCACCCATCAGAAGTTATGGATATGTCATTTGCAAATCAATTTATGGCTCAATTACGACTTGTTGAAATGTTCAAAAAAGGGAAGAAACTTGAACCGAAAGTTTACGATATACCACCAGAGCAAGATGAGGAAATAGCTGAACTTAAACTTAAAACGATGGGAATAAAAATTGATAAATTGACAAAGGAACAGAAAGCATATATAAAGGACTATAGCGCTGGAACATAAACATAAATGGGGGCGTAAGATTCACGCCCCTGCTTTTTTAATTTGACTTCAAAATTTTTCCCAATTCCCTTTCAACAAAATGTGGGTTTTCGTCTATAAAATGCCTTGAAAATTGTCTTGATCTTTTTATCGCATTAAAATCAATTTCACCAAAAATCAAATCTTCTTCAAAAAATTTAGCCAGAGCAACAACTTCCCCATCCGGACTTACTATTTCAGAGCCACCCCAGAAATTAACACCATCCTCATAACCAACACGATTGCTAAAAAGAAGATAAACGCTCAAAAGCCGTGCATATGTTTTATGATGTTCAGAATTTATCCTGTAATTTGTTAACTCCTCTGACCCACCAGCAAACCTCGTTGGACTTGCAGCAAGCCCTGCGATAATAACAGCACCGTCAACAGCAAGAAGATATGGAAGCGAAATATGCCACAAATCTTCGCAAATTAAAACACCAATTCTTCCTATTTTAGTGTTGAAAGCACGAACGGAATCACCACTTGAAAAGTATCTCATCTCCTCAAACATTCCATAAGTTGGCGGATAAATTTTTCTGTGGATGTGCTTTATCTCTCCATCTTCAAAAACAAACGCCGAGTTATAAATCCCGTAATTTTCCCCTTCTTCAACACCGCCAGCAATTATAATTATCTCCTTACTTAACTTTTTAAGTTCATCAAATGCATTTGACTTAAAAGGATTTACCGCAACATCAATGTTAAGATCTCTCAATGTATAACCCGTCAAACTCAGTTCAGGAAACAAAATAAGTTTCGCTTTTTCTTCAATGGCTTGCTGAATATAACTGATATGCTTTTCAATGTTTCGCTTCAAATCCCCGAGGACACAATCAATTTGGGCTATTGCAATTTTGCATTTCATTTGAATCTCAAATTTGTTGTTTAAAAATAAAAATGGGGGTTTGCCCCTCTTTCTTTATCTTAATGCCTTTATAACTCCATCAGAATAAACGGGGATAATCTGAATTGAATCAACTTCGCTCGCAACTCTCAAATCATCCTCAAAACCAAGCCCAATTAAAAACCTGCCATGTTCGCTCTCTTTAAGCATCTTCAAAAGATTTTTCCTATATGATTTATAAAGTTTAACTGACGCAACAACAGAATCACTCATGTTAAGTCGCTTCCTTGATTTACCATTTGTTAACAGAAATGCTATCATCCCACCACAAACTGCATCTTCAATGCAGAAACGATTCAGTTTTCCCGAACAAAGTATCAAAATATCATTGCTATTTTCTTTTACAAATCTCACAACTTCGGAAATGTTAACAAATCCAGCTACAATGGAATGTTTAGCATATTTTGTCTTCGTAATTGCGACAGAGCCGTTTGTGCTTGCATAAATCAAGGTTTTACCCTTTACTTTTTCTTCAGTGTATTCAAATGGCGAATTCCCGAGGTGAAATCCATCAATGATTTTCCCGCCTCTCTCACCGCAGAGAAGAAAGGAATCAGGTTCAAGAGTTGAAGCATATTTAACCGCATTTTCAACAGATGCAGTCGGAATAATCACCCTTGCGCCGTTTTTCAAAGCCGTTGCTATTGTAGTTGAAGCTCTCAAAACATCAACAACTATAACAGTTTTATTCTGTAAAGCTAATTCATCTTGAATTTGAAGTGGTGTAAAATACAGGTCTATATTCATCAAACCAGCCCCAATTTGTTTTACCTTGCTCTATTTGGAACGAAAGGAAGGTTAACTATTGTCGCAACAAATTCCCTGCCCCTTGCATTTATGTTAATTTTTTCACCTGGATTTGAAAATTTAACATCAACATATCCAAGACCGATTCCTTTTTCAAGTGTGGGTGAAAATGTCCCGCTTGTCACATATCCAATCTTCTCACCATTTTTAAAAATTTCATATCCATGCCTTGGTGGAACTTTATCATCAAGCACAAACCCAACAAGTTTTCTCTTCAAACCCTCGCTTTTTATCCTTAATAAACTTTCCTTACCGATAAAATCGCCTTTATCAAACTTAACAATCCATTCCAAGCCCGCCTCAAGCGGATTCGTCGTCTGATCAATGTCATTGCCGTAAAGCATATAACCCATTTCCGTCCGCAAGGTATCTCTTGCCCCCAGTCCAACAGGCGAAATTCCAAATTCTTTCCCTGCATCCATAACCGCATTCCAAACTTTTCTGCAAAGTTCCGGCTTGGCATCAAAATAAAGTTCAAATCCAAGTTCCCCGGTGTAACCGGTCCTTGATATTACCATATCAACATCAGCAAGTTTTCCCCTGACAAAGTGATAATACTTTATTTGAGAGAGATCAACATCTGTTAATTTCTGCAATGTCAAAAGCGATTTCGGACCCTGGACAGCAAGCAAAGCAGTTTCATCACTTATATTTTCAAGCTTGACATCACCCTCAATATGCTTTTGCATCCAATCAAAATCTTTCTCAATGTTTGAAGCATTCACAACAACCATATAGTAATCCCCAAAATTATAAACCAGAAGGTCATCAACAATTCCGCCATCTTCATAACACATCGCAGAGTATTGAGCTCTACCCGGAGTAAGTTTTGAGACATCGTTCACGGTGAGTTTCTGGAGAAAATTCAAAGCATCTTTCCCACTTACTTTAAACTCACCCATATGAGAGACATCAAAAACGCCAACCGCTTCACGAACTTTCTTATGTTCTGCTATTATGCCCTCATATTGAATTGGCATCTCAAAACCGGCAAAAGGTGCTATCTTTGCACCGAGTTCAACATGAATTTCATAAAAAGGTGTGCGTTTCATAAAATTTTCCAGATTTTTGTTTTAAAAGTTTATTTCACTTTTTCAAATCTCTTCTCAAGCTCTGCCTGTGCTTTCCTCCAATCCTCAAGAAATCTCTCAAGACCTATATCTGTAAGCGGATGCTTTATGAGCTGCTCAAGGACTTTAAATGGCATCGTCACAACATCGGCGCCGATCAATCCGGCTTCAACAACATGCATTGGATGTCTCACGCTCGCAACAAGGACTTTCGTTTCAAAATTGTAATTCCTGTAAATCTGGACAATTTGCCTGATCAAATTCATCCCATCACTTGATATATCATCAAGCCGTCCTATGAATGGACTTATGTAATATGCGCCTGCTTTTGCTGCAAGAATTGCCTGCGCCGGGGAGAAACAAAGCGTCACATTTGCCCTTATTCCCTCAGATTTTAAAAACTTAACAGCTTTTAATCCATCTTTTATAAGGGGTATTTTGACAACTATGTTATCCGCTATTTTAACAAGTTCCCTTGCTTCCCTGACAATTCCATCAAAATCTGTTGATATCACCTCCGCACTCACATCACCATCAACAAGAGAACATATTTCCTCAAGAAGTTCTCTAAAATCTCTCTTTTCCTTCGCAACCAGGCTTGGATTCGTCGTGACGCCATCAAGTATTCCCCAGCTTACCGCTTCTCTTATTTCATCAACATTCGCTGTGTCAAGAAAAATTTTCATCTTATTATCCCTCTTTATTTTGATTTTCTTTGGCAATTGTTATTTGCGAAGCTCCAAACTCGGTTAATTCTTTCCCGGTTTTGTTTGAGATAACCCTGAATTCTTCAACTGAAAGAGTTGGATCCGGCTCAACTTTAATTTTCACAAAGTATTTAAGCATAAATTTCAAAATTTTCAACCTTCCTGCAAAACTTGACCTCATATACTTTGCAACCGTCGGATGTAGCTTCAAAGTTAAACTCCTGTCAGAATAAACTGCTCTGAATTTTAAAAACCATCTTTCAATCCTTCTAAATATCAAATCACGAAGGAAAATCGTTCCTGTTCCTGCACAAGTCGGACAGGGTTCGCTGAACTTTTCAAATACGCTCGGTCTTACTCTTTGACGTGTGATTTGAATAAGACCGAATTCAGTCATCGGCAAAACTGTAACCTTAGCTCTGTCCTTTTTAAACTCCTTGCGAAGTTCATCAAAAAGACGTTTCTTGCTTTTCTCGTCTTCCATATCAATAAAATCAACGACTATTACTCCCCCGATATCCCTTAACCTCAACTGCCTTACTATTTCTTTTGCTGCGTCAAGATTGATCCTCAAAGACACCTGTTCCTGATTTTGTCTCGGGGCATATCTTCCGGTGTTTACATCAATTACAGTCATCGCTTCCGTTTGCTCAATTAAAATGTAAGCACCTCCACGAAGATAAATTTTCCGCGAAAGGGAATTTTCAATTTCCTTATTGATCCCGTATTTTTCAAAAATATCATCCGTCTCATCAAGTTCAATTTTATCAACAATATCTGGAGCAGCCCATCTTGAATAAGCGACAATTTCGCGATAAAGTCCCTTTGAATCAACGACGACCTTTTCAACATCTTTTGTCAAAAGATCACGCATAACGCTTGAAGTCACCCCGATGTCTTTATAAAGAAGAGCTGGCGGTTTCTCGTTCGGAATTGCCTTCTCAATCTTTTCCCAGGTTGCAATTAATTGTTCAAGCTCACCACGCAATATTTTTGTATCCTTGCCCTCAGCTGCTGTCCTTACAATCACACCATATCCATTTGGGAGTAAAGCCTTGACGATATTTCTCAATCTTCTTCTTTCCCTGGGATTTTGAATTTTTCTGGAAATACCGATCTTATTTTCCATAAAAGGCATCAAAACGAGAAATCTCCCGGGCAATGTTATTCTCGTGGTAACACGAGCACCCTTTCGTCCGAGCGGTTCTTTTATCACCTGAACAAGTATTGGTTGACCCTTCTTCAAAAGATGCGATTTACGAGGCGCGTATGCTTCCGCAGTTTGAGTTGCGGATGTGGTAATTGGCTGTAAAGTTTTTAATTCCTGTTCTTCTTCAACCGTTGTCTCCGAAACTTCATCAATGCTTGTGTCATCGCCAAGCAAATCTGCATATTCCTCAATTGACGCTTTGTCAATATCTGCAAAGTGTAAAAAAGCATCCTGCCTGTGCCCGATGTTTATAAAAGCTGCTTTAATCCCCGGAAGAACGCGAGCAACCTTACCAAGGTAAATATCCCCGACCATTCTCTCCTGCTCCGGATTTTCAAAAAACAACTCCGCAAGTTGTCCGTCCTCAAGAACTGCTATACGTGTTTCCTTGCCTTTCGTGCTGATATAAATTTCCTTCTTCATAAAAAACCCCTATTTTGTTTTCAACCTCACCTTCATCAATCGGGTCAATTGCTGTTCCGTTCTTAAAAATAAACTGACCCGTCCTTTCAATTTTAATCTTTCTGATTTCGTTTTTATCCAAACCCAGGATTTTCTCAACAACTAAATCAACCCTCGGCATGCTTCCATCATCACCTCTAATTAACCTCAACCTGAACCCATCTTCCTCAATTAAAATGTCAGCCACATATTTGCGGATATTTACAACTTTAACTTTGCCGTTTGAATTAACCTTTTGAATTAAAATCTCACTTTCGGAAAGAAACGATGCGATTTTGTCGGGAAGATTTTCGGAGTTATAATAAACCTTGTATTCAAAGAGGTTAATTTGACTGTCAAGAGATTTTCTCTGTTTTGCAATTCTTCTTATCTCAATTATCCTCATTCCATCTGGAAGATTCGGGATAAGACGATTTTTAATCACATCCGGGTCAAGTTCTTCAACAAGTTCAAAATCAAGATATTCGCTCGTGCTTGCAAATCCAAGTTGAAGCGGTGCTGAAAATGAAAATTTCGGAAGTGGATGAAATCCCTGTGTATATGCGACATTTAAACCCGCCTTTCTGAAAATCCTGTTAAATAACCTCACGACATCAAGATGTGAAATGAACCTCAAATATCCCTCCTTTGTATATTTCATCCTGTATGAATAAGTTTGAACCTGCACAGGGTTTATTTGTAAATCCGAGTTGTCAACGAATATAGCATCTTCACCGATTTTCACGACTTCAACATCTTTTGAAACATCACTTTTATAATCTGGCTTGTCAATCTGACTTCTTATCAACATTTTAATCGTTTTGAAATCGCAAGCGCCACAGGCGTGACATATATCTTCAGGTCTGCAATCTGGAATCATCGCCTCTTTATATGCTTTCTGTCTATCTCTCCACAAAAATTTTTTCAAAACGCCCATAAATATATGATCCCACGGGAAAACTTCATCCTTCCCAAATTCACGTGTGTAATCCTCAACTTTCAATCCGTTTTCCTGCATTGCCTCCATCCACAAATCAAAATTCATCTTATCTGTCCACGCATCAAATTTAGCTCCTTTTTTCCATGCTGAATAAATTACATTTGATATTCTTCTATCGCCACGCCCGAGAATTGTTTCAAGAGTTGTGACACGAGGATCTCTGATGTCAAGTCGTATACTTTTACACTTATTTTTCGCCCTCAAATACTTTGTTTTTTCAAGAAGTTCTTCAATTGAATTTTGTCTCTCCCATTGAAACGGCGTATGCGCTTTTGGAGAAAACGGAGAGACAGAGACATGAACTTCCATATTGTAAACTTTTTTTCTATGCGCGATTTTGATAACATTTTCAGCAATTCTCAAAATTCCATCAAGGTCTTCATATGTTTCAGTTGGAAGCCCCATCATAAAATAAAGTTTCACAAGTCGCCACCCATAATCAATTGCTATTTCAACAGCACGATAAAAGTCCTCCTCAGAACTTTGCTTGTTTATAACCCTTCTCAATCTCTCTGTCCCCGCCTCAGGTGCAAAAGTTAATCCACTTGTTCCACCTTCGCGAGTAAATTTCGCAATTCCCTGCGTATATGTTTGAGGTCTCAAAGATGGAAAACTCGGAATGACATGTTTCTCTTTGACAAGTTTATAATTCCTGTCCATCAGTTCAGTCAAAAGAGAATAATCCGAAGTTGAAAGCGAAACAAACGACATCTCATCATAGCCTGTATTTTCTATAACCCGATTTGTTTCATTTATCAAATCATCAACGGGTCTTTCGCGAACCGGTCTATAAATCATCCCGGCATTGCAGAAGCGGCATCCCTGAGTGCAACCACGCATGATCTCAAGTTGAAATCTATCATGAATAACTTCAATTAACGGAACAATCGGTTTTTCGGGGTAATATTCCGGTTTTAACTCCGGGACGACATTTCGCTTAATCGGTAATGGAAGTGAATCATCCAGTTTTCTTATCCCTTTGTAAATTCCATTCTCATAAATTGGTTCGTAAAACTTCGGGACATAAACACCCTGTAAAGTTCTGCCCGCTGTTAATAAAATTTCATCTCTGCTCGCCCCGCCTTTTTTCATCTCATAAACAAGTTCAAGAAACTTCGGAAGCAATGTTTCACCATCTCCAAGCAAAAAAGCATCAATGAAAGCAGACATCGGCTCAGGATTGCAGGAAACAGGTCCACCAGCGATGACAATTGGGTCTTCATCAGTTCTCTCCGACGAAAAAATCGGAATCCCGCCAAGATCAAGCATGTTTAAAATGTTCGTATAGTGCAATTCATATTGAAGCGTAAATCCAACAACATCAAAAAGTTTTAATGGTCGTTTCGTCTCAAGCGAAAAAAGAGGGATTCCTTCTCTCCTCATTATCTCCTCAGCATCAATCCACGGCGCATAAACTCTTTCAGCACTTGCCCACTCTATTTTATTGACAATGTTATATAAAATTTTAAACCCGATATAAGACATTCCAATCTCATAAACATCAGGAAAGCAAAGCGCGATTCTAATTTTCGCATCCGGCTTAACAATTACATTAAACTCATTTCCGATGTATCTTCCGGGCTTATCAACAAATGGTAAAATTTTTTCTTCAATTTCTCTTTTCAATTTTTCAAGCAATCTATCGCCAGCAATCATTGCTTTTCAATCATTTTGTTTAAAACTCCCTTTAAAATTCAATCAAAAAATTACGAAAAAAAATGAAGTATTGCAAAAAATCCCGCATCCCCCAAGTTCTACTTATAACCTCTCAAAAACAAAAACATCAACCCCCAGAAACTTTCTCTTAAACGAAAATTTCATTGAGTCATTTAAAACACTCAAAACTGCTTTCTCTATTTCCGGAGCATGTGAAGAAACAAACCAAACTCTCCTATGCCCTGAGATTGAAGCCCGGAGTTTCTCAACAAATTTGATCCTCTCTTCTTCTGGAACATCTGGAAACTCAAATTTCTTGACATCGTTTCTTCTCGCGTAATAAAAGAAAACATATTTACTTGCAATTATCAAATCATTCCCTGTCGCATTGCTCTCAACAAATTTAACTGCCTCACGCCATTCCTCCTTGTTTGTCTTAACATAATACCACAGAAGATTTACCAATGACAGGATCAAAATTAAGACGAGAAAATACTTTTTTAATCCATTTTCCAAATTTTCAAGTCCAATTGAGGCAATGATGTAAAAAGCAACGGATGATGAAATCGCATACCTTGTAAAGTAAAACGGCGTCAAAAATTGAGACAGGATAAACGGAAGCAAAATCGGGAAGATAAACCAGAGCAACAAAATAATGTAAATTTCCCTTTTTTCACCAGAAAATTTTTTAAAGTCAAAAACTGAATGAATTGAAAGAAAAGTTAAAATCAAAAGCAAAATTCCAGAACTTGAATATTCAATTATAAATCTCCCAAGTAAAATTTTTCCGGCTTCATCTCTTGGCATTGGATATGTTGCCCCGGAAAATTGAGCCAGCGTCTTAACAATGTCAATAAAACCCGGCTTTGGCAACCAGAATTCACCTGAGATTAAGATATTACCCGCTTGATTTAAAACGACAAACAATCTCGGCACGTAAAACACAAACAAAACAATAAAAGCAAAAACAAATTTTTTCAATTTCCTCCTTTCAAAAAACAATACATAAAAAAATTGAGCGAAAAGAACGAAAAAACTATAAAGATGTGTGTAGAGAAGAAGAACATTAACGGTTGAATAAATCAGAAAATTTTTTAAATCGCCACGACACAAAAACTTGACAAAGTAATAAAACGAAAGAAGCGAAAGAAGGCACAATAAACTATACATCCTCGCCTCCTGTGAGTAGAAAACCTGAAATGTTGAAATCCCCAGGATCAGTGAAGAGAACAAGGCAACTTTTTCACTCCAGAAATCAAAACAAAATTTATAAACCAAAATAACGCAAAAAATCCCGAACAAAGCCGAAGGAAATCGCAAGGAAAATTCAGAATCACCGAAAATTTTTATCCAGAAATGTAAAATTAGATAATAAAGCGGTGGATGTGCGTCCATCTGAGTTGATTTTAAAATTTCTATAACCCCCAACTTTGCGAACTTAACAGATGAACCCTCATCAAGCCACAAACTCTCATAATCAAGAAGAAAAATCCTCAAAAAAATGCTCAACAAAATAACAAGGAGAAAACTTTTAGAGACGTTTAACATTCACGATTTAGCAAGATTTTTGATCTCGCTCAAAACTTTTGCGACATCCATTTCATTATTGTAAACATGGAACGAAACCCTCACAGCCATCAAATCTCCCTCCGTCACCGGTCTAACTCTTATTCTTCTCTCCATAAGGTAGGGGACAACTTTATCGTAAGACAAATTTTTCATTCTGAATGTTATCATCGCGGTTCTAAAATCTTCCTGATCCGGAGATAAAACCTCAACATTTGGGATTTTGATGAGTTCCTGATAAAACGCCTCCGCAAGTTGTCTGTCATGCTCCCAGATGTTCTCAATCCCAATTGAATTTATAAAATCAATTGCTGTTTCAAGCCCGAAGAATAAAGCCGGGTTCTGTGTCCCGTATTCAAATCTTTGTGCAGATGGTTGAAATTTTAACTCATTTTTCTCAATGCTATAACCAGCGTCTGAATAACCTCCAACTGTTAACGGTTGAATAACTTCAAGATTTTCTCTCTTAATATAAAGAATCCCCGTTCTCTTCGGACCGAGAAGCCATTTATGTCCGCTTGTTGTGTAAAAATCGCAATTATACTCATGCACATTTATTGGCATCATCCCCGGAACCTGTGCCCCGTCAAGAAAAACCCACAAACCTTTATCTTTCGCAAGTTTACAAATTTCTTTTTCTGGAAGTCGCTGTCCAGCTGTGCAGGTTATGTGACTTACAAAAATCAATCTTGTTTTCTTCGTGATTAATTTTTCAATTTTCTCAAGATTCGTTTCCCAATTACTTTTATCCGGCTCAAATGTCTTCAAAATAATCCCGTCTCTTTTCGCTCTGTTCAACAAGGGCAGATTTCCTGCAACATGTTCGTGATTTGTCAAAATAACTTCATCTCCCTTTTTCAAAGGTAATCCATTTACAACGATATTTATTCCTTCTGTGGCACAGCTTACAAAAGCAATTTCCTCCTTATCACATCCAAAAAGAACAGCGCATTTTTCTTTTATCTTCCACCACTTTTCAAGGTCATGATTTGGCGTCGGATATTTGTCAAGATTGTCCATCTCTTCCTTTACCCTCTGACTCACAACATAAGGAGATGAGCCAAGCCCACCGGTGTTAAGATATGTGTAATCCTTCGGGATCGGGAATTGCTCACGGATTAACTTCCAGAATTTCTCATCCGATGGATTAAGGGTTGAAATTTTCTCTCTGAAATTTTCAAAATTTACTGCAGAATTTTTCACTTTGATGTTCGGGAAAAAGGTTGAAATTGATAACAAAACCATTGATTTCAAAAATTCTTTTCTTTGCATGGGAATTTTATGTTAATTTTTCAATCCGTTTCTGCTTCAACATAATTTACAAGCTCACCGATGTTTTGAATCCATGCGGTGATTTTATCGCCGGGTTTTATTGGTCCAACCCCTTCAGGTGTCCCGGTTGAGATCACATCACCGGGATAAAGCGTCATATATTTGCTAATTGATTCAATTATCGCAGGAATGTCAAATGTCATATTTTTTGTATTTGAGTCCTGCCGCAATTCATCATTTACCCAGAGTTTGAGGTCAAGTTCAATTGGCGGATTAAATTCATCAGCGGTTACAATCCATGGTCCCATTGGAGCAAAATAGTCAAAACTTTTTGACCTGAACCATGGATGTTGTGCTTGAATATCTTTTCTTTGAATTTCTCTTGCGGTTATATCTATCATAATTGTGTAACCGGCGATATAGCTCCATGCATTTTCTCTTTTGACTTTCTTCCCTCTTTTACCTATAACAACAGCAAGCTCAACCTCGTGATCAATTCTCCCAACATCCGTTGGAATGTAAATCGTCTCAAGATGTCCTATTACTGAGGTGCTGCTTTTTGCGAAAATTATCGGTTCTTCGGTTGGGGTGGATGAACCAAATTCTTTTGCGTGAAGTTCATAATTTCTTCCAAGACAGACAAGCTTCGGTGGAAATTCAACAGGGGCATTATATCTGAACGATTCCTTAACAAAGAGATATTCCATTAGGTTATGTTTTTCAACAAAATCAATCACTCGTTTAAATAAGTCAATGTTAAACAGCTGTTCTCTGAATAATTCTGTAATTGTCTTTATTTTTGGGAAATCATCAATTTTGTTTTTCAGTTTTTGATAAAGGGGCAACGCATCTGTTAAGTTCAGAATTCTTCCGCTTTCGTCGTAAATTATCCCGATGAAATTTTCTCTCTCCGTCCTCAATGATAAAACTTTCATAAGTTCAGCGAGTTTGTTTTTAAACTCCTTTAATTTTAACAAAATAAAAAAACTTTGTCAAGTCAAAAGCATAGAATTAAAATTTAAAAATAGATTTCCCCCTTCTACCCTATAAAAGCAAAATTCATAAAACGGAAAGAATAAAAAATACAGGTAGCATTGATTTACTTTACAATTATCATCTTCTTAACATCTCTAAATAAAACCTTTCCTTCATCAACCGCTGTCATAACATAAAAATAAACTCCACTGGCTACTTCAACATTATCATTTCTCCTGCTGTTCCAAACAATTTCATAATATCCCGGGTTAAAGTAATCATCCACAAGTGTTGCTACTTCTCTCCCAACAATATCATAAATTTTAATCGTAATTTTGCTCGCTTTGGGGACATGGTATCTAATCACAGTATTAGGATTAAATGGATTTGGATAATTTTGCAGCAGGGCAAATTGCGTTGGCACATCAGGAAGCGTATTTATCTCAATATTTTCAGCACCGCTATAATTAGCACCAGAGATGGAGAAAATTTCGCCAAATATAATTCCTTCAAACTTGACCTCTTTTAGAACTTCAAATTCAACTTTTGCCAATAAATTATTATCTGATACACCAACATTTCCAAAATTAGCAAAGTCAATAACTATATAACCATTAACAGAATCAACATAGTTCAAGAAAATAGTTTTGCCACCATTTATAGACCCAAATATATTGTTATCTTTCACACCAATAACTTTCAAAATTTGAGGGTCATACTTCAAAACAAACTCACCTGCATAAATTGAATCAATTTCTGTGTTAAGTTTTATATTGTAAGTCAAATACTTTTTATTTATCTCACTAACCCGATTATACTTATTGCCATGTTCATATTTTTCAAATTTGAATAAATTGGGCAAAGATGCTTTTCTCGTTCTACCTGATACATCATTTTTCAGCGATATTTTTTCATCAAGTTTAAATCCGCCAGTTTGAGCAGTCCAGTTCCAATTCATAACAAAAACCATCAAGTCCTCAAAATCTACCTTTCCATCCGGTTGAACAAGCATGCGTGGTGGTTTCCCTAAAGCTGGACCAATTTCCTTGCCGATTATCCCTTTAACCCAAATGTCCCTGAATAAAGCAAGATCCTCTACATTAACTCTTTTATCAAGGTTGAAATCACCAAGTATAGAAGCCACGAATGTAAAAGTAACATCGTCAACTGGAGAACCTTCAGGGTCTCCGTTCCTATTTCCATCAAAAGTATTTCCCCGATAATCCTTGATGCTATCAGCAATTATTTTAACAGTTATAGTTTCAGCAGAGGCAAAATGTGGAGTAGGTGTTATCAAAAATGATATATTATCTGGCGAGACAAATCTTATTTGATGTTCACCAGTTACACTTCCATAAATTTTAACGCCGTTAACAATACTACTTGCATAAACCCTTCTATCAAAACCCAAACGTATCGTGTCATTGTAAAAAGCCAAATTATTGGGATTATACGATAATAAAATTGGACCTGTTTGATTATCAACTTTAATTTTCACAACCTTTCCAGTGCCAGTATCATTGTCAAATGGAATGATTTGAAAATAGACAAATAAATCTTTGTTATCAAGATCTTTTGATGTTTCCCAGATTAAAACAGATGTATCGCTTCTGATAATTAAATTTTTGATAGAAGCATTTTTCCAGACAATACTATCTTCGGAGAATTTGAAAATAAATCCAACTGAGTCATTTTCAGTGTCGTTGAAAGTAAATTTAATTTCACAATCACCAGAAACTTCAATTGCCGGTGCGAAAATCCCCGA
>CAZQJI010000043.1:0-1332 GCA_964593475.1 uncultured Bacteroidota bacterium | reverse complement strand
ATACCCCTATTCAAATCAAAAGGAACAATCCTGAATAAAACACTATCATTATCAATTCCGGGTAAATCAACCTTTGATCTCCAAACTACACTACCCTCATACTTTGAACTATCCGCAAGCAATGTATCACCATCTATCGTTGCTCTCATCCAGCTCCGACCAAAATCAACTGAATATTCACAAACAACTTTTATCGTATCTCCTTCCTCATCAACTATTTTATACCTAAAAGCGATATTACCACTATATTCGCCAGATAAACTATCAATCAAACTCGCAACGGGAACACCAAGATTGTCAACTCTTACAAGTATTGAATCTGCTTGCCCGGTGTCGTTATCACTTGGGATGACCTTAAAATAATATAAACCTGCCTGTAAACTTAAATCAACACTTGTTTTCCATACAACTGATTTATCCCCACCTGTAATTATCCCCGTATCTCCACTAACTGTTGCGTATCGCCAAAAACTCCCCAAACTATCTGAACGATAGAAAAATTCAACCCTAACGCTATCATTTTCAACATCGCTGATCCTGAAGTTTATAACCAAATCACCTTTATATGCCCCGGTTTTTCTCTTCTCACCGCTAACCAAAATATTTGAAACAACAGGAGCAAAATTATTGTCAAGATGAAACTTAACTACATCAACCTTCCCGGAATCCCTGTCAAAAGGAATAATTCTGAGATAAACTTCTAAATCCCTCCCGGCTAAATCACGAGTTGACAACCAAATGATCTCAGAACTATATCTATCCCTTGAAATAATCGTATCACCTGAGATACTTGCCCTTGCCCATCTCAAACTGTCTGTTGAATATTCAACTCTGATCTTCAATGTATCACCTTCAACATCACTCAAATTAAATCTAATCCTGACACTATCGCTAAATTCACCAGTCAAAGGTGAAATTAAAACCGATGGTATCTCATTATTATCAACCTTTATCTCAACAGAGTCACCAATCCCATCCTCAAATCCATCGCTTGCATAAATGTAAAGTTTTACAAACCCATCATATCCGGGGAGATCGCTTCTACTTAACCAGTAAATTATACCGCTATACCTCGTTGAATCAACATTTGTTATCCCGCTTAAACTTCCACGCTTGATTGAATCTGAAGCAGCTTTATAAAAAAGTTTTATCCTTAAATTATCTCTGGTCGTATCTGAAATAACATATCTAATCTTTACACTATCCCCATACTCATAAAGTGTGTCAACTAAAGCAATTGAAATTCTTTGTCTGTGATAGTTATCAACCCTCAGACGCAACCTCCCTTCCTGACCCCAGTTATGTGGGTCATTATCTTTTGGAACAACTCTC
>CAZQJI010000042.1:0-20745 GCA_964593475.1 uncultured Bacteroidota bacterium | reverse complement strand
CAGCTCCGCGGGCAGGACTCGAACCTGCAACCCGCTGGTTAACAGCCAGCTGCTCTGCCAATTGAGCTACCGCGGAAGGTCAGTATAAATATAATATCAAAAACAAAAAAAGTCAAGATTTCCAATTAAACGGTCAGCACCTCAAATAAAGCTTACAAAATTTGACTTTTGATTCAAAATTTACTATATTTACATCGTGGATATATAAAGTCCAAAATTAAATAAATTCAAAAAATGATAGTTTCAAAAACTCTTGATTACGCAGTGAGAACTCTGATATATCTCGGAAAGCAACAAGGCGGGAAAACAATTTTGATGAAGGAAATTGCGGAAAATCAAAAGATACCGCTAAGCTACCTTGCCAAAGTGATGAGACAACTTGTTAAAGCAGGCATTGTATTTTCAGAATTTGGTCCAAACGGTGGCTATTCGTTGAAAAGAACACCTTCTGAAATAACACTGAAACAGGTTTATGAAGCGGTTGAAGGTGAGCTGAAGATGGTTGAATGTTTTGATACGCCGGGTTCTTCGTGCGTTTTCACTTCTTGCTGTGGACAGGCTGACATCTGGCACGAAGTTGAAGCAAAATTTATTAACATCCTTGAAAATATAACGCTTCAGGATGTAATTGAACGGGATTGCAACTACGCTGAAAAAGTTTTACTTATAAACAAACAAAATATGTTAATTAACAAACAGGAGAGAAAACATGCCAACACTTGAAATCAAAGATCTTTATGTTAGCGTTGACGGAAAAGAAATTTTGAAAGGGCTCAACTTTACAGTAAACAAAGGCGAAATACACGCATTGATGGGACCCAACGGTTCAGGCAAAAGCACCCTTGCATATACAATAATGGGTCATCCGAAATATAAAATTGAAAAAGGCGATATACTCTTTGAAGGGAGAAGCATTCTTGATTTAAAGCCAGATGAAAGAGCAAAGCTCGGACTTTTCCTTGCGTTCCAGTATCCAGTTGAAGTTCCAGGCGTCACATTATTTAATTTTCTCTGGAAGGCAATACAGTCAAACAATCTTGACTCAACATCTCCGAGAATATCCCAACTTCCTAAATCAGTAATTGACTATAAGAAAGAACTGCTTGATAAGATAAAGAAACTTAACATGAGTGAGATTTTTGTATATAGACCTATAGGAGTTGGCTTTTCAGGTGGAGAGAAGAAACGAATGGAAATTTTGCAAATGGCGATGTTGAAACCAACAATAGCTTTTCTTGATGAGCCGGACTCCGGGCTTGACATTGATTCACTTAAAGTCGTTGCTGATCTTGTTAATTCCGTTCGTAATCCGGAGCTTGGGATAGTTATGATAACGCATTATCAAAGAATTTTAAATTATATCAAGCCGGACTTCGTTCATATCATGCTTGATGGAAAGATAGTTAAATCAGGCGGTCCCGAAATAGTTGAAAAACTTGAACAAGAAGGTTACGCCTGGATAAGAGAAACAACAGCTGAAGCAGCGGATTAATTTAAAAACTAACTCAGGAGAGAACTACAATGGCAGAAGCAATTAAAAATAGAATAGATCTTGACTATACAAAGTATGACTTTAAAGACGAGGTTAAATATGTTTATCAAGCAAAGCGTGGGTTAAGCAGAGAAGTTGTTGAAGAGATTTCATATTGGAAAAATGAGCCCGAGTGGATGCGACAGTTTAGATTACGCTCGCTTGAAATTTTTTTGAAAAAACCAATGCCGACATGGGGAGCTGATTTATCGGAAATAAATTTTGATGAATACATTTATTACATTAAGCCGACCGATAGAAAAGGTCGCTCCTGGGATGAAGTCCCGGAGAAAATAAGAAAAACATTTGAACGACTTGGAATTCCAGAAGCTGAAAGAAAGTTCCTCGCCGGTGTTGGGGCTCAATATGAATCAGAGGTCGTTTATCATAGTTTAAGAGAAGATCTGATGAAGAAAGGTGTCATATTCACGGATATGGATACCGCAGTGAGAGAATATCCGGATATTGTGAAGAGATATTTTGGAACAGTAGTTCCACCAGAAGATAATAAATTTGCAGCGTTAAACAGCGCTGTGTGGAGTGGCGGAAGTTTCGTTTATGTCCCGAAAGGTGTAAAGGTTGATTTCCCACTTCAGGCATATTTCAGGATAAATGCTGAAAGTGTGGGACAGTTTGAGAGAACACTTATAATAGCAGAAGAAGGTGCGGAGGTTCATTATATTGAAGGTTGCACAGCCCCGGTTTATAGCGAGGACTCTCTACATAGTGCGGTTGTTGAGATAATAGCTATGCCTGGTTCGCATGTGAGATATACAACCGTTCAAAATTGGTCAAAAAATGTATACAATCTTGTGACTAAAAGAGCTGTCGCTTACGAAGGGGCATTTGTTGAGTGGGTTGATGGAAATCTCGGCAGTAAAGTTACGATGAAGTATCCGGCTGTTTACCTTATGGGTAAGGGTGCAAAAGCAGAGATTCTTTCAATAGCATATGCAGGAGCAGGTCAACATCAGGACACTGGAGCAAAAATAATCCACGCTGCACCTTACACAACGAGTAACATCGTATCAAAATCAATAAGCAAAGATGGCGGAAGGACAAGTTATAGAGGGCTTGTAAAAGTCCAAAAAGGTGCTGTCGGAGTTAAATCCACCGTAAGATGTGACGCTTTAATGCTTGATGAATTTTCAAGGTCTGATACATATCCTTATATGGAAATTGAAGAGGAACTTGTAAGCATCGGGCATGAGGCGACGGTTGGGAAAATAAGTGAAGATCAACTCTTTTATCTTATGAGCCGTGGTTTAACGGAGAGCGAAGCTTTGACCCTTGTCGTCCTTGGTTTCATTGAGCCATTTGCAAAGGAACTTCCACTTGATTATGCGATTGAACTCAATAAGCTTATTAAACTTGAAATGGAAGGGGCGATAGGATGATAAGAGGTTTAAAAGCTCAAGGGATCAAAAAGTTCAAGGGTTCAAGAGCTCAAAAGTTCAAAGGTTAAAAAATTAAGAAGCTGAGAAAGATGCCACTTTTCATCGTTCAACATAGACATGAAGCAAATAACTGCCCGGCGAAGAATCCAGATGTCGGGCAAATGCTTTTGAAACATCTTGCCTCTGCAAGTGATTATAAAGTTAACATCAGATCCGAAGGCGTTGTTGACGGTTCACATAGATTATTTTTGTTTATTGAATCTGAAAGCCGTGAGAATGTTGAAAACTTTATGAAACCATTTTATCAATTTGGAGAGGTTGAAATTTTATCCGCTTCTTTATGTGAATCCGTCGTTGAAAGAGGCGGTTGCTAATTTTGCTAATTTTTCTTAACTTTATCACGAAAACTAATATGGTGGAGTATAATGTCTGAGGTAACATTGCCGAATTGTTTATCAATAGAGACAATAAATAAAATTTCAACACAAAGAAACGAACCTTCATGGCTTATTGAAAAACGGGTTCAGGCACTTGAAATTTTTGATACTTTATCCTTACCGGAATCAAAATATACAAGGATAAAAGGATTTAACCCGGAGATTCTAAACCCGCATGCCCAGGGAAACCCCGATAAAGTTCTTTTTGACATAAATAAACTTGATATCTTTATCGTCCAGGCAAATTTATCAACGAAGTATCGCATTTCGTCAAAGTATGCGGACAAAGTGATTGTCTTGCCACTTTCCGATGCACTGAAAAAATATGAAGATTTAATAAGCGAAAAAATCTTTACAAAATTTAAATATGACAGCAACAAATTCACGGCACTTCATCTTGCCCTTTTAAATGCCGGCGTCTTCATTTATGTTCCCGGTAATGTTGAACTTGATAAACCAATTTACATCGTAAATGAGGTCCAATCTGAAAACGCCGGGATTTTCTCACATAATTTGATACTGGTTGGACGCAATTCACATGCGACAATAATTGAGGAAAATCACTGTTGCCTCGGGAATGAGTATGCGGTCGTGACGAATGTAAGCGAAATTTTCGGTGGTGAAGGAAGCAATGTGAACTTTATTCACATAAATAATCTTGCAAGCGGGATTTATAATTATGTTGAAAGAATTTTCATCCCGGAAAAAGATGCAAAGATAAATTTCATCGGAAACTGGCTTGGTGGGAAATTAACCATAGCAAAACATGAAGCGCTTCTTGAAAAACCCGGCGCTGAATTAAGAGATGTTCAAATTACATTCGGGAATGATAACCAGCATTTTGATTTAACAAGTCATGCTCAGCATATAAGTCCATACACAAAAAGCAATGCTGTTATGCGTGGTGTTTTAAAAGATAAAGCACGTGCGGTTTTCTATGGGCTTGTTGATATTGAGAAAGACGCGCACGATTCTGATTCGTTTTTGAGCGAACACGCGATGCTTTTGAATCCGGGCGCAAGAGCAAACGCCATTCCATCACTTCAAATTAAAAATGCCAATGTCCGGGCTGGACACGGTGCAACGGTTGGACAAATTGATGAAGAACAAATTTTTTATCTTATGTCGCGTGGTTTAAGCGAAAGCGAAGCAAGAAAAACAATCGTTGAAGGTTTCCTTTTGCCAGCATTTGATGAAATTAGAATTGATTTCGTGCGCGAAAGAATTCAGGAAATGATCCATCAAAAGTGGAATACATAACAAAAAATAAACTCTTGATTTGCCAATGGACGAACTTCAGATGGAAATTTTACTTGACCATTATCAGAACCCCAGAAACTTCGGACATCTTGAAAATCCCGACATAGTTCACGAAGAAGGGAACCCATCCTGTGGTGATCAAATAAGAATTGAAATTAAACTTGAAGACAACAAAATAGCTGACATCAAATTTACAGGCAAAGGTTGCACAATAAGCCAGGCGTCTGCGTCAATTTTAACAGAGACGGTAAAAGGGAAAACGCTTGAAGAGGTGAAAAATTTCAGCAAAGAAGATATGTTGAATGCGCTGGGAATTCCGATAAGTCCAATAAGATTGAAATGCGCTTTGCTTGCTTTGAAAGTTTTAAAAGCCGGGATCTATGGAATTAACACATGGCCTGATGAAGAAGATTAAAAACAAAAATTTTTAAAATGATGACGCTAACAGGTGAATATGTTGAAATTGCAAAAACAGACGATGTTAAAAATGGTGAATTGAAAGTTTTTGAAGTAAATGGTGAATCAATAATTTTGATAAATTTGAATGGAGAATTTTTTGCCTTTAAAAATCAATGTTCTCATATGGAGCTTGAATTAGATGAAGCAGAAATTGATGGAGAAATTTTAACCTGCCCGTGGCATGGTGCTCAATTTAACATAAGAACAGGTGATGTTGTGCGATTGCCTGCCTCGGAACCGCTTGAAAAATATGATGTGAAAGTAAAAGATGGTAAAATCTACATAAAAATTTAAAGGCGAAACGCCATGAGAGAGCAAAACGAAACAATCACAACAAAAATTGACATTGAAAAAATAAGAAACGATTTCCCGATTTTAAACCGAATCGTAAATGGCTATCCCATCATTTACTTTGACAATGCAGCGACAACTCAAAGACCAAAACAGGTTATTGACACGGTTAAAAACTTTTACGAAAAAATGAATGCAAACATTCATCGTGCCGTTCATACTTTAAGTTACGAAGCAACTCTCGCTTATGAAGAAGCGCACAAAAAAGTCGCAAAATTTATCAATGCGAAATCCTGGCGTGAAATAATTTTCACAAGAAATGCGACCGAAGCCGTAAATTTAGTCGCTTATGCCTGGGGACTTTCAAATTTGAAAGAAGGTGATGAGATAGTAGTATCAATTATGGAACATCATTCAAACATCGTCCCATGGCAATGGCTCAAGAAATTCAAAGGCATTGTTTTGAAATTCGTTGATATAACCGACGATGGGAATTTAAAGATTGAAGATTTTGAGAAATTGATAACCGCAAAAACGAAACTCGTCGGAGTTGTCCATGCTTCAAATGTTCTCGGAACGATAAACCCGGTTAAAGAGATAACGCAAATCGCAAAATCAAAGGGTTGTTATGTTTTGATTGACGGTGCACAGTCAACGCCTCATATCAAAATTGATGTCCAAGATATTGGCTGTGATTTCTTCGTTGCATCGGGACATAAGATGCTCGGACCAACTGGTATTGGCTTTCTATATGCCCGCCGTGAAATTTTAGAGGAAATGAATCCATTTCTTTACGGTGGTGATATGATAAGCACAGTCACAATAGAAGGAGCAACCTGGAATGAGCTCCCGTGGAAATTTGAAGCCGGGACACCTAATGTTGCCGGTGGAATTGGACTTGGCGCAGCTATTGATTATCTACAAAATATAGGGATGGACAAAGTTTTTGAACATGAGAAAGAACTTTTAAATTATGCCTTTGAAAAGATGAAAGAAATCCCGGACATTGAAATTTATGGACCGCGTGAAAATCGGCTTGGGGTTATTTCCTTCAACATTCGTGGGATTCATCCTCACGATGTCGCAGGGGTGCTTGATCAATATGGAATAGCGGTTCGTTCAGGAAATCATTGCACTCAACCACTTCTGGCACGTCTTGGAGTTGATAACACTGTGAGAGCGAGTTTTTACATTTATAACACTTTTGAAGAAATTGATAGATTCATTGAAGTGCTGAAAAAAGCTGTAAAAATTTTCAAGAAATAAATTTTCCAAATATGGCTTTGCGTTTCCCGATTTATCTTGACAATCATGCAACTACGCCCGTTGATCCACGTGTTTTGGAAGCAATGCTCCCATATTTCACCGAAAAATTTGGTAATTCGGCAAGTCGCCAGCATCAATTCGGATGGGAGGCAGAGTCCGCAGTTGAGCTTGCAAGAAAACAAATCGCAGAACTCATAAACGCCAACCCGAAAGAGATAATTTTCACAAGCGGAGCAACCGAATCCATAAATCTTGCTTTAAAAGGTATTGCCCTTGCTTATGCAGAAAAAGGGAAACATATAATCACAACACAAATTGAACACAAAGCAACGCTTGACACCTGCAAACGACTTGAAAAAATGGGATTTAAAGTTGATTATGTCCCCGTTGACAAATATGGCATCGTTGACCCGGATGAAATAAAAAAGAGAATAACTCCCGAGACAATACTTGTAAGTGTAATGTTTGCAAATAATGAAATCGGGACAATTGAACCAATTGAAGAAATTGGGAAAATTTGCTCCGAAATGAATGTTTTATTTCACACAGATGCGGCACAGGCGCTGGGAAAAATTCCAATTGATGTTCAAAAACTTAACATTGATCTTATGTCCGTTTCCGCCCACAAAATTTATGGTCCGAAAGGAATCGGCGCACTTTTCATAAAAAAGAAAACGCCAAAAATTAAAATCATCCCGATAATTGATGGAGGTGGACATGAAGGCGGTTTAAGATCCGGAACATTAAATGTCCCCGGAATAGTCGGATTTGGTAAAGCTTGTGAAATAGCAAAACTTGAAATGAAAGAAGAAGCCGAGAGAACAAAATATCTGCGTGACAAACTTCAAAATGGAATAATGAGTAAACTTGAAGATGTTTATTTAAACGGTCATCCAACCCAGAGATTGCCAAACAATTTAAATTTGAGTTTTTACGGAGTTGAAAGCGAAGCAATTCTTATGGGAATGAAGGAAATTGCGGTCTCAACCGGCTCAGCTTGTTCATCCGCAAGCGTTGAGAAATCGCATGTTTTAAAAGCCATCGGATTAAATGATGAACTCATTTCAAGCGCGATAAGATTCGGAGTTGGAAGATTTAACACAGAAGAAGAAATTGATTATGTCATAAATCGTGTCGTTGAAGTTGTAAATCATTTACGGAATATCTCGCCGAAATATAAATTGAAAAAAGAAGCGACAAAAATTTAAAAACAAAACCTGAAATTGAATCCATGAAAGAGATGAAGGAGGTCAAAATCCTTCAAGATAACTGGGAAAAATTTCTAAATTTTATGAGACATCATTACCCGCTTTATCATCTATCAAATGTTTTTGTTCGTGACATTGAATATGCGATAATTGAGTATTTTCAAAACGAGGGAAGAAAAATAAGTTTCTCCGAAGCAGAATACCTTGCTCAAAAATTTGCAGAATTTATGGTTGAAAAAGGAGTTTTCAAAACAGTCAAAAATGAGTATAACAGGGTATGGACATTGAACTATCCTGCGTTTAAAAAACCGAGTGTTCAAAAAGAAGGTGAAACAAAAACTTAACAAAGGAGGATTAATAATGAGCCAGATAAATCAAGAACAAATTGAAAAAATCAAAATTACAGATAGAGCAGCTAAAGAGATCAGACAAATCATTCAAGATAATAAGATACCCGATGATTACGCTTTGAGAGTTGGAGTAAAAGCTGGAGGTTGTTCTGGATTTATCTATGTTCTGATCTTTGATGAAGTAAAAGAAAATGATATTGTTTTCTTTTCAAACGGGATCAAAGTTACTGTTGACCCGAAGAGTTTATTTTACCTTGAAGGAACCGAGCTTGACTTTGTGGACAGTTTAATGGGACGTGGGTTTGTGTTCCATAATCCGAATTCCATGAGAAGCTGTGGTTGTGGACATTCATTCTCAGTTTAAAATCAAAGAGGGAATTGATATGCTTTCAAGACGAACATTTTTGAAAAATGTCGGCTTGACGATTCTGTCATTGCCGTTTTTGAAATTTTCAAATTTATTTTCACAAACAAAACAAAAAAAGGAGGTTAGAATGCCTTACGAAGCAAAAAATTTTGATCATCTTCTTGGAACGCCTGGCTTTAGCGATCAGCTTCTCAAAAACCACTTTACTCTTTATCAAGGTTATGTGACAAACACGAATAAACTTGCAGATATACTTGCTCAGATGCTAAAAGAAGGCAAAGTCGGGACACCAGAATACGCTGAATTGAAGAGAAGATTTGGCTGGGAATTTAACGGAATGCGACTCCACGAGTATTACTTCGGGAACATGATCAAAGGTGGGAAGGAACTTGATAAAGGTTCAGCTTTCTACAAGAAATTAACAGAGGACTTTGGCTCATACGAGAACTGGGAAAAAGATTTCAAGTCAACAGGAACGATGCGAGGAATTGGTTGGGTTGTGCTTTATCTTGATCCAATTGCAAACCGACTCTTCAACACCTGGATAAATGAGCATGATCTCGGGCATCTTGCTGGTTCAATACCACTTTTGATTATGGATGTCTTTGAACACGCTTATATGATTGACTATGGTTTGAAAAAAGCAGATTATATTGAAGCATTTTTCAAAGCAATTGACTGGAGCGTTGTCGTCAACAGATTCAACAATGCACCGAAGGTAACACTCTAAAAACAGAGGCGGTCTTTGCGACCGCCTTTTTTATTTTAAAAACTATATTTCACTTTCAAATAAACCTCATCTCTATCCTTAATCCTTCCAAACATCGTTTTACCCTTACCATCAATTAATCTACCGCCCAAGACAAATTCAAAGTTATCAATCGGGCTATAACTTATCTGCGGGTTATATATGAAGGCGTAATTTTCTTTGATATCTTTCAAACGCTTGAATTCAATCCCACCGCTCAAAAAGTTCAATTTGACTTTATCATCAAAAAATTTCTTCTCAAAATTAAAAACAAAATAGTTTCTTAAATTCCCACGCCCTCTCTCGTGCAAGAACCCATGCAGATATTGTAAGTTCAAATACATTTCATTTTTAAAAGTGTAATCCATTCCGAAAATAAAACGAGTATAATTTTTCTTTTCAAGGATATTGCTTGAGTAGATAACCATTTCATTGCCCAAACGATTCAATGCATATTCAAACACAACCTGTTCAGGGAAAAACACACCTGCTTCCCCCCACACGCCAACCCCTCCCAAATCACCAGCAAAATCAAATCCAAAGATTTTCATTCTTGGAAATGTCAAAATAATTGAATCAGGCAAACTCATAAAAGATGGATCACTGATGATGACCTTCCGCAATATCGGAATATCATCTTTTCCATAAACATAACTTAATGAGAAATCAAATCCGAAAACATTTTTTGAGACCTTTAAACCGAATTTTGATGCTTCTTTAAGCGTTGATTCTGGATTTTTAATAAAAATTCTATCGCTTATCGCACTTAAAGGTACATTGCTCGCTGTCCCGAGAGAAAATTCATCTGCGAAAATATCAAGCCAATCACCTCTTGGTAGAACCGCTGGAGTAAATGTTGGAATAAAAACGCCTGAAAAAGCAAAATTACCAGCATAGATGGAAAGTTTCACCGCATTTGAACCAAGATGTCTTCCGTAATCCCATATATCTTCAAGATCATCCGGGTTTAAATTATCGGTCGGATTAAGTTTATCAGCAGTCCCCCATGCGATTCTCTGCCTGCCAATTCTTAAATCAACATTTTCAAAGACAAATCCCTTAACATCAACATATGCCTCACGAAGTTCAACGCTTAAAGGTTCAACTTTATCTTTATCCATCAAATCAAACAATTTATTTGTAGCATTTGAGCCAAAATTTCTAAACCACAACTCTGAATAAAACTTAACATTATCAAATATAACTTCCCCTGTCAGATCAAGCCGATATTCTTCCCACGAAATTTTTCTGTCTTTCCATCTTATCCTGTCATCCGTTTGAATGTAGCCCCCAATTTTTAGATTTTGTGAATTTGCTATGTTAAGTAAAATCAAAATTGAAATCAGAAACTTTTTCAATCTCATTTTCAAACCAAATTACTTTGTTTTCAATGGTGGAGTCCATCCGTTTTTTTCCCATTTTGAAAGTTCAAGCCGAACGACGCCAAGAAATGTGTTAAAAGTCGCTTTGATCGGAACCCTTGCCCAGTCGTCAGAAAGCCAGCCAGTGAATTCCCCACTTATCCCGGCAAGTTCCTTACTTACAAAAGGAGCATAACCACTGAATTTAATTGTTCTTACTTCCGAATCAAATGAATTAATCCTAACATCTTCCCTTTGCACAGAAAAATCAAACTTAACCTTTTCAACTCGCACAACAAAAGGCGGAAATTCAACTTTTTCTTCAGTGGCAAACAAAATCGGAAGATAAACCATAACCCCGGTTCCGCATAACTTCCTCGCAGCGAAAAACGCTGTTATCCCATGATAATATCTGTCAGGATAAACTATTGATTTTTCACCCCTTAATTCTCCGTTCCTCACATCAACCTGCCGTGCCACAAGATATTCTCTGTCCCTTTCAAAAATTGTCTTTAAAGGAACTCCATTTTTTGTCTCATATACAGAAAGAGTCGCATCAAATAAAACATCCTTGTGAAATTTGCTTTCAAAAGCATAATCAACATTCACGAAAAAGATATATGGATTTGATTTAACCTGAATCCACGAATAAACGCTGTCCCCCTCAATCCTTGTCAAGACCCTTATCTTACCGAGATTCAAAAACTTCCAGTAAACATCATACTCCAGATATTCAGAGCTAAATCTGAAATCATCTGCAACAGCAAAACCCCAAAAAAGCAATGTCAAAATTAAAATTTTCTTCATTTATCTTTCAAGGTTTCTTAATGTGAAAATATCATCACTTAAATTTGTGTCAAACTTAACATCCTCAAGGACCATCCTCGTGGTATGCTCTTTCTTGACATCCTTCATCTCCGTTTCAAATGCAACCCAGTAGTTCCCGACTTTTTCAATTCTTCTTCTCGTCAAAACTTTATACAAATTCCCCGCCTTATCATAATATTCAATTTTCTCTGGATAAAAGTTATCAACCCTAACATACATCACAAGACGTGAATATTCGCTCTCTCTACCTTCCCGAGGCGTTAGATTTAAAACATAGTGTGATTCATCTTTCCTCAGCAATTCCGGTTTCCATTTTTCAGAATATGTTAACGCTTCCATATCTTCATAAGTAAAATCAGTGCCTGCAAAGTTTTGATTTTTGATATGTGAGGCAATTCGCCTGCTCTTTTTAAACGCTGGAAGATAAACATAATTTACATCGTCCGGCAATGATAGAAATCCGATCCCCCGTATATCCGCTGGCTCGGTAAATTTAACCAATCGTTTGTGTGCTCCCTTCTGATACATCAATGCTTCACGATAACTTTCCCTGCCATTTTTGTCTATCAGTGTCACCTTTGATTTGTAAAATTGATCCTTGGGAGCGTATGTCACTTCATCAACTTTTTTCAAAATTTCAATTGCTGTTAATTGAGCAAAAGACATGTTGAACAAAAGCACAACAGCAAGAAAAACAATGAAAGGCATTTTTCTCACCTCGGATTTTATTTTCAATTTATTTTACAAAAACTTCATCTTTTATTTTCTCCGGTTTTAACTTTTCAAGGAATTTTGGCTTAAAAGTTAAAATTATCGCTGGCATTAAAATCAAAGTTGCTCCACCCGAAAGAAACATCGTAAGCAAAATCATAATCCCGAATCTTTGAAGTGGAATCACACTTGCAAAAACAAGCACAACAAAACCAAGCGCAACAGAAAGAACATTGATCAAAATGGCAATTCCCGTTGTCCCCAAAACTTTGCCAATCGCCCCTTCGAGTGATTCACTTTCCTTAAGTTCAAATTTCAACCTGTTCATAAAATGGATAGAATAATCAATTCCCATCCCAAGCGAGACACTAGCGATTAAAACCGTCGCTATGTCAAGCGGAATTCCGTAATAACCCATAAAACCATAAACAATTGCAATCGTTAGAGAAACTGGAACTATTCCGACCAATCCACCCCGGAACGATTTCAAAAGGATGACCATTATCACAAAGACAAAAACAAGAGCAAGAATCAAACTTTGAATTTGACTTTTCATTATCGCATCATCAAGATGTTTGTAAATTAACGGCATACCTGTCTGCTTAAACTCAACAAAACCTTTATTATTTGCACTCGCAAAATAATTTTCAATCTGTTTCACGATTTTTGAAATCTTGGCTGAACTTTCGTAAGTTACCATCGCCTGAATCAAAGCTTCGTCCTTATCTGGTGAAACAAGCTGTGAAAAAATTTCTTCGCCTTCAATAAGAAACATCAAATTTGAAACCTTCTCTCTTATGTCAGGAATTTTTCTACCCTCGCCCATAACATAGTTCATCTCCTCAATCACATCAACTATTGATTGCGGATTGTGAACATCTGGCATTGTCTTTAAAAATTCTTCAACCCTATTCATCTCTTCAAGAACTTCAGGGCTCTGGATATCACCCTTGACAAGTATATAAAGAGGTAATGAACCACCAAAATTTTTCTTCAACATTTCTTCAGTAGCTCTCACATTTGTCTCTGGTTTGAAATATTCAAGTATGCTGACTTCTCTGCTTATCTTAAAAATTCCGATCACACTGACAATCAAAGCTACCAAAGTTAAAATCAAAATTGCATATCTTGTTTTTGAAATCAATCTTGTAATTTTAAATGCCAGTTTATAATCACTTTTCTCCTTTGAAATTCTGTCTGTTTTTTCAGCCCATCTCAAAAGCGAGAGAATGGAAGGAAGAAATGTTAAAGAAATCAAAAGAGCATATAAAACCCCAACACCTGTAAAAATTCCGAATTCTTTAATCATTATCAAATATGAACCCGAGACAAAAGACAAAAAGCCAGCTATTGTAGTCACACCAGCCAGAAACACAGCCAACCCAACCTCAGAAAGAGCAATCCTTGAGCGCTCTTTAACATCAACAATGTCTATATCTTCTCTGAATTTGTTTAAAATGTGAATCCCGTATGCGCTACCAATCGCAGTCAAAATAACTGGAATTGTATTTGATATTATCGTCAATGGTATTTTTAAAATTGCCATTGTTCCAAAAGTCCAGATCACGCTCAGTGCAACGCCAAGAAACGGAACAACAACTCCAATGATATTTTTAAAGCTCAAGAACAAAATGATTATGATAACAAGCCCGACAAGTGGAGTTAAAATTTTCAAATCATCAATGATAAGCTCATTCATATCAATCATTTGAAAAGGTAAACCGCCGTAATAAACTTTCTCTTTAAGATTTTCCGCTTCAACAATTTTTTTAATTTCACGGGCAACTTTAACTTTATCAACCCCTTCACTTAATCTGCACATAATCAAAGTTACCCTTCCATCACTTGAAACAAGATTTCTATATAGCTCTTTTGAAAGGACATAATTTTTCAGATTTTTCAAACTTTCTTCATCGCTTGGAACTTCGGAAATCAATTTGCCAATTTCAATTCCTTCATCAGTTCCTTTTATATCAATTGCATTTGTCAAGCTCATTACATAAGAAACCCCATCAACATATCTTAATTTCTCCGTGAGATCATAAATCTTTTTTAATGTCTCATATTTGAAAACATCATCGGATTCAATTGCTACAATCGCTGTTAAGTTCCCGCCGTATTTATTTCCGATATATTTTGAGAGTTTTACCGCTTCATCGGACTCGGGAAGATATGAAACAAAATCAGAGTTTATTTTCAAATTTTTGATTGAATAGCCAAAAATAAGAGTCAAAGCCAGAGTGAATAAAATCAAAATCCATCTATATTTGATTACAAAATCCGAAAATTTTTTCATATCGCATCCCTTGGTTATTTTTTCATTATCCCGTGAAACAAAACATCAAGGAGATTATCAATGTCCTTCTCACTCCACTTTGTATTTCCCTGGAAAATCCAGGATTCAAATCCTTTTAAAGCTATTAAAATTGCAAGAGCTGTCATCTCAATATCCTTCACATCAAACACATCTTTGCTAACACCTTCCTTTAAAATTTCACTTATCACCCGCAGTTCCTCTTCATCATATTTTTTTCTGAACCTTTCAATGAACTTAAAATTTTCAAGGTATTCATCTTTGAGAGCGCTATAAAAGTTTGCAAGTTGTTTCAGTGCTTTCATTCTGGTTATCACATAACTGCGGATTTTGCCCTGTGGCGTGCTTTCCTGAGATAGGGCTTTCTCAATTTTCTCGCGTAAAACATTCGCCTCTTGTTCAATTACCGCCTGAAAAACTTCTTCCTTGTTCTGGAAATAATAATAAAGAGAGCTTTTCGCCTTTTTTACTGCTTTAGCTATTTCTTCCATCGTTGTCTTTTTGAACCCGAACCTTGCAAAAATTTCCCTTGCGATCTCAACTATTTCAGCTTTTGTCTTCTCAACATCAATCATACGAATTTTTGACCAATTTGTTCTTTTGGTCGAAATATAAAAAGAAAAAAATTGAAACTCAAGTTTTAAATCACCCTTTTTGAAGATCACGAAAAAAACAAGAATACCCCAAACAAGGGAAGGTGTAAACAAAATGGGGGAAGGGTTTCTCAATCCCTCCCCCTGATTCAAAACCTTAATCAAGCAAAAAACTAAATTGCGGGAATTTATTTATTTTAAGTTTTAACTCACCCTTTGCTTTTGAAACATTAAAAGCAAGTTTCAAAGGATAATATCTGTTCTCACCCTTAACATTGACATTTACTTTAAAATCACCGTTCAAAACCGCCTTAACACCACTGACCTCAACAGGAAAACCAGCTGGATAGATTACATTGCCATCGGAATCAGAAATCGTGAAATCATCAATTGAAACATCAAATGGCTTTGCATCATCACGGGCTTTGAACAAGACCTCAACTTCAAGAAATTTTTCAGACGTATCAAAACCCGCATAGGTTACATTTTTACTTGTTTTAACTATCTTCACATCCCAGCCATCGGAGTTGACCCATTCGTCAAGACGAACGATTGGTTTCTTTCCCGGCTCAATTCCTAAAAGATATTTGTTAAACCAATCAAGACAGCGATAGAATTCATCAATTCTATGATTTGGTTCTCTGAAACCATGCCCTTCACGGGGATAACGGACAAATTCAACCGTCTTGCCAAGATGTTTTAACGCTTGATACATTTCCTTTGAATTGCTTATAAATGTGTTTGGATCTTCATCTCCATGCATTATCAGAACAGGCGTTTTTATGTTCTTAACATAATAGAAGGGTGAACGCTCAAGATAAATTTTGAGATTGTTCCAGTAGTAATCCCCAAGATAATCCGGCTCCCAGCTCGGGAGATATGAATTGCTGTAATCCGTTATCAAGTTAAATATGCCGAACATTGAAACCGCTGCTTTAAATCTATCCGTTTGAGTTATAGCCCAATTCGTCATATAGCCACCGTAACTTCCACCGAAAATTCCAATTTTATTTTCATCCACTATTTTCAGTTCTTTGACAATGTAATCAATTCCTGCCATTATATCTTTGAAATCACCACCGCCGAGATCTTTGAAATTTGAAATCCCGAATTTATTTGAATAGCCAGAGCTACCCCGGAAATTCGGCGCAAAGACGACATAACCTTCATTTGCCCAAACCTGTAGATTGTAATATTGGCGGAGGATATTTTGAATTCTCCCGTAAGGTCCGCCGTGAACAGCTACAAGCATTGGATATTTTTTTCCGGGTTCAAAGTTAACTGGCTTAACAAGAATTCCCTCAATTATCCAGCCATCAAAACTTTTCCATTTTATAACTGTCTGCTCCCCGAATGTAAAGTTCTCAAGTTGCGGGTTTAAATTTGTTAACTTTTTTAATTCCCCACCTTTAAAAACAAATATATCCGGTGCGGTCGTTTTATCTTCGGAAAGCAAAGCAATTACGCCATCGTCATTTGAAACCGCTATATCATCATAAACTTTTTCACCGCCGATAAATTCTTTTATCGTACCATCCTCAGCTGAAATTGAATAAACATGGGTATAAACACCGCTTGCAGTTCTAGCGTAAATTTTTCCAGGTTGCGATTTTGAAAACTCATAACCGACGATTCCGACATCAAATTTCTCGGTTAAATTTTTCATCTCACCTGTCTGAGGATTCACAACGAAAAGTTCTTCCTGAGAATATGTAAATTTCGGATCAAGATCAGCAATACAAGCGATAAATTTCCCATCCGGAGACCATTTTGGTTGCCTCTCACCGCCGGGTCTTCTGGTAAGCTGTCTTGCTTTACCTGTTTCAACCTCAAAAATCCACAAATCAAACTTTTTCCCATCGTCAATGTCACCTGTATAATTTGTGTTATAAACAACAAATTTCCCATCAGGCGAAACATCAAATTGCTCAACCCCGTAATCCCCAGTGAAAATCTTCCTTTCCTTTTTCGTTTTCACATCCACAAGATAAAACTCTTTGCGATACTTTTCTTTATCAACAACAGTTGGATCAAACTTTAACTTTTTGTCCCGCTCTTTCTTTTCCTTTTCTGGCTTTGGCAATGTCTCCTGCGTTAAATAAATAATGTTTTTGCCATCCGGCATCCAGCTAAATGAAATCACCCCTTCCGGAGCATTTGTTAATTTATAAGCTTCTCCACCGTCAACTGGCAAAAGCCATATTTGAGTTTTGGTTTCTTTTTCATCTGCCGCTGTTTTTCTATCCGATAAAAAAGCTATGAGTTTTCCATCGGGTGAAAACTTCGGCATCCGCTCGTTCTCTTTTGAAAATGTCAACTGCTTGACTTCACCTGTCTCTGTTGAAACAATGTAAAGATCACTCGTATATTTGCTTTCTTCAAAATCGGCTTTTGATAAAACAAAAACAACAAATTTCCCATCCGGAGAGATGTCAATTTGCGATGGAACGCTGATTGAAAGCATATCTTTGATTGTGAACTTTCTCTTCTGGGATTGAGCAAATAGACCTGAGAATATGAAAAGGATTAACAAAAACATTGCGACTTTTTTCTTCATAATGATATCTCCTTTTTAGATTATTATTCCGTGTGTTAATTTAAGATAAATTCCATTTACTGCCGGAACTTTAAATGTTTGAGCGATATCCCTCCGCAAGCTTGTAAAATAATTTTCTCCTCTGCCACTTCTTGATTGCGTTATAACGAAATATAAAACGCTACCAGTTTTGTATTCCCACCTCAAAATAAGATTCAAGTTAAAGGATTGCAAGTTAAAGTCAGGATTTCCAGTGTAATCATAATAAGGTGTTAAAATTTCCGGCGTTCTCAAAAGTTTGAAATTTTGATAATGTCCCTTGGCTATGAAGGTTTGGGCGTAAATCTGCAAAGTTAAATCCCGTGTAAATGTGATCGTTCCACGCAATGTTAAATCAAACTCATCTGTTGTTCTATCCGCAAAAATACTGAATAAACTATCCCCAATCCATATATTATCAACCCACGCTTCTTCATTTCTCACAAATCTAAATTGATTATTTATTTCAAACTCAATCCAATCAGCAGGTCTCAGTGTCAAACCAACTTCAAATCTATTTTGCCACCTTTTAACTTCATCTCTTTCAACAAAACCCCAACTTCCAAATCCATATTCAAAATCAAAAATAATGTTTTTCCTTGAATCCGTTCTCAAACTTAAATTAACATTATATCTGCTTTTCCCAAGATATAGACCATTTCCTCTTGTCTCTCTATCATCATAAACACGCCAAGGGCTGTAAAACCCAAAAATTGAAAACCACCAATAATTTAAAAATTCCGTCATTTGATCAAATCCAATTCCACGCATAATTGTTACTCCGTCAAAGTTCCATCTATAATTGTATCTTACCCCTGCGTTAAATCTTCTTATTATCCAGAATGGTCTTACATCCTGTTTAAATCTGATCTCGGTTGAACCACCGTGATCGTTATCTCTTGAAAAATAGCCGACATCGTTTATATAAAAACCTTTCGCAGTGTAATCATAATTTGTTGAATAAAGGAAATTTTCACCGGCTATTTTTGCGATTGAAATTCTTCCCGCTGTTGCCGGTTTTCCATCGTTATGCGATGTTTTTGAGAAAGCAAAAAATCCATCAAAGCTATAAGTGTTATTCAAAAATCTCAATCCCCAATCAAAACCTCCTGTTGTTGCGGGGATTTTGCCATTTTTTGATACATTTGTTAAAATCATTCCAACTGCAGAGTTATCCATAATGTCTTTTTGCAACCTCAAAATGGAATAGTTTGCCAGTGGTTCAACCGTTGATTTAAACTCATTGCCTAAAGAATCACTTACAATTGCACTTTCCGGGCTTGTCAGTGCATTTATGAAACCGAGAGCAATCCCGTTTTGAGTTTTACCTGTTAATTTAATGGCGTTGATGATTCTCGTTCGCTCCGGGAAATAAACGATTCTTCCGCCATCCGGAACCTCGGGAAATCCTGATGGTCTTTTACCTATTCTCCTTGAATAAAAAATTTGCATACCCTGAAATCTTCTGCCACCACCCCTCCCACCCGGAGCACCAAATGTGAAAAATTGAGAACCGTCTGTGAAAAATTGTCTTTTCTCGGGATAAAATGTTTCATAAGTCGTCAAGTTAAGCACAACTTGATCTGCTTCAACCTGGCTGAAATCCGGATTCACTGTCGCATTTAAAACGAAATCATTGGTGATTTTATACCTTAGATCAACCCCGATGTCAAACTTTATATCTCTTGTTCTTGAGTTGAGTTCTGATTCCGGTTGAAATACGACTTTGGGAGCAGTATAAGGATAGATTTCAAGTCCTTTTGCTGAATTTATTTTGTTGATTCCGGAGAGATGACCGATTTTTGAAACACGCCCTGTTTCTTTCTTTGAGATAAACGCCCACTGGATCAATTCTTTTTTTCTGCTTATGTATCTTTCAAAATTAACTCCCCAATCTTTATCGGTTGAAAATCTCAAAATCGCAAATGGAATTTTAACCTCACAAATCCAGCCAAATTCCGTAATCCTGACGCTTGCGTCCCAAATTCCATCCCACTCGTTATCAAACCTTGAACCATCGCCAGTGATAACTCCGTCCACTTTAACACCAGCGGAATTAACGGAGAAAAAATAAGCATTTTTATGATCGTGAAATGTATCAAGAATAATGTTAATCTTATCACTTTCAATATCTCTATCTCTCCTCGTCAACCTCGCAACGATTTTATCTGGCTCAGAATCGTAAAGGACAAAGCCAAAGTAAACCGCATTCTCATCGTATAAAATTTTAACCTCCGTTTTTTCAGTCGGATTTTCCCCCTCGTAGGGTTCAAGCTGGACGAAATCAGAAATTGTTTTCGCTTTCCCCCAAGAATGTTCGGATAAAAAGCCATCAATTTTTATACTTTCATCTGTTTTGATCACAACAGCAGTTTTATTTTGAAAATTGTGCGAGTAAAGATTTGTATCTAAAACTAACACAAGAAAAAGCAGGAGAAAAAGTTTTGTTTTAACCAATGTGCTCTTTCCCTTTCTTTTCTTGCTCATATTCGGCAATTATTTTGTCTTTTATTTTCATAAGATATTCAAATGCCTGATCGTGGTCGTTTGGAATAATTCCTTCAAGAATTGCTTCTTCTATCGCTTTTTTTAGACGACCAACAAGTGGTCCGGGGTTCAAGCCAAGCGCCTGCATTATCTCATTCCCATTAACGGGCGATTTAAAAGCCCTTAACCTGTCTTTTTCTTCAACTTCTTTAATTTTTTTCACAACGATATCATAATTTCTTGAATATTCCTGAACAAGCTTCGGATTTCTCGTGGTTATATCCGCTCTGCAAAGCTTTATAAGATCGTCAAGGTCTTCACCCGCCTGAACTATTAATCTTCTTATCGCTGAATCAGTGACGCTTTCATCCACAAGAGCCATGGGTCGCAAATGCAAACGAACAAGTTTTTCAACATATTTTGATTTATCAAGCGGAAGCTTCATCCTTCTGAAAATTGAGCGAACCATTTTCGCTCCAATGACATCATGACCGTAAAATGTCCAGCCAACACCTTCTTTAAATGCTTTCGTTCTTGGCTTTGCTATATCGTGAAACAATCC
>CAZQJI010000041.1:0-21200 GCA_964593475.1 uncultured Bacteroidota bacterium | reverse complement strand
TAACTTGATTTTATCATCGCTTTTCATTATCATTGATAAAAACCAACCAGAAACTTACGAGATGAAGAAGGTTTTCTTCTGGCTAAAAGCAGGATTAATTGTGTTAATCACAATACCGATGGCGGTTTTAACCGCATTGCTTCTTCCATTCAACTACAAAGGCAAAATCTATCACTTTATGGCGAAAATCTGGTCAAAGATCGTTTTAATCGTTTTTAATGTCAAAGTCAAAGTAAAGGGCATTGAAAATTTATCAAGAGAGAAGAATTACATTTACATTTCAAACCACGCAAGCGCAATGGATATACCGGCTTTAATATGCGGGATACCGGATCAAATTCGTTTTCTTGCGAAACAGGAACTTGGTAAAATTCCACTCTGGGGATGGCTTTTAAAGTATGGAGGTTATATTCTAATTGACAGAAGAAATCCGAAAAGAGCGATAAAGAGCGTTCAAAAGGCGATTGAAAGAATTAAAAGCGGTGTTTCAGTCCTCGTATTTGCCGAAGGAACGAGAAGTTTTGACGGCGAACTTCTACCATTCAAGAGAGGTGGCTTTATGCTTGCAATTAAATCAAATACTCCCGTTGTCCCGGTTACAATTCTCGGAAGCCACAAAATTATGAGAAAACATAAACTTGAAATTAACCCAGGAACAATTGAAATCATAATTGATAAACCAATTCAAGTTGAAAACTTCACAGGACGGGAAGGAGAAAATCAACTTATGGAATTAACAAGAGAAGTGATAAAATCAAACCTTGAAAAACAAAAAGTTGGATGAATTTATGGCTGTAACAATTAAAGATGTTGAATACATCGCAAATCTCGCACGGCTTGAATTTAAAGAAGAGGAAAAAGAAAAATTCACAGAGCAATTTAACAGAATCCTTGAGTATATGGAAAAATTAAACGAACTTGACACAACAAATGTTGAACCGCTTTATCATGTAATTGACATAAAGAATGTTTTTCGTGAAGATGTCGTAAAGCCAAGTTATCCGAGAGAGGAAATTTTGAAAAATGCACCATCAAGAACCGAATTCTTTTTCAAAGTCCCGAAAGTCATTCAAGTAGAACAGCGCACAAAAGGAGAAGAGGAAGAAAAAGAATAAATTTTTATGCCTCGTATCACAGGAATAATTCCCGCAAGATACCGATCAACACGATTTCCCGGTAAACCCCTTGCACAGATACTTGGAAAACCGATGATTCAAATTGTCTATGAAAACGCAAAAAAATCAAAATTTATAAATGAGTTGATAATTGCAACTGATGACGAAAGAATTTACGATGTCGCAAAAAAATTTAACGCAAATGTAGTTATGACCCCATCTGACATAAAGACGGGAACTGATAGAGTTGCATTTGTTGCAAGAGAAATTGATGCAGATATAGTTATAAACATTCAGGGTGATGAGCCACTTCTTACAGCAGATATGATTGACTCTGCGATTGAGCCATTTTTTAAAGATGAAAAAATTGACATTTCAACGCTTGCCGTGAAAATCAACAATGTGGACGACCTTTTCAATCCGAATGTCGTTAAAGTTGTTTTTGACGGAGATAATTTCGCCCTTTACTTTTCCCGAAGTCCAATTCCATTCTGCAGAGATGCGAGGGCAAAAGAAGAATGGCTCAAATATGGTGAGTATTACAAACACATTGGAATTTATGTGTATTCAAAAAATTCTCTTTTAAAATTTGTCAATCTTCCAAAATCAAAACTTGAAGACACAGAAAAACTTGAGCAACTACGAGCGCTTGAAAATGGAATGAAAATAAAAGTTGTAATCACAGAAAAAGACACCATTGGAGTTGATACGCCAAGCGACCTTGAAAAGGTAATTCAGGTTTTTAAAAACCAAAAAGAGTTTTCAAATGCCAGATAAAAAAACAAAATACATATTCGTCACAGGCGGAGTTGTCTCATCACTTGGCAAAGGAATTGCCTGCGCATCTTTGGGACTTCTCCTCAAAGCGAGGGGACTTAAAGTAACAATTCAAAAATTTGACCCTTACATAAATGTTGACGCCGGAACAATGAACCCGTATCAACACGGCGAGGTTTATGTGACAGAAGACGGTGCAGAAACTGACCTTGACCTCGGGCATTACGAAAGATTTCTTGATGTGAATATGTCAAGGTGGAACAACACAACCACAGGTCAGGTCTATTACGAAGTGATAATGAGAGAAAGAAAAGGAGATTATCTCGGGGCAACTGTTCAGGTCGTCCCGCACATCACAAATGAGATAAAAAGAAGGATAACACTTTTGACAAAAGAAGATGACTATGATGTGATAATAACTGAAATTGGCGGAACTGTCGGAGATATTGAAGGACTTCCATTTCTTGAAGCAATAAGACAGTTTATGTTACAGGTTGGAAAGCAAAATGCAATTAATATCCATGTCACATTGATACCATACATAAAGTCCGCTGGTGAATTAAAAACGAAACCAACACAGCACAGCGTTAAAACACTGCTTGAAATAGGAATTCAACCCGACATATTGATTTGCAGGACAGAAAGACCTTTGTCAAAAGATATCAAAGAAAAGATTGCACTTTTCACAAATGTTGAACCCGAAGCAGTTATACAGGGAATTGATGTTGAATCAATTTATGAGGTTCCGCTTATCTTTTACGAAGAGGGACTTGATGACATCGTCTTGAAAAAGTTAAATTTGACCGCAAAAGAGCCGGACTTAACAGAATGGATAAAGTTTGTTGAGAAGATAAAAAATCCAAAAGAGATTGTTGAAATTGCAATTTGCGGAAAATATACGGAGTTAAGAGATGCATACAAAAGCATAATAGAGGCATTTGTCCACGCAGGAGCGGAGAATGAATGTAAAGTTAATATCAGATGGATTAAAGCAGAGGAAATTGAAACATATGGTCCCGAAAAATTTCTCAGAGATGTTCACGGATTGTTAATTCCTGGCGGATTTGGGGAAAGGGGAATTGAAGGAAAAATAAAAGCAATTCAATTTGCAAGGGAAAATAAAATCCCATTTTTCGGAATTTGTCTCGGGATGCAATGCGCAGTTATAGAATTCGCAAGAAATGTATGTGGGCTAAAACAGGCGAACAGCACAGAATTTAACCCAACAACTCCATATCCCGTTATTGACCTTCTCCCGGAGCAAATTGGAGTTCAAACCAAAGGCGGAACGATGCGACTCGGTTCTTATCCGGCAGTCCTGAAACCCGGAACAAAAGCATATTCAGCGTATGGAACAGAAAGAATAAATGAAAGACACAGACATAGATACGAACTTAACAACGAATTCCGTGAAATACTTGAATCAAATGGAATGGTTTTCAGCGGTCTCTCGCCCGATGGTTTGCTCGTTGAAATAATTGAACTTCCAGATCATCCATGGTTTGTTGGTGTGCAATTTCATCCGGAACTGAAATCAAGAGCGACAAAACCACATCCTTTATTTAATGCCTTTGTAAAATCTGCAATTGAATTCAAAAAGAAAAAGGAAAAAATTTCAGAGCAAGTGAAAATAAATGCCAAAGTTTAACCTTGATGCGAAGATAAAACAGGATTTGAAAAGAATTTTTAAATCACCAGAAAAGGCAATCTCAACGATTGAAAAAATAACTGATGACTTCATCCTTTCAACCCTTCGGTTTGACCTTGCGGATTCCTTCATCATAAATTTAATCTCCTCCATGAAACATTCACCAAATCCAGAACAAAGTTTAAACAACTTCACACGCTTTGTTGAAAGCACATTCAACAAATCCTCACTTTACAAAGACCTCGCAATTTATCCACAAATGATGAAAATTTTGATCATAACATTCGGCTATTCCCAATACTTTGCAGATATCCTCGTCCGTGACCCTGAACTCTTCCGCTGGCTCACTTACACCAATGTCCTTGATAAAAAAATGACCGGAGAAAATTACCTCGCTGAAATTTACAGCACAATCTCACATTTCAAATCAACTTCAAAAAAATTAAACGCTATTAGAAGATACAAAAGGCGAGAAATTTTAAGAATCGGCATCCGTGATATCTTTGGCATCGCTGATTTCAATGAGACCGTGAGCTCAATTTCAGAGCTTGCAGAAGCAATTCTCCAGATATGTCTTGAACTCGCGATTGAAGAAATAAAGAAAAAGTTCCTCGCTTTCCCGGAAACAGAGTATGTGATAATTGGACTTGGTAAACTTGGTGGAAAAGAACTTAACTATAGTTCGGATATTGATTTAATTTTTGTATATAATCAAGATGGAGAAATTGAAACGCCAAAAGGATTTATATCTCATTATGAAATTTTTAATGAACTTGTCGCAACTTTGATAAATTTTCTCTCAGAAAAAACAGAAGAAGGAAATCTTTACAGAGTTGATTTCAGATTAAGACCTGAAGGAAGCGCCGGCTCCCTTGCTCGCTCTGTCCTCGGATACTTGACTTATTACGAAGTTTACGGAAAAATATGGGAAAGGCAGATGCTCATAAAAGCAAGACCTGTTGCCGGAAACTTAAACTTCGGATATGAGTTTATCAAAATGCTTGATTCATTTGTTTATCCGAAATCATTTTATGAAAACCCGATTGATGGGATCGCAAGGATAAAATCAAAAATTGAGGCAACCGCTACATCTGAATTAAACATAAAACTTCGCAAAGGCGGGATAAGGGACATTGAATTCATCGTTCAAACACTGCAACTTTTAAACGCGGGGCGCAATCCCGATTTAAAAGAGCAAAACACTTTAAAAGCAATTGACAAACTTGCAAACGCTGGATTCTTAACACAAAACGAGGCGAGAATTTTGAGCGAAAACTACATTTATTTTAGAAGAATTGAACACCTCTTACAAATCTCGCAAAACCTTCAAACTCACACAATCCCATCTGAGCCAAGTTTTCTGACCTCACTTGCAAAAGCGATGAGAAATTATGAAAGAGAAAAAAACGAGATGAGTTTCCCGGAGCAAATAACACCCGACTGGAAGATCTTCAAGCGGAATCTTGAAGATAGATTTGAAAATGTGCGTAAAATTTTTGATAAAATCTTCAATGTTGAAACAAAGCCATCTTTTTTAATCACGGCGACCTTTGATGAAGAAATTGACAGAGAAAAGATTTATAAAACTCTTGATGATTTGAATTTTAAAGATAAAGAAAAAGCACTACGGAACATTAAATTTCTGACAAAGGGGCAACTTATAACGGGGGAAGAAATTTTTAGTTCAATTGAAGAAAACTCTTTTTTGAAAATCTCACCAATTTTATTTGCAGAGTTATCAAAAACATTGATTCCAGACATAACTCTTGAAAATTTCCGAAAAATCGCCGAAGGATTCAGATATTCAAAATCTTTTTACGAACTCATTCAAAACGATTCTGTGAGAAAAATAATACTCAACCTATCTGAATATAGTCCGAGATTTTCAAACCTTCTCTCACTTAAAACCTATCTACTTGAGTTTCTTCTTTCAGAAAATAATTTAAGCAAGAATAAAAAGACAGACGAAATTTTACAAACTCTTAAATTAACAGAAAACTTCAAACTTCACGACTTCAAATTTTTAAACGAAATGAGATTTTTAATTTTGAACCTTGACAATTTGCTCAATTTTGACGAACTTGCGATTGAATTAACACATCTTTCCGATTTAATTTTTAATGAAATTTTTTCAAAAAACTTTGATGAAAGTGGGAGAGAAAAAATTGCGATAATCGGGCTTGGTAAATTTGGCTCTGAAGAGATGAATTTTGACTCCGACCTTGACATAGTTATGATAACAAATGAAATAAACCCGAAAGAATATGAAAACCTTGTCTTAAAATGTGAATCAATGCTTAAAAATTTAACAGAGATAGAGGTTGAGAAACTTTACAATGTTGATATCCGACTTCGTCCCGAAGGCAGAAACGCTCCAATTCTTGCAAAAATTGATTACATCAAGTCATATCTTGAAAATCGCGCTGAATTATGGGAGATACAGGCGTTCACAAGGGCAAGGTTTATAAACGGCGATCCTGAAATCTGGAAAAATTTTGAAAATTTACTCGCCCAAAAAATTTTAAAACTTGACTTCAACAGATCAACAGCAAACTATATATACGAAATGAGAAGAAAGATGGAAAGAAATGTTAAAACGGGAGAAATTGACATTAAATTAAGCGCAGGTGGATTAACGGATATTGAATTTATAGCCCAGATATTGCAAATGAAAAATTTTCGCCGAACGGGAAAAATTGAAAAAAACACAATTAAAGCGTTAGATTTCCTGCTTAAAAATGATTACATCAAAGAAAGCGAATATGATGTCCTGGTTTCAAACTATGGATTTTACAGAGAAGTTGAAAAATTTTTGCGTGTCTCACTATGGACTAAATCAAATTTAATTCCATCTGACCCCGAAAAACTTGAATATCTTTCGCTCTGTCTCGGATATAGATTTGCGGATGAATTCATTGATTCAGTAAAAAGACGGATGAGGAAAACGAGACAGGTTTTTGAAGATATACTTGATAGAATCACTCGCCAATAATTTTTATGATCACTCTTTTTCTCCTCTGTCCGTCAAACTCAGCATAAAAAACCTGCTGCCACGGTCCGAAATCAAGTCGCCCATCGGTCACAGGTATTATTACCTCGTGATGTATGAGCAAACTTTTAAGATGAGCGTCAGCGTTTGTTTCACCGGTTCTGTGATGTTTGTAATTTGGATTAAACGGAGCAAGTTTCTCAAGCCACTCTGTTAAATCCTGAATCAAACCATCTTCATTGTCATTTACGAAGACCCCTGCGGTCACATGCATTGCGGAGACAAGGCAAAATCCCTCTTTTATCCCGCTCCTTTTCAACGCCTCATTCACTTTATCGGTGATGTTGATTATCTCCCGCTTGTTATTTGTGTTGAATGTGAGATATTCCGTGTATGATTTCATTGCCTCAACCGATTTTGTTTTAGTAAAGGTTTATGAGTTTAAAGCCAAATGGTTCAAGTTTGAAATTGACAAATTTATCAGCATCAATTTCAAATGTCTTCTCTTCAAAAACATCGTAAAACCTCACCTTGCCATTTTTTATTTTCTTTTTCAAGACATCATCAATCTCCAATTTCGTCGTAACGCCCCAGGTTGAAAGATTTGCAACCACTAGAACCGTTTCATCTTTAAATTTTCTCCAGAATGCATAAACTTTATCATCGTTCAATGTCTTTGCCCTTATCATTTCTCCTCTTTTGAGAGCAAGCGAGTTTTTTCTAAAATTAAGCAATTTTTTGTAAAACGAATAAAACCTTCTGCCTCTCTCACTTACAGTATCTCTTGACATCGTGACTTTCTCAAACAAAGACAGCCCGGTCGTATCACCATATTCCTGACCGTTGTAAATTAATGGAACTCCGGGAATTGTGTTAACAATCAAAGCGGAGACAAGCGCACCATCCTCACCGAAGAACTTAACAGCCCGTGGTTTATCGTGATTTTCATTGAATCTCAAACGAAGCGAACCCTTCGGAAATTTGTATCTCTCACTTTCAAGGACATTGTCAAGAACGCTCGGAAGATGTCCCTTGCGTATTATCCTTGAAAGTGCATCATAGACATTCCAGCTATATGTTAAGTCAAACGCTTTGATATGTTGCTCTGGCAAACTTCCTTCGGCAAGCATCAAAACCGGCTTAATTTTTTCAAGTTCTTCCCTCGCTTCCTCCCAGAAATCAGTCGGAACAAGTTCAGCGACATCACAACGATATCCATCTATATCAAATTCTCTCACCCAGTATTTCATCATCTCAATCATATACTTTCTCAACTCTTGATTATCATAATTTAAGTCAGCAACATCCGTCCAATCTGAATTCGGCGAGATGATCTCTCCATTTTCGTTCTTAACATACCATTCCGGATGTTCAAAAATTAATTTATTGTCCCATGCAGTGTGATTTATGACAAGGTCAATTATAACTTTGATTCCATTCTTATGAGCGGTTTCAACAAGTGATTTGAAGTCCTCAGCAGTTCCATATTCAGGATTGATAGCGTAATAATCCTTTATTGAGTAAGGGCTTCCGTATTTTCCTTTTCTTTTAACTTCTCCAATTGGATGAATTGGCATAAGCCAGATGACATTTACGCCAAGTTCCTTAAGCCGTGGGATATCTTCTTCAATCTCCTTGAAAGTTCCATTTTTTGAATAAGAGCGTGGGAAAATCTCGTAGATAATCGCATCTTTTACCCAATCATCGCTTTTCCTTGCGTTTTTATAATAAAATTCGCTTTTCAAAAGGTCGGCAATTTCTGAATACTCAACCAATGCAACCGGTTTGTAAATTCCACCGGGTCCACCCTGATCAATCACCATAACGACAAGTTCATTCTTGCCCTGTTTTAAAAATTTTGTCACATCAAAATAAAATTCATCACTATATCCACGATGTTCTCCGATAAATTCCCCGTTCAACCAAACCCCGCAATCATCATCAACACCACCGAAAAATATCGCATATTTTTTCCTCTTATCAATCTTTTTAACTTCAAAACTTTTATAATACCAGGCGATGCCATCATACTTTGCAAAGTTTGAATATCTTTCCCAGAATCCCGGAACCTCCACACTTCGCCAATCGCTTCTGTCAAAATTTGCAGAATACCAGTATTGCGCAAGCCCAACATCTTCAGGGTCAATTTTGAAAAGCCATTCTCCGTTGAGTTCAATCATCGGCTTTACACTTGATGTGTATTTTGAAGTTGAGCAGGAAATTAGAAAAACAAGGAGAAATAAAATTAAACGCATTTTTACTTTATCACTATCATTTTCCTTATCTCATAACCACGTTGTGTTTGAAGTTTGTAGAGATAAATCCCGCTTGTGGTTTCATGGTCTTTCACATTGTTGAGATTAAAAACTATCTCGTGTCTTCCGGCAGTTTGAAATCCATCAACCAGAATTGCTATCTCCCTTCCGACAATGTCATAAACAACCAGCCTGACATGTGTATCCGTGAAAAGATTGTAAATTATCTTCGTTTCCAAATTAAATGGGTTGGGGAAATTACCGAGAATTTCAAAATCTTTCTTCAAACCTATTCCAACTTTGACTTCATCGGAAAACTCAAAACTTCCGTCTTTGTTGATTCTCTTGACTCTGTAATAATAAACTGCGTTGCTTGTAACCGGGGCATCAAAAAAGGAATATCTTTTCTCACTTGAAGCGAAAATCTGATAAATGCTTTGATAAAATTCATCGCCAACTTTTCTCTCAAGCACAAATCTGTCAACGAAGAGTGGATCATCAACTTCCCAATTTACATTTATTCCATTTCCTTTCAACTCTGCGGATACCCTGACCTCAGGCGAACAGACAGGGGCTGAAGAGGGGACAAATTTAACTCCACTTGATTCAACGCCGGAAACATTACCACTTACATTTATCGTCTCGTTTTCAAATTTTAAAACAAAGACAGCAGATGTATCAAACTTAACAAAATATCTTGAAAGCCGGTCAATTAATTCTGAATTTGAAAGTCGGAACAAAGCAACTTCATCAATTAAACCTTGTTCAATTCTGACGACCGGACGATTTATCTCAAAGAAGTTAAGGTTCGGAATGTAAATTTCATCAATTTTTTCGGAGTCAATATAAAATTTTAAAACATTATCCTGCCCCGCTGTTATGATAATGTTGTGCCATTTGCCATCGCTTATGAATTTTGGTAAGGTTATCTCATACTTCCCGATTGAATTACTCACAGAAAAAACAAGATTGCCAAATTTACTTCCAATTTGTAAAAAACTTCTATCCGTCCCTGATTTTAAACTCAAAATTCGTGCATTTACCGATGTCGTCTTCAGCCAGAAAGAAAGTGTAAAGCCAGCTTTGGCAGTGAATTTATCGTTAAGGTTAAATTTTATAAATCCATCTTTCTCAAATTTAACACACAAGCCAGCCAGTTTATCAGCCACACCTTTAACATTGATAGCAATTTGATTTTCGTTCACATTCGCCTCGTTAAACATCAAAGAATCGTAAGAAATCTTAATTGGAACAAATTTTATCCTTACATCCCCGGACGATTTAGCCGACATAACAAAAGCATAACTTCTCAGCGATGATGAATGTTTAAAAGTGTCCGGGAAAACGAAGTTTCTGGTGTAAAGTAATTTTTTCAGTCCAGATTTTGATAAGTCAATGGATTCGGTTTTTTCTTGTTCAATGTTGATAAGTGAGTCATCAAATAAAAACGCGGAGGTTAAATTAACATCACCGTCAACTGAGACAACTATATAAAGTGTGTCATCTGGGTCTGCGATCAGATTTAACTTTACAGAAAATTTATCTCCTTTTACAACTTCATCGGGATACTGGACAAGTGAAATCCTTTGAGAGAACAGGTTAAAATTAAAAATAAAGAAGAGCAGAAAAAAGATCATCAAAAATCTGCTAAACCTGAAACAGGTTATCATTGAATTATTATCATCTTCCATAGTCAGCACAAAATTTGTTTTACCTCATTTTGCGCAGGAATTCAAGACGGTCTTTCAGTTTTGATGCCGGGACTAACAATTTATCTTTACCGAAAATTGCTTCTTCTCTATTCGTGAAGACAAGTTCATATTCTTTGCTCATAACGATTGCTTCTTCAGGACAAACTTCTTCACACAATCCACAATAGATGCAACGCAACATATTTATTTCAAACTTTTTCGGATATCTTTCTTTATCAAGTTCTGTTTCATCTGCGACGACTTCAATTGCAAGCGCAGGGCAAACCCTCGCACAAAGCCCGCAGGCGACACATCTTTCAACGCCTGTTTCATCATCAACGACAAGCACCGGACGACCACGAAATGAAGCCGGGGGTTGCCACTTCACATCGGGATATTCAAATGTGAATTTCGGTTTAAATATCTGCCTGAATGTTATGCTCAATCCCTTGAAAATTTCGGGAAGATAAAGTCGCTCAAGCAAATTCATGTTTGATTTTCTCTTTATCTCCCGTGTCTTTGCTTTCCCATCTATTTTTGTCTGTGTCATAATTTTTCTCTTGCTTTAATTTTTTAAAAGAGAACTTTTACAAGTCCAGTGACGAGAACATTTAAGAGAGCAAGTGGCAATAAAACCTGCCAGCCAAGACGCATCAGTTGATCATATCTAAATCTCGGCAATGTCCATCTGACAAGCATGAAAAGGAAAATTATCAAACCTGCCTTTGCGAAGAAAACTATAACCTGCAAAATTCCAGCAAGATTTGGATTTAAGCCCTTGTAAATATCAACAAATGGGAAATACCATCCACCTAGGAAAAATGCAGTTACAAGCAAACTTGCGGTTATAATGTTTGTATATTCAGCAAGATAAAAAGCACCGAATTTCATCCCGGAATATTCAGTGTGATAACCAGCCACAAGTTCGGGCTCCGCTTCTGGCAAATCAAAAGGCAACCTGTTTGTCTCAGCAAAAACCGAAACAAGAAAAATTATAAATCCAACTGGTTGATAAAAAATGTTCCAGACATTTGATTGCGATTTTATTATTTCGTCAATTTGAATTGAACCTGATACAAGGACAACGCCGACAAGTGAAAGTCCAAGCGAAAGTTCATAACTTATCATCTGCGCAGAAGCCCTTAAGGCACCAAGAAGTGAATACTTGTTATTTGATGACCATCCACTTAAAGTAACACCATAAACTCCAAGCGAGCTCAAAGCAAGGATATATAAAAATCCGATATTTACATCTGCGACGACAAGTTTGATTTCCTTGCCATCAATCACAAGTTTTTCACCAAGTGGTAAAACTGCGAAGACACTGTAAGCAACAAACAAAGAAATTATCGGTGCCAGTGTATGTAAAGTTCTGTCTGCGTTTGCAGGTATGATTTCCTCTTTAAAGATAATTTTCACAACATCTGCAATTGGCTGAAACAATCCAAACGGACCAACTCTATTCGGACCGAGCCGATCCTGAATGAAAGCGGAAATTCGCCTTTCAAGATAAGTCAAAACAGCGGAAAATGTCAGAAACAGTAGGATAAAAATTATCGCTTTTAAAATTGCTATGATGATGCTTTCCATGTGCTTTGCCAGTTTTAATTTTTGTTTATCATTGCTCCTTCATCACCTATTAGATCGTATGAAAGCCCTTTAAATTCACGAACTGTCTCGGAAATCTCTTTAAAGACATCGGATGAATTTGCGTATGTAAATTTTGCGCCAAGCTTATTTGCAATTTGCATAATCACCCACCATGATGGTTTAACATTTCTTCTTTCTCCGCTTGCCCATCGGTCAAATTGAGTTCCAAATTTAAACAATCTTGATAAAGCAAGATTTGCTTTGTTTATTTCGCCTGTGTTTGGCTTTTTATCTCCAAACTTTCTCGGTTTGTAAAGCATCCACGGTTCGTAATCCCTTGGTAAAACAGCGATGTTTATCTTTTGAACTCTTCCTTCAAAATTCGTAAATGTTCCCTCTTTTTCAGCAAAAGATGCGCTCGCAAAAACAACCTCCGCCTTTTCAACAGTTCTATTCTTATTCGTCGCATGAACAATTACCTTAACTCCATCAAGCAATGAATAAATTTCATCATTCAAAACAATATCATCGTCCATAACATAGATAACCTTAAACTTCTTCGCCTTCAAACCCTCAATTATCTCATCAAATCCAAAACCATTGTTTGCTCTCACTCCAACAAGATATGCACCGTATGAATTTGGTGTCTTATCCGCACGGATCAGGAAATTATCCTCATCTCCATCCTTTACATGTCTCAAAAAGTCAATATATTTTGTCTTCAAAACTGACTTAGCAAACTTTTGAAGCAGGAAATTATCCTCATTTGTCGCATAAGCAGAGCCCAAAACAGCAACCTCATCCGGCTTGACATTTTTCAAAATTGATGCTGCGGACTCAATCGCCTCCTCCCAGCTTGTTTCAACAAGTTCACCATTGACTCTGATCATCGGATTTTTAATTCTGTCATCTGAATTAACGGGCTTATAAGTAAATCTTCCATAATCACACATCCAGTATCTGTTAACTTCAAGATTAACACGTGGAGTTATCCTCAAAATTTGGTTATTTCTCACCCACAGATAAACATTGCAACCTCTTGCACAACCGGGGCATATGCTCTCAACCGCGTTCATGTTCCAGGTTCTTTCCTTAAATCTGAAATCTCTTGATGTCAACGCTCCAACCGGACAGATGTCAATTATATTCATTGAATAGGGGTTATCAACTCTTTTACCCGGGAAAGTCGTCAAAACAACTCTATCACCTCTTTGAGTAAATGTCAACTGCGGGTCTTTGACCACTTCATCAAAAAATCTGATGCAACGGGAACACATTATACATCTTTCAACATCAAGGACGATGTTTGGACCAAGCGGGACACGTTTTGGCTTGTGAACTTTTTCTTCTTCAAATCTGCTATGTCCCGGACCATAGATATATGTATAGTTTTGAAGTTTGCATTCGCCAGCTTCATCGCAAATTGGACAATCAAGCGGATGATTTATGAGTATGAATTCAAGAACCGCCTGTCTTGCTTTTTTAACTTTTTCACTTTGCGTGTGAACAACCATTCCATCCATCACACGAGTAGCGCAGGCAATCGCAAGTTTGGGCATTTTTTCTACTTCAACGAGACACATCCTACAATTCCCGGCAATTGAAAGCCCTGGGTGATAACAAAAATGTGGGATGTCTATTCCGATTTCCTGTGCTGCTTGCAAAATTGTAAGTCCGTCTTTTACTTCAACCGTTTTTCCATCTATTGTTATTTTCGCCATTTTTCAAAGTTGATTTTGTTTATTAATCCAGATTAAAAAGGTCCTCAATAGGCGTATATTCAAGTCCAAAAGCTTCTGCAACACCTATGTGCGTCACTTTGCCGTTTATAATGTTAACACCACGTCTTAATTCTTTGTTCGTCTTAATCGCTGTTTCAAATCCTTTATCTGCAAGTTCAAGCACATACGGGAATGTTGCATTTGTAAGAGCAATTGTTGATGTCTTCGGCACCGCACCGGGCATATTTGCAACGCCGTAATGCACAACTCCATATTCAAAATAGATCGGGTTATCATGCGTTGTCGGTCTTATCGTTTCAACGCATCCACCTTGATCAACAGAAACATCAATTATCACCGCTCCTTCTTTCATTTGAGCAACCATTTCTTTCGTCACAAGCTTTGGGGCTTTAGCTCCGGGTATCAAAACTGCACCGATTAAAACATCAGCTCTGCGGACTGCTTTCATTATGTTATATTCATTTGAAGCCATCGTTATAACATTTTTCGGCATTATATCGTCAAGATAACGCAATCTTTGAAGATTTACATCAAGAATTGTAACCCTTGCACCAAGTCCAGCTGCTATTTTAGCGGCATTTGTCCCAACAACACCTGCACCAATTATTGTGACATCTGCTGGTTCAACTCCAGGGACACCACCAAGCAAAACTCCACGACCGCCCATCGCTTTTTCAAGATATTTCGCTCCTTCTTGTGGAGCCATTCTCCCCGCAATTTCACTCATCGGCTCAAGCAATGGCAAACTTCCATCATCTTTTTGAACCGTCTCATAAGCGATCGCAACACAACCGGATTTTACAACTGCTTCAGTCAGCTCACGACTCGCTGCAAAGTGAAAATATGTGAAAACTATCTGATCTTTCCTTAAAAGATCATACTCATAATCAATTGGCTCTTTCACTTTCACGATCATATCCGCATTTGCATAAATTTCTCTTGGGTCATCAACCAGCTCTGCTCCGGCTTCCTTGTAAAGTTCATCACTGAAACCACTTCCAACACCTGCTCCTTTCTGAACAAGAACAGTATGCCCATGTGCTTTGAGGATTGAAACACCAGCGGGTAAAAGCGCTACTCTGTTTTCCATTCTTTTAATTTCCTTTGGAACGCCTATGATCATTTTTTTCTCCAGATTTTATTTTGACTTTTTTGATGGATTAATCACAACCTTTGTGAAATTTTCCGGCTTCAAAATTTCACCTGCAACTTCCCTGACTTCTTCAGGTTGAATTCTTTCAATCCTTGAAATGATTTCATCAATTCTTGAATATTTTCCATCATAAACCAATTCCACCTGCGCAAGCCGTTGCATCCTGTTTGACATACTTTCAAGCCCGATCAACAATGAACTTTTAACTTGCGACTTCGCCCTTTTTAATTCCGGCTCGGAAATACCTTTCCTGATAATTGAGTCAAATTCCTTGAAAATTAAATCAAGAGTTTTATCAACATTCTTTCTATCAGTTGCAAAATAAACACCAAAAATTCCGGAGTCATTGAAAGTTGAATAAAACGAATAAATTGAATAAACAAGCCCGTATTTTTCTCTCACCCGTTGAAATAACCTTGAACTCATCCCATCGCCAAGCAAAGTGTTAAGTAGAAGAACATGATCCCGTTTTAAATCCTTCGCCCCGTATGTTATAGTCCCAATGCAGACATGAGATTGACTTGTCGGTTTTTCAATAATATGACTTTCGGCTTTCTTAACATTCGGTTTTTCCCTGCTATGATAAAAACCATTCTTCAAACCTGAATTAAAATACTTTAAAACATAATCAACAAGCACATCGTGATTTAAATTTCCAGCAGCGGATATAACCATTTTATTGGGAGTGTAAAATTTCCTCAAATGCTCAAACAATTTATCCCGTGTAAATTCCTCAACCGTCTCTCTTGTCCCGATTATCGGAAGCCCAAGCGGATGCGGATAAAAAATATGATATTCAAGAAGATCGCCTATGTATTCCTCAAAATCACTTTCAACATCCTTTATCTCTTCAAAAACAACTCCTTTTTCCTTTTGAATCTCTCTTCTATCAAACACGGGATTTTGAACAAGATCGGCAAGAACCTCAATTCCCTTCTCAAGATGCTCGCTTAAAATTCGGACATAAAAACAGGTATTTTCCTTCGTTGTGAAAGCGTTTAAATATCCCCCGATGTCCTCAATGAATTCGGCTATCTGTCTTGCGTTTCTTTTTTTCGTCCCCTTGAAAACCATATGTTCAATAAAATGCGTGATCCCGTTATCTTTCTCTGTCTCATCTCTTGAACCAACATCAACCCAAACCCCCAGAGAAATGCTTTTAACATAAGGGACACGCTCGGAAATAATTCTTATTCCATTTTCAAGAACTGTTCTTTTAAATTCTGAAGTTAGACCAGAATTTGTCTTTCTTTCAAGTATCGCCGATTTTCTCATTCCGTCCTCAGATGTCGCACATAAGTTTAACTTGAACAAAATATACCAAGACCATTTAAAATAATCAAGCAAAACACATTGCGAATTTAAAACTTTTAAAGAGAGATTATACCGAATACAAACGAATTACAAATTTATTCCCCTTCTCCTGTTCCGATGGTTCAACGACAACAGAACCGCCGTTCAATTCAATGACTTTTTGAAAAATTTTCATCGCCATCAAATCATAATCAGGTTTAAACTCATATCCCGAGATTAAATACGGGTTAAATAAAAACTTCGCAAGTTCACCCGGTAATTTCCTCGCTTCATCACGAATTGTTATGAAAAGATACTTCCCATCGCTTCCCGTCCTTACAACTTCGCTTATGCCAATTTTACCTTTTCCCTGCATCGCCTCTGCCATCGCCTCAAACAAAATAGAAAAACCAATTTTCAACCATTCTTCATCACCCTTAACAAATGAATCCCTTGCGAGATTTAATTCAAAGTTAACGGAGTCAAATTTCTCTTTCACACTTTTAACAACTTCGCTTATAATGGGATTAAAATCAAAACTTTCAAAGTTCATTTGCTCCACGCCAGCGGATATATCGTTCAACCTCAAAAAATAATCCGAAAGTTCAAACACATTTTTGATCTTTTTATAATTTTCCGCCAGAAGATTTTTAATTTCATCACCAACACTCTCATTTTCCATCAAAATTTCAATCATACCTTTAACCAAAGAAAAAAGTTGTTTGATCTCGTTTATAAAAAATTTTTCCGTCATTAACTCAATCTTCTTCGTTTCAATTTCAAGCAAACGCAACCTTAGAACAGATCTGACACGTGAGACAAGTTCAGTAAATCTTATCGGCTTGTAAAGATATTCAACCGCACCAAGGTTAAAACCACGCTCAAGGTTTTCCTCATCAACATATTGCCCGGTTAAAATTATAACTGGAATGTCCTTCGTTGCTGGATTTTGCTTTAACTTGAAGAGTGCGGTAAATCCATCCATCACTGGCATGCTGACATCAAGAAGGATTAAATCTGGCTTTCTCTCCTGTGCCATCAAGATTCCTGCAAGACCATTTTCAGCAGTTATAACATCATAACCCTCGCTTTCAAGTGCACTTTTTAAAGTGTTTCTTAACTCCTTCTCATCATCAACAACAAGAATTGTCACGGTTTATTGACTATTTTGTTTGAGATGCCTCGGGCTGTGCCACTGAAATCCCCGATTCACCCGTTTCCTCACCTATGACAAGTTTCTCCTCAAACTCTTTAACCTCCATCAAAAGTTTTTCTATCCTTCTACAACCCTGTTCAATCGCCCTGACATCTCTTAATGTTTCTCCATCATACGGAAATCTTCTCTCAATCCTTGCAGATGCACTCATTATTATCGTAAGCGGGTTGTAAATTAAATCCCTTAAAGAAAATGTGAAGTCCTTTAACGCCTTCAACTTCGCAATCTGCGTCTCATACTGCTTTATCATTTCAAGTCGTTGTTTTTCCTCTTTATGTCTTTGTTCCTGTAAATTTACAAGTTTAACAAACAAATAAGAAAGCCCCCATATCCAGAGCAGAGAATCAAAATGCGTGAAAATATCCGAAATTGAAACAATGCCTTGCTTTACCCTTTTAAAAAGATCAAGGGTTGTGAAAAGATAATAAAGATAGATTATGACTGCTGAAAACAGCGCCGGATGTCTGAGGATAAAACCATCAACAAACTCACGCCATAATTTCTTGAGCATTTAAACCTCCGAAATTTAATTTGAATTTGTCGTAAGAGGAAAACTCAAAATAAATGTTGTCGCCCGTAATTCACCAGATTTTGTTCACAGCTTTGCATTAAAACTTATATGGGAAAAGCCAACAGTTTTGACAATTGCACACTTTGAAAGAACAAGCGGGTTTGATAAAATTTAATAAACTTTAACTTTTATTACAACAACTGCCACAAATCACCTCACCTTGCTTTTCTCTCAGCTTGATTTTAAATTTGAAAAAATAAAAACGCCATCAAAAAGATGTCCTTTGAACTTTACATCACGAAAAGATACATAAAATCAACACGGATAACCGGTTTTATATCCTTCATCACATTGATCGCAATCATAGGGATTATGCTTGGGACATCGGCACTGATCATAGCACTTTCAATATCAAACGGATTTGAGAAAGAATTAAAAGAAAAAGTAATTGGCTTCACCTCACACATTCAGATTTCAAAATTTGATGTCAGATATTATGACAAAGACGATTGGGCAAGTTTTGAGAAGATAAAGATGATACCGAATGTTAAGTCGGTTTCGCCGTTTGCAGGTGGAGAGGCAATGATAAGGTCAAGTTATGGAATTGAAGGCGTTTATTTAAAAGGAATTTTACCCGAATATGATTTTTCAATTATAAAAAGAAGCATCGTTGAAGGAAAATATAATTTTGATGAAAGCGACGGCATGCCGAAAATTATCATCGGCAGAAAACTTGCAAATAAAATTGGAATTGAACTTGGAGATAAAGTTGTAATTCTTGCAATTGACCCAAATGCTCCAAATCTAACATCTCCAAAGATTGAACAATTCAAGGTCTCTGGAATTTACGAAACTGGAATGGCTGAATATGATGACATCTTTGTTTATGTTCGGCTTGAACACGCACAATATCTCTTTGACCTCGGAAACAGGGTAAGCGGTTTTGATGTGATGGCTAAAAATGTTGATTACCTTGATGAAACTGCACTGCTAATCCAGGATAAACTTGGCTATCCATATTACGCAAGAACGATGTATCAGATGTATAGAAATCTTTTCGCCTGGCTTGAACTTCAAAAGAAACCCGTTCCAATTGTCCTCGGATTGATAACAATTGTTGCTGTCTTCAACATAATCGGAACTCTTCTGATGATGGTCCTTGAAAAGACAAAGGAAATAGGGATACTTAAATCAATGGGAGCAAACTCAAAAAGCATTATGAAAATTTTCGTCTTTCAAGGACTCTTTATTGGCATTGCTGGAACAATTCTCGGAAACATACTTGCCTATGTTTTATGCACAATTCAATTGAAATACAAACCCCTTTCTCTCCCCGAAGATATTTACTTTATGAGTTCTGTTCCGATTTTGCTCCAACCTGAAAATTTCATACTTATCTCGGTTGTAACTCTTTTGCTCTGTTTTCTTGCCACGCTGATTCCATCATACATCGCCTCACGGATTCAACCAGTTGAAGCAATACGCTTTGCCTGATTCCATATAAACTTGAAACTTTTTGATAAAGTGATTAATTTTTGATAAAATAAAAAAGTTTAAGCCAATTTGAGGCAAGCATTGAAAATAATATGGAATCACGAACTTTTTAGAATTTTGCTTTTGATAACCCTTGTGTTATTCGTTGCATCGTCAGCGGTTTATCTTGCGGAAAGTTCAAAAAATCAAGAATTTTCATCAATTTTTGACGGCTTATGGTGGGCGATCGTCACTATGACAACCGTTGGATACGGTGATAAAGTCCCGGAAACAACCTTTGGAAAAATCATCGGTTTTCTGGTTATGTTCAGTGGAGTTACGCTTGTTTCAATGTTTACGGCGACAATCTCATCAATTTTTGTGACGAAAAAGATAAAAGAAAGGGAAGGGCTTGAAAAAGTGAACTTAACAGATCATCTCGTCATATGTGGATGGAACAGGGACACTGAAAGATTGCTCAAAGCATTGAATAACCTTTACACAAAAAAGAAATTACAGGTTGTGCTCGTAAACAACTTACCGCCGGAAAAGGTTGAAGATTTAAATGAAATTTATAAAAACATTGAGATAAAATTCGTTCGTGGTGATTTCACCCAAGAGATAATACTTGAAAGAGCGAATATAAAACAAGCGAAAGAAGTTTTAATTTTACCAGATGAAACCATCTCCCCAACTCCATCGGATGAAAAGACGCTGATTGCAACTCTTAACATAAAATCAATGAATCCCAAAATAAAAGTTTATGCGCAGATAATCAACCGTGAAAATGCAGGCAATCTAAAAAAAGCAAACGCTGATGAGATAATAATCAGCAACGATTATATTCCATCGCTTATCGCGGGACAGATTTTTTCTCCCGGCGTTGTTCAAGTTTTATCATCAATTTTCAATGAGGAGTCAAATCTCAAAATTTTTCGTCTGAAAATTCCGCAAAAATTTATCGGAAAAACTTTTTCAGAACTTTTCAATTATTTCAAGACAGAGAAAAACTATCTTCTAATTGGCTTTATTTCTGACGAGGAGACCATCACTCTTGAAAACATTCTCTCGCATGATTACACGGAGATTGACGCATTCATTGAAAGAAAGTTAAAAGAAGCAGGTTTGAACATAAAATCATCTTATGTCAAATTAAACCTGAATCCACCTCTTGACTATGTAATTGGCGAAAAAGAAGAAGCAATTTTAATTGGCAATATAACAGAATAAGTAATGGAACTGACAGAACAACTTTTGGCGAAAATTCCAATCTTCAAAGGTTTAAAAGAAGAACATTTAAAAATTGTGAAAGGGATAATTGAGGTTAAAGATTTCCAGGAGAACACAACGGTTATAAAAGAAGGCGAGACAGGAGATGAAATTTACATACTTCTTGATGGAGAAGTTGAAGTTTCAAAGACGCTCGTTTTAAAACTTCCTGGTTCTGAGATTGGGCAGAAGGAGAAATCTTTGACAAAACTTTCTTCTAAAAGCTTTCCCTTTTTTGGTGAGATGGTTTTATTTGACGAGAAAGCGGAGAGGACAGCAACGGTGATAACAAAAATGCCCTGTAAATTCGCAATAATTCACAAAAATGATTTTATAAAACTTGCGGAGAAAAATAGTGAAATTGGCTATGTTCTATACAAGAACATTGCTGAAGTCCTTGCAGAAAGATTAAGGAAAGCAAATAACGATATATTGAAATTAACAACTGCATTAAGTTTAATTTTGAGCAAATAAATTT
>CAZQJI010000040.1:0-21422 GCA_964593475.1 uncultured Bacteroidota bacterium | reverse complement strand
CCTTTTTAAGCATCCCTTAGGTGATATTCTGACTTTTAATTCCCATAATTTTATCTTGCCTCTTTTTTCTTTTGAGATCGTAAGTTTTTCAATTACAAGTGTGTTCTCCTTGTTTTCTCTGTCCGATATCGTTGTAAAATTAATTTTTGACAAATTTTCAAATTTTTGAGGAACTAACCCATTTTTATTGTTGCCTCTAAAATTATTCCATTCAGATTTTTTCCCTGAAGTGGGAAAAATCCAAATCGTCCCATCCATCGTGCAGACCACAATCTCAATCAAACCGTCATTATCGGCATCTGTGGCAATCGGTGATGAGACAATTGAAGATGAAATTTTAATGGGCGAATTACCAACTGGTTTTCCATCGTTTGAATAAAACCATATGTTGCCGAAATAATCACAAGCAATTATTTCTTGTTTATCATCCCCGTTTATATCTACAAGGATTGGGGAGGACCAAAAAATGCTTCTGATTTTATTCTCCGAATTTTTCAATTCACCGTTTAAGGAGAATATGTTTAGTGAATTTGAACAAACTATAATTTCAGGTGAACCATCGCAGTCAATGTCATAGATTATCGGCGATGCTATCGTTAGAGTGTTAAGTTTTACGGGGAAAGGAGCAATTTCTTTACCATTCTTATCAAGTAAGTTCAGTTGATTTGTAACCGAGATAATTTCAAAATTGCCATCGCTGTTTATATCACAAACAACAGGATTTGACCAGATAATATGAGATAAATTAGTTTTCCATTTACATTGAAATGTTTTGGCGTCAATTCTGTAAAGGTTTTCATCCCAAGATCCTATCACAATATCAAAGGTGTTGTCATTATTTGGCAAAAGTGATGGTGATGATGATACAAATCCATTGGTCTGTAAATAATCGTAGTTCAAAATCTCACAGTTTTCATCTATTTTAACTTTATAAACTCGCCCATCATCAGAGCCAAAAATTATCTCTTTAAAGCCGTCATTATCAACATCTTGGACGACAGGCGAGCTGAAAATGTCGCCACCCGTTGGAAATTTAAATAATTTTTTGTTCTCGTTTATTTTGAAAAAATAGAGATTATCGTCATCTGAGCCGACAATTAAAATTTTATTGCCATCAATATCTTCAATAATAGCCGGGGTTGATGCACAGGGTTTTGTTGTTTCAAGTGTGGTAATCAATTTTTGAGATGTTAAGTCAAAGATGTAAATTTTATCTGCTGAAATTATAAGTTCATTTCTGCTGTCGTTGTTGATATCATCTACAACCGGGCTTGCTGTGATCGGGAATTTGATGTCAAATTTTATTATATCTTTCATAATCTTTTCAAAACAACCACTGTTTGCTCACCAAAGTATTTAAACGGAAAGCGATGCCAGAGGATAGACTCAACTTTATCAAATGCATTTAAAATTTTCTGTGGAAGACGCTCGGTCGGTTTGAGGTAAGCAGGCGGTAAAAGAAATGGCAATGCATAACATCTTTCAATTGAGAAAAAATTTTTAGAAAATTTTTTTATGTCGTTAATTGAGTAATATTTTGCGATCGCATTTGATTCTTTCCCATCAAGCGTGATATAACCCCAACCTTTTAATCTTTTCCGCAGATAATTTGTGATTCCGAGTGCAAAAAACAAAAAATCACCCCAGTACCAGCGATTGATTATTGATGCTATGAAGTAAGAATTTGGTTTCAGGATTTTGTAAAGTTTTTCAAAGAATGAATTTATGTCAGTTATACAGTTTAAAACGCCAAAGGAAGAATAAGCACCGTCAAATTTAATTTTGAAGGAGTCAATGTTTTCAGCGGGTAAATTGACGATTTTCGGGAAATCACTTTCTTTTGCATTGCCAATCCGCATGATTTTCTGGCGTGCCATTTTTAGCATTTCAAATGAAATGTCGGTTAAAATAAGTTTGCAACCGTAATTTAACATTTCAAGCGATTCAGTTCCCGTCCCGCAACCTATTTCAAGAAGCGTTTGTCCCGGAGAAAAGAAAGATTTTAAAATTTTTATATTTCTTCGCCTCAGATATAAGTCAAAATTTCTTTTCTTTTCATCGTAAATCGGGGCGTATGAATCCCAAAAGAATTTGTTTGTTCTGAATTTGCTCATCTCCCTTCGGCTGGTTGAAATTGAACGACATTTGATTTTGATGTGTGAGCAAGGAAGTTAACAATTGATCTTGAGATTTGCAGTTCAATCTTATTTTTAAGTTTTTCATAAACACTTGCCTTTCTCCCAGCTTTATACCATGCGTCTTTCCATTCTCTATTCATCCATCTGATCACCCAACGGTAGAAAGTTGTGTTATATTTTTCTCTCTTGAATAGAAGTTTATTCTCTGCCGTATAATCCCAGTCAAGCATCCAATCCTGTGATTCAAACATCAATCTATCTCTTACCTGTTCATAAAATTTGGTCCCGGGCAATGGGTAGGCAATTGTTGTGCTGAACTCATCCGGGAGTGTTTCCCTTAGAAGTTTGACGGAAAGTTTTATATCTTCAATATCTTCGCTCGGGTAACCAACCATCATAAAAAAGTATGTTTTTATTCCGAGCTTCTTACAGAGTTCCGATGCTTTGTAGATTTGTTCAACCGTTATACCTTTTTCCATTGCATTGAGGACCTTTTGTGAGCCGGATTCGGCACCGAAATAGATTTTTTCACAGCCCATATTTTTCAATGCCTTCAGCATATCTTCGGAGGCAAGATTTACACGTGTTAAACATTCAAATGGTATAACAGCATCTCTTTTGATAACTTCTTCGCTCCAATTTAAAACCCAATTTTTTTGAACACCTGTTATATCATCCACAACTCTTATAAAGTCAGGTGAATAAATCTCCTTTAAAAGTTTCATTTCCTCTGCTGAATTTTGAGGTGAGCGAATCCTGTATCTTCTTCCGAATACCGCTTTTTGACACCATGAGCAATGATACGGGCAACCTCTGCTGTTTATGATGGTAAGAGACCAATAACCGTGTTTTTTGCGCCAGGCTTTCCTGTAATCATCCATATCAACAAGATCGCGCGCTGGGAATGGAATGGAGTCAAGATTTTGGATCAGATCTCTATTTCCTGTTGCAATTGCTTTTCCGTTATAACCTCTTAACCTTAAACCTTTAATTTCTCTTATATCATCAGGGTAATCGCCTTTTTTAAAATAAAAATTTGCAAGTTCAAGCATTGTAATTTCGCCCTCATCAAACACAACCACATCAACGGGGAACTCATTTTTTTCTCCCTTGTAAAAAAGATATCTCTCGGGTAATGCCGTAGGGTCAGGTCCGCCGAGAATTACTTTCGCCCCATATCTGTGTGCAATATCTGCTATTAAGAGAGCGTTTCTTCTGATTGTGATTAAAGAAGTGATCCCGACAAGTTTTGGCTTTTTTGTCTTCATATAATTTTCAAAATCATCAAAATCTTTTCTGAATGTGCAATCAAAAAGTTCTACTTCATAGCCATTTTCCCTCAGAACAGATGCAAGATACATCAATCCAAGAGGGAAATATGGGGTCATTATCTTCTTCTCAACCGGATCTTTTTCAATAAACAATGGATGGACGAGGGTTATATCTATAGCCATTGAAAATTTTTCACTTAAATTTTTAAACTCAGCCAAAGAAAACTTCTGCTATCTCAAACAATTCCAGGTTAACGGTTTTCAATCCACCAACAACTTCGTATAGTTCAACATCAACTACATCATTACCATGTAAAGCGGTCATGACTCCAAATCTTCCTTCGTTTATCAACTCAACTGCTTTAACTCCAAATCTTGTCGCAAGTATTCTATCAAATGCAGTTGGCGAACCGCCTCGTTGTATGTGTCCGAGTATTGTCGCCCTTGCTTCCATTCCGGTTCTTTTTTCAATTTGATCGGCAACGAGATTTCCTATTCCACCTAAGCGGACATGACCGAATTCATCAACTCTTAAATCTTGAACGATCAAAGTTCCATCTTTATCAACATGTTCTTCAACCTTAAACTTTGCACCTTCGGCGACGACAACGATGCTGAAATTTTTTCCACGCGCATGTCTTTTTTCAATTATTTTGCAGACCTGATCAATATCAAATGGTTTCTCTGGAATCAAAATGACATCTGCGCCACCGGCAAGCCCGGAGTAAAGTGCGATCCAACCTGTGTGTCTTCCCATAACTTCAACGACTGCGACACGATTGTGGCTTTCAGCGGTTGTATGAATTCTGTCAATCGCTTCAGTTGCGATATTCACCGCCGTATCAAAACCGATAGAATAGTCAGTTCCACGAACATCGTTATCAATTGTTTTTGGAATTCCAACGACATTTACACCGGCTTTGTATAGTTTGTAGGCAACGCTTAAAGTATCTTCACCGCCAATTGCAACAAGAGCGTCAATTTTTGCTTTTTCAAGATTTTCAAGTATGTTTTTCTCTCCGTCAGGATGTTTGTATGGATTTGTTCTTGATGTCCCGAGTATGGTTCCGCCACGGGGGAGAATTCCAGAAATGTTATTCAGATCAAGTGTAAAAGTGTCAAGTTTCATTAAACCTTTCCAGCCATATTTTATTCCGATTGTTTCATGTCCCGAGGCAAGGGCTTTGCGGACAACTGACCTAATCGCAGCATTTAAACCCGGGCAATCTCCACCGCCTGTTAAAATTCCAATTCTCATTTAGATTTTCACCTCCTGATTAAATGATTTCTTTTAATTTTAATTCAAGTTTTGGGCAATCTTTTGTTTCGGTTATTTTCAAAATTTGATTTCCTTCCTTGTCAAACAAGATAACGGTCGGGACATTCAGAATGAGATAGTTTTCCGCAACTTTATAATCTTTTAGCACATTAAAGTTTAGAACCTTGACGCTTCCTTTGAAGTTTTCTTTTATTTCGTTTATGAATTTTTCCATTTCTTTGCATTTGTGTTCGTCGGTCCAGAAGAAGACAATTGTAGGTTTTCCATTTACATATTCGGGCAAAAGTTTTTTCTTTTTCTGCGCCATATTTACCATAATCCAAACAATGGAGACGAAGATGATTGCGAAAAGGACTATTGTAATTGCGGTTGTCAATTTTCAGAGAGCAAAGTTTGTTTTCAAAATTATTAAACTTGTTTTGTTTTATTTTCGTTTCAAAAATTATAAAATAAGTTAGTCATTGTCAAGTGAATTTTTGGAATTTGAAATTAGGTCAAATTTTGTCTGTTTTGGGCAAATTTATTAATTTTTAAAAAAATTTGAGAACAAAGCGACATTTGAAAAATTTGGAAGCGATCTTAATAGATATTCCAGGTCTGACGGATTATGAAAAAATTTGGCATTTGCAGTTGCATCTTCACGATTTACGCATTGAGGGTGAAATTTCGGATGTGTTGATTTTCGTAGAACATCAGCATGTTTATACCATAGGTAAAGCAGGAAGCGAGCAAGATTTGAAGGTCAGTAAGTTTTTCATTGAACAATTCGGGGCTAAAATTTATCAAATTGACCGTGGGGGGAAGATAACATATCACGGTCCCGGGCAAATTGTCGGCTATCCGATCTTTAAACTTGATGAACTTGGAATGGATGTTCATACTTATTTGAGAAAACTTGAAGAAGTGATTATCCTGACACTTCAAGATTACGGAATAAATGCCGGACGGAAAAGCGGATTTACAGGTGTATGGATTAAAGATGAAAAGATCGCTTCAATAGGGATAAAGGTAAGTCGCTGGGTTACAATGCATGGGTTTGCTTTAAATGTTAACACTGATTTGAAATTTTTTGATTTAATTTTTCCATGTGGGTTGAGAGATGTTAAGATGACATCAATGAGAGAAATTTTGAAGCGTGATATTGAGATTGACGAGGTCAAGTTTGCTTTGAAGGAAAAATTTGAATATGTTTTTAAAATTAAGTTTGTTAATCGTTCTCTGGAATCTCTGGAGGTTGTTTAAGGGAGGATAGGTTTTTTAAAATAAAAGAAAACAAAAATTTAAAATTTGCCATGCCGAGAAATCAGACCAAACAGGTCAACCGTAATATTGAAGTTGAACCGGGATTTGAAACAACAGTTGAATTGAAATCGGATGTTCTAATTCAGGCGCTGAAATCAATGTATATCGCAAGGCAGATAGATAATAAAGCGATGACATTATTGAAACAGGGTAAGGTTTTCTTTCACATTGGGGTTTCGGGTCATGAGGCAATTCAAGTTGCAAGTGCTATGAATTTGCGTCCGGGATATGATTGGGCTTATCCTTATTACAGGGATTGGGCTTTTGTTTATCAGCTTGGTGTTACGCTTGAAGAACTTTTCTACAGTGTGTTTGGTAGAGCTGATTGTCCCGCAACAGGCGGAAGGCAGATGCCAGCTCATTTTGGGAAAAAGGAGTTGAGAATAATAACTCAATCAAGCCCGACCGGAACACAATACCTTCAAGCGGTTGGAACTGCAATGGGTTGTGTTAGAGATGGAACAGATGAAGTTGTCTATGTCTCTGGTGGAGATGGCTCAACAAGTGAAGGTGAATTTCATGAGGCGTTGAACTGGGCAAGCAAAGATAAATTGCCTGTCATCTTTGTGATTCAAAATAACAGATTTGCTATATCAGTTCCGATCTATGAGCAAACAGCGGGCGCTTCCGTTGCGAAAATTGGGCAGGGATTTTTCGGTCTTGAAGTTTATGAAATTGATGGAACTGATTTTATCCAGAGTTATCAGACAATGAAAAAAGCAGTTGAAAGGGCACGCTCGGGACTTGGTCCAACAATGGTTGTCGCAAATGTTGTCAGATTAATACCTCATTCTTCATCTGATGACCACAGAAAATATAGAACGCCCGAGGAACTTGAACGGGATAAGATGAACGATCCAATTTTAAAGATGGAAAATTTGCTGATCAACGAAGGAATCTTGACAAGAGAAGAGATTGAGAAAATTTATGATGAGTTGAACCAGGAAATAGAACTTGCCGTTGAAAGAGCGGAAAAGAAACCTTATGCTTTGCCTGAAACAGTTATGTTGCATATTTACGCACCTGAAGAGACGAGAAAATTAAATTATGAAGCAAGCGTTCCCTCTGGAAATCCGATTGTTATGGTTGATGCGATAAATCACGCACTTCACGAGGAAATGGAATTGAATCCGAAGATGGTTGTCTATGGTGAAGATATTGCAGACCCGAAAGGCGGGGTTTTTACAGCGACAAAGGGTTTAACGAACAAATTTGGAAAAGATAGAGCTTTTAACTCCCCGCTTGCCGAGGCAAGTATTGTCGGGACAGCCATCGGACTTGCGGTTAAAGGTTATAAGCCAGTTGTTGAAATTCAGTTTGGAGATTATATCTGGCCTGCAATGATGCAAATAAGAGATGAACTTGCTCCGTTTAGATACAGGTCAAATGGTCATTGGTCAGCTCCGGTTGTTATAAGGGTTCCAGTTGGTGGTTATATTCACGGTGGACATTATCACAGTCAAAACATAGAAGGATTTTTTGCTCATCTGCCAGGGATTTTCATCGCTTATCCTTCAAATGCTGCTGATGCAAAGGGACTTTTAAAAACGGCTTGTAGAATTGAAGATCCTGTTTTATTCCTTGAACACAAAGCGTTATATAGAGCGCCTCAGGCGATGTCACCCGAGCCAGATAAAAATTATCTTCTTCCTTTCGGCAAAGCAAAAATCAAAAAGCCCGGTAAAGATGCAACGATAATAACCTGGGGATTGATGGTTTACAAATCGCTTGACGCCGTTAAAATCATTGAGCAAAAATATGGAGTTGAAATTGAAGTAATAGACATAAGGACGATAAATCCTCTTGACAGGGAAACGATTTTAAATTCAGTTAAAAAAACAAGCAGAGTTTTAATTGTCCACGAAGACACATTAACCGCTGGATTTGGAGCTGAAATATCGGCAATAATTTCAGAAGAGGCGTTTGAATATCTTGATGCGCCGGTTAAAAGAGTAGCTGGGCTTGATGTTCCGGGAATTCCTTATGCGCCAACACTTGAAGAAGCAGCACTTCCTCAAACAGATTGGATTGTTAAGGCACTTGAAGAGTTGATAAGATATTAAAAGTGAGAAAAATCACGAAGGCATTGAGAAAACTTGTTCAAAATATGAAAAATAAAAAATCAAGGGAATAAACTATGAGAGTTGAAGTTATAATGCCGAAAATGGGGGAAAGTTTGCAAGAAGGGACAATTTTAAAATGGCATAAAAGACCCGGAGACAGAGTTCAGAAAGACGAGATTTTGCTTGAAATAAGCACTGACAAAGTTGATACTGAAATTCCATCGCCAGCGAGCGGAATTTTGACAGAAATTTTATATAAAGAGAATGAAACTGTCGCTGTTGGAACAGTGATTGCATACATAGAGACCGAAGCTGGTGCTGAAACTGTCAAGAAAATTGAGGGTGTTAAGCCAGTTGAAAAGGTTGAGGAAAGCGTGGGTGAAGTTAAAGTAAGTGAAAAAAAGATTGAAAGTTCGCTTTTGGAGGAAATTCCAGCGCGGACGAAAAGATTTTATTCACCCGTTGTAAGAGAAATTGCGAAGCGTGAAGGGATAACGATTGAAGAGCTTGAAAAAATACCCGGAACCGGACACGGTGGAAGATTGACGAAAAATGACCTTTTGAATTACATTGAGGCAAAGAGGAAAAAAGTTGAATTTAAACCGATTGAAGTTGAGGAAATTAAAATTGAAGAAGCTAAACCGGTTTCTTATCCCGAAGAAAAAGTTGAGATCGTTGAAATGAGCCATGTCATCAAGGCGATGGCTGAGCATATGCTTCGCAGTGTGAGAACTTCACCGCATGTCTCTGCCATTTCCGAATGTGATATGACTGCGATAATGGAATTTATTGAGAAAAATTCGGATGAATTTCAAAAGCGTGAGGGTTTCAAATTGACTTTGACTCCGTTCATCGCCGATGCAGTTGTAAGAGCATTGAAAGAATTTCCGATGATAAACAGCAGTGTTGACGGCGATAAAATTATCATCAAAAAGTTCATAAATCTCGGGATTGCGGTTGCAACTGATTACGGTTTGATTGTTCCCGTTGTCAAAAATGCGGATGAGAAAAATTTTGTCGGACTTGCGAGGGCGATAAACGATATCGTCACAAGAGCAAGAAATAAAAAGTTAACACCGGATGATATTCAAGGTGGAACATTCAGCATAACAAATTATGGGGTCTTCGGGAACATAATCGGGACTCCAATCATAAATCAACCTCAGGTTGCAATTTTAGGCGTTGGTGCTGTTAAGAAAAGACCTGTGGTGATAACGAGAAACAATGAGGATTTTATAGCAATTCGCTCAATTGCATTTTTGACTTTAACATTTGACCATCGGATAATTGACGGGGCGCTTGGTGGAAGATTTCTTGAAAGAGTCGTCTATTATCTTGAGAACTTTGATTTCAGAGGAATTGTCTAAAAAATAAAAAACGATGAAGATGCGTAAAATTTTACTTGCCTCTTTTTTGGTCTTTTCTTTTGCCTGCGGTCAAAAGGAAAATCCAAAAGTTGAACCGATTGATTATTTAAAACTTCATTATGATGCGATCGTTGCGGATACTCACAACGATGTTTTGTTGAGGGCGATGGAGGGTGAGGATATAACAGTTGAAACAAATCGTGGGCATTCTGACCTTGTGAGATTGAAAAAAGGCGGAGTTGATATCCAGGTTTTCGCAGTTTGGGTTGACCCGGTTGCGTTTGAGAAGAATTCGTTCAAAAGAGCAAATCAAATGATTGATACTCTTTATTCAATTGTGAAGAGAAATCAGGATAAAATCGCAATTGTGACGAAATCTTCTGAAATTGAAAGTGCTTTGAAGGAAGGGAAAATATGTGCTGTGATCGGAGTTGAAGGAGGACACGCAATTGAAAACAGCATTGAAAAACTTGAAGAACTTTACAGGCGTGGCGTTAGATATCTTGGCTTGACCTGGAATAATAGCGTTGATTGGGCAAGTTCCGCTTTTGATGAAACAACAAATCCAGAAAAGCTGAAAGTTAAGGGATTGAGCGAGTTCGGAAGAAAAGTCGTTCAAAAAATGAATGAACTCGGGATGATAGTTGATGTATCTCATTTAGGTGAACAAGCGTTTTGGGATGTGATAAGGACAACCAAAAAACCAGTCATAGCATCGCATTCAAGTGTTTATAAACTGTGTCCGCATTATAGAAACTTGAAAGATGAGCAGATCAAAGCAATTGCTCAAACGGGTGGTGTTGTGTTTGTCAATTTTTACGCAGAATATATTGATTCAACATTCGGGACAAAAAGAAAACAAATTGAAGAAAAATATAAAGCCAAATTTGATTCAATAAGAATTCTATACGAGCATGATCAAAGAGCGTATAGTGAAGCAAGAAGGCAACTTATGAGAAAAGTTTCCGAAGAACTACGCCCGCCCCTTGATCTCTTAATTGATCACATTGATTACATCGCAAAACTTGTCGGGGTTGACCATGTCGGAATTGGTTCTGACTTTGATGGAATCAGCATAACTCCGCTTGAAATGGACGATGTCACATTCCTTCCGAACATAACGAGAGAACTTTTGAAGCGTGGTTATTCAGTTGAAGACATCAAAAAAATTCTCGGTGGAAACTTTTTAAGGGTTTTTAAAGAGGTCTGCGGTTAAAAATTAAAAACGGGAACAAAGATGAAAAAATTAATCATCATTTTACTTTCGTTTGCTGTTTTATCACAAGTTTTTGCTCAAGATACAGATTTACTTCCGGCTTCCTTTTTCAAGTCAAACAGAGAAAGTTTAATGTCAGCAATTGGAAATGATGCAATTGCAATCTTTTATTCAAATTCTTTAAAGACACGTTCAAACGATGTTGAATACAGGTTTAAACAGGATAATAATTTCTTTTATCTCACTGGTTTGGAAGAACCAGATGCTGTGCTTGTCCTTGTTCCTGCGGGATTTTCTCCATCTGTTTTGAAAGTTGCTGGAAGAGTCACGGGTAAATACTATGATACCACACTTGACACAATAAAATCAGATTTAAAAATTCGTGAAGTTTTGTTTTTGAAGGAGCGGGATTCACTTCGTGAGGTCTGGACTGGGCGAACACTTGGAACAAAGGGAGCAATGGAAAAACTCGGTTTTCAACTCGCTTTGCCAATTGATGATTTCAAAAGTTTAATAAGGGCGATTATATTCGCATCAAGAGCAAAGACAATTTATTTCCCGTATCCAACGGGTTGTTATGAAGGAAGTGTTAAAGAAGTGATTGAAACGCTTGAATTAATTTTAAACTCGCAAAAAAGCAGATTGCAGTTTTGTGATCCATCACCAATTCTTGCAAAAATGAGGATGATAAAGAAACCAGAAGAAATAGAACTTATCAAAAAAGCAGTTGATATAACTGTTAAAGCACATCGTCAGGTTATGATGTCGTGCGAGCCGGGGATGTATGAGTATGAGATTCAAGCATTGGTTGAATATGTTTTTACAAAACTTGGTGCTGAGTATCCGGCTTTTCCATCAATTATTGGTTCGGGAGAAAATTCTGTTATTTTACATTACAGTTCAAACAGAAAAAGAATCAAAGATGGTGATTTAATCGTCGTTGATATTGGAGCTGAATATCATAATTATTGTGCTGATGTTACAAGGACGATTCCGGCGAATGGGAAATTCACGCAAGAGCAAAGAGAAATTTATGAGATAGTTTTAAAGGCTCAGGAAGAAACAATTAAAATGATCCGCCCGGGCGTAAGTTTCATTGATCTTCAACTTAAAGCAAGGGAAGTTATTGCGAATGGATTGCTAAATCTCGGGATAATAAAAGATAAAAACGAAGTTGGAAAATATTTTATGCATGGTGTTACTCATCACCTTGGTCTTGATGTCCACGATGTTGGAATTCCAGGAAACCTTGAACCGAATATGATTATAACCATTGAGCCGGGAATTTACATACCTGCTGGTTCTGACTGCGATCCAAAATACTGGAACATAGGTGTAAGAATTGAAGATGATGTGCTTGTTACGGAAAAAGGTTATGTTGTTTTGTCGGCTGGGGCTCCGAAGACAATTGATGAGATAGAAAGATTGATGAAAAGGCGTGGAATAGGGAACGAACCGATTGATTGATAATTGAAAATTAATCGTTTTTAACTTGTTTTTTTGTCGTTGAAAGTTTAAATTTGTGGCGTGATTTTGTAAAAAATTATTTTGCATAGGTTATGAAACCGCTTTATTTGATAATGCCTGATGGAACGGTAAAACAAATTAATCCATTTACGGAAAGTGAAGTATGGTCTGTTCCGGGAAGAAATAATAAACCGATAACGAACGAAGTCCCTGAGACCGCAAAACCGCTTGAAGTTCGCCACCCCGAAGATTACTGTTCATTCTGTCAGACGAGGTATTATGAAGTTCCACCCGAAAAATCACGCCTTGTTAAGTTGCCGGATGGAAGTTACAAAAAAATTGATTATCTACCGCCGGATAAATACTTTGACAGCGTTGCCGAATTTAGAAGAGTTGGGAATTTGTTTGAAATTGTGACGCTTGATTATTGGAGAAAAAATTATGAATACAAGCCCACGAAGGAAAAAGAGGAATGGAAAAAATCATATCTTGAGAATCCTGCCGGAATGAAGCATATCATTGACCTTATTCATTATAAATTGCGAATGATGGGAAAATCCCCGGATGAAATAAACTCAATTCCGACGGAGGAAAAACTAAAAATTGCCGATAGCTTTTTCGCAGGTTGTCATGAGCTTATCATTGCACGCAGACATTACATTGACAATGCTGAATGGACAAGCGATTTATGTTCCTCTGGTGAGTTAACGCAGGATGAACATTACTGGTATTTCAAATTTACAATTGATGCGATGGTTGATATAATGAGTTCAAATCGTTATGTTCGTTATATTGCGGTTTTTCAAAACTGGCTCAGACCTGCTGGAGCGTCTTTTGATCATTTACATAAACAACTTGTTGGACTTGATGCTTGGGGTGCGACAATTGAGAGACAGATTGCGATGGTAAGAGAGAATCCGAATGTATATAATGAATACGCTGTGAATTTTGCCGGTTATCATAATCTTGTTTTTGCTGAAAATGAAAATGCAATTGCATTTGCAGGGTTCGGACATCGTTTCCCAACGGTTTCAATTTACTCAAAATCAAAAGCCGGACGACCTTTTGAGCTGAGCGAAAAGGAGCTTCGTGATATGAGCGACCTTGTTTATGCTATACATGCAGCTATGGGAAATCAAATACCTTGCAATGAGGAATGGTATTACACCCCGTTTGATTCCGTGTATAAAATGCCCTGGCATGTTTTGATAAAGTGGAGGATAAATGTTCCAGCTGGATTTGAAGGTGGGACAAACATTTACATAAATCCGATAACCCCGATTGAGTTGCGAGATAAACTTGTCCCACGGTTGTTTGAATTGAGAGACGCTGGAAAAATTTCAAACATTTTGATCGCTGAAGAATGCAAAGTTGAACCGAATTCATTACGATATTATCAGAACTAAAAAACATAGTTAAGCCGAAAAATGTCCTGGCGAAAAATTTTCTCCTTCCTATTTTTCCCTCTCCTGTATGTTTTCGCACAGGATTTTGAATATGATTATTTGATCCACGGGGCGAGGATAATTGATGGTTCGGGTGCGCCGTGGTTTGTTGGTGATGTCGCTATTAAAGGTGATAAAATTGTTGCGGTGGGTTATAAACTTGACAGAAAAAAAGCAAAAAATTTCATCAATGCCGAAGGGTTGTATCTTGCCCCCGGATTCATTGATATTCACTCGCACGCTCGTGGTGGTTTGCTCTCTGACCCGACTATGGAAAATGTTTTAAGACAAGGTGTTACCACTGTAATTGAAGGAAATGATGGTTCTTCACCTTTACCATTAAGCGTTGCGTTTTCTGAGTTCGGGAAATTGCCACTTGGGGCAAATATTGGATTTTTCGTCGGGCATGGAAGCGTAAGGGACTCGGTTATGGGTTGGGAAAATAGAAAAGCCACTCGTGATGAAATTAACAGGATGAAGAAAATTGTTGAAGATGCGATGAAGGAAGGTGCTTTTGGTGTTTCAACCGGGCTTATTTATCCACCTGGTTCATTTGCTGATACAGATGAGATAATTGAACTCTGTAAAGTTGCAAGTGAATACGGCGGAATTTACATAACACATATGAGAAGTGAATCAAATAAAATTATGGAGGCGATTGAAGAGGCGATAAAGATAGGCAAAGAGGCAAAGATACCAGTTCAGATTACGCATCATAAAATTGTCGGTCGTAATAATTGGGGAATGAGTGTAAAAACTTTGTTAAGAATTGAAAGAGCAAGGGAAGAAGAAGGTGTTGATATTACACTTGACCAGTATCCTTATACTGCTACACACACAGGGATAACTGTTTTAATTCCAAATTGGGCTATGGAAGGCGGGGAGGAAAGTTTGCGTGAAAGATTAAAAAATCCTGAGTTAAGAGCTTTAATAAAGCAGGGAATAATTGAAAACATGCGAAGCGATCGTGGAAGCGGAGACCCGGCGAATATACAAATCGGGAGTTGCAGATGGAAGCCGGAATATCAGGGGAAAACACTTGCACAAATTTTAAAAGAAAGAGGACTTGAACCAAATTTTGAAAACGCAGCAGAACTTGTTATTGAAATCGTCCAGAATGGTGGGGCAATGGCAATTTATCATTCGTTAAGTGAAGATGACCTTCAAAGAATTATTCGTTTCCCATGGACGATGCACGCAAGTGATGGCGGGGTTGCAAAACCCGGGATGGGTTTCCCACATCCGAGAACTTATGGAACTTTTCCGAGGGTGATTTCAAGATATGTCAAGGAACTTGGAATTTTAACACTTGAGGAAGCGATAAGAAAAATGACATCACTTCCAGCGTGGAGATTGAAACTTTTCAACAGGGGGATGATAAGACCTGGCTATTACGCTGATATAGTGATTTTTGACTATAAAAAATTCAAAGATAAAGCGACATTTGATAATCCGCATCAATATGCTGAAGGTGTTGTTTATTTGTGGGTTAATGGTGTTTTAACGATTGAGAAGGGGGAATTGACCGGTAAAACAGGCGGTAGAATTTTGAGGCGAGGTGAGTTTTAATTTGACATTGACAAATTAATTTATTATATTTCACTTAACTTTTGCGCTCAGGAACAGGTAAATAGCGAGAGCGACCGCCCGAGTAAAATAGTTCCTGGGTGCGTAAATGGGTGGTTGCTTGAGCAGTTAAACTTATTAGGAGGTAGTAGTAAGATGTCACGCGGTAAAGTGAAGTGGTTCAACAACAAGAAGGGCTACGGATTTATTGAAACAGAGGATGGGCGTGAGGTTTTCGTCCATTACTCTGAAATTAAATCCGATAAGCGCTTCAAGACCCTTGAAGAAGGGGCATCCGTTGAATTTGAGATTGTTGATGGACCAAAGGGACCCAAAGCGGTTAATGTCGTTGTCTTGTGAAGCAGACATAACTGGATGAGGTGAGCATATTAAAACCCCAATTGTTTTGTCCTTGTGGCAGGCAATTGGGGTTTTTTAATTTAAAATCAAGAGAGACACTGAAATGAGGTTTACAAAAAAAGATGCAAAAAAAATTGCTGATATTTTAGAGGCATCACTGCAATCCGGAGGGAAGGATTCCTATATTTTCAAAGTTAAGAAGACAACGCTTGAAATTTACCCGAGTATAAAAATTGGGAAGAAAAAGGGTTCTTTAATTTCTGTTCACACTCCGCATACACACCTACAACTTCATTTCTGCACCGGATATATCGTAAGTGAAATACTTGGTGAGGTCACATTTCTGGGCGAATATGATGGGAAAGTTTCTGGTTTGATAGTTGAGAAAAACGGCGCTTGTTCTTTTTATGCAAATCTTGATAAGGAACTTCTCCATTCTGATTTCACAAAGCTTGAACCTGAAATTATGATACCAAGTGTTGCTCTTTCTCTTGGTGAACTTTTGATTGAAAAGAGATTCAAGAAGAAATGACAAAAATCAACATCATAAATCTTAACAAAAAATTTAAATTGCCAAGATCAAAAATTTTAAAACTTGCCAAAAATTTAATTTCCGAGGAAAAACTTACCCTTTCAACGCTCAATATAATTTTTGTTGATGACGCCACAATTCGGGAGATAAATAAAAGGTTTTTAAATCACGATTATCCAACTGATGTAATTTCCTTTGACCTTTCGGATGATATGGAAGATGAAAAAATTTCTGAAATTTACATAGGTCTTGATAGGGCATTTGAACAGGCGAAGATTTATAAAGTTACATTTGAAAATGAGGTTGCTCGCTTAGTTGCACACGGAATTTTGCATCTTGCAGGTTATGATGACTCCACAAAGAGTGAGAAGTTGAGAATGAGAAGAAAGGAAAGTTATTACATAAAAAAAGCTGGATTTTAAATTCATCTCTTTTTTATTCTATCATTTACTATCCATGCAAATCTGAAACCATTTTCAATGAGAAATCTTCTTAACAAGCTCGCCTCTTCCAATCTCTCAAAATCACCAACCCTTACTTTATAATTTGGTGGTTCATAAATTATATAAACCTTCTGCGATTGAAAATCCGACTGCGAAAGAATTGATTGCGCAAGATTTTTCGCAGCATTTGCACTGTCAAATTTAGTTGTGACAAGAATTTGAACCCTATAACCAGAGACCATTTTTTCGTCTTCATCAAGAAGAAATTTTTTGGGCAAAATTAAATCTTTTATATCATAAATAGCGGGATTAAATTGCTTTTCATAATACATGAGCGAATCAATGTTCTGCGAAAAGGCAGTTGCAGTGAATAAAAAAATTGCAATTAGTTTTTTCATCATTTTTGTAAGATTTTATTTTATCATAAAAGCGTCGGGAAACTCCGACTTTATCTCGTTTAGTATCGCTTCATCTTCTTCCCTGACAAAAGCGATGACCTTGAAAAGTTTTCCATCTCCAATTACATCTGCTCTAACTTTAAATTTTGATTCAACATAATTTTTGACTTCCATTGCCTTTTCAATCTTTGAGTAAGCGCCGAGCTGAATTCTCGTTTGAGATTGCTTCGGTTGAGAATTTACATCTTGTTTTTGTAAAGGTTCTTTAATTTGTGTCCGGGTGTTTGATGTTATAAATGCGTCTGGGAAATTTTCCTGAATTGAGGATAAAATTTGAAGTAATTCAGTGGAATCACGAACGCCATTTATCTGCACCTTGTAAAATCCAGATGTTGAATCAAAAAAGATATATGCATTTTTTGAAGGATAGATCTGTTTAAATTTTTTTAATTGTTCAATTGCTGAATTTTCCGTTATAAAAGCGCCAATTTGAATGAAAAAGTCGGAAATTTTCGGTGGCTCAACAGGTTTTATTTCAGGTTTTGGGAGTTCTGCTTTTTTCTCTTTTATCTCGGGTTGCGGTGGAGGTGCTTCAATTTTTGATTCCGGTTCTTTTTTAGTTTCAACTTTTTTAAATTCTGGTTCTGTTTTTTGTTCTGAGATTTGAACTGGAAATGCAGTGATTGGAAGAATTATCGGTGCGACGATGATTTGAGTGTTTTTTTCCTGTTTTGTCCTTTTTGGTATCACAACTGTATCTGTGCTTGTTTCGGGGAATTGGTCAGAAAAAATTTTTTTCGGTTCAGTTTGGAGTGTGTCTTTTGGGATGTTTTCGTTGGAGATTTTTTCGGGTTTTACACTTACTTTTTCACCTGCGCAGGAAATAAAAAAAAGCGGAATTAAAATTATGAAAAATTTACTCATTTTAGATTTTAATATGTTGTTGAGGTTTCAGATTTTATGCCAGTTACGATTTTCACGCTTGCGCTTGCCCCAATTCTGTCTGCGCCACTTTTTATCATCTTAAGTGCTTCTTCATAAGTTCTAATCCCACCGCTTGCTTTTACTCCCATTGCAGTTCCGACAACCCTTCGCATAAGCGCCACATCCCCGGCAGTTGCTCCACCTTTGCTGAAACCCGTTGATGTCTTAACGAAGTCAGCATTTGCTCGTTTTGCAAGAAGACACGCTTTCACTTTTTCCTCATCTGTTAAAAGAGCTGTCTCAAGAATTACTTTAACGAGGACATTTCTTTTATGCGCAACATTTACAACTGCCCTTATATCTTGTTCAACATACTCATAATATCCTCCTTTTAACATCCCGATGTTCATCACCATATCAACTTCCTGTGCGCCGTCGTCAATTGCTTTTTCTGTCTCAAAAACTTTTGTCTCTGTTCTGTTTGCTCCAAGCGGGAAACCAATAACTGTGCAAACTTTTACCTTTCTTCCTTTCAAAATTTCAGATGCGAGTTTGACATAGCACGGATTCACACATACGCTTGCGAATTGATATTGTATCGCTTCAAGACAAAGTTTTTCAATGTCTTTTGGAGTTGCTTCCGGTTTAAGGAGTGTATGATCAATTAGTTTTGCTATATCGGTTTCAATTTCACCTTGTTCGGTTACGCCAAGCGTTGCGCTTATTCTTTCTGCGCCGTTTGAGATTATATTTTTCACTGCTTCTTTTTTATGGACGACGCAATAACCACACCCAGCGCATGGCTCTCTCGGGTCGCAAACGCCACCTGGAATTTCGGGCGATTGATATGTTTTCTTTACTTCAAGCAAAAGCTCTTCAATTATCCTTTCAAGATATTCCCTGTCCATTGAACTTGTTTTGTGTTTTGGTTTAAAATTACAAATTCAAAGTCAATTATTCAACAAGGTAAGCATAGTTTTGACGAAGTTTTTCAAGTGTCAATTTGAAGTTATCGTATTTTTGTTTTTCTCGGTCAATTATTTCCTTCGGAGCTCTTGCGATAAAGTTTGGATCATTGAGTTTTTTCTCAGTTTCGGCAAGCATTGATTCAAATCGCTGTATCTCTTTTTCAAGTCGTTTCTTCTCAATCTCAATATCAATCAATCCCTCAAGCGGGACGAAAATTTCATCTCCAGAGACAACAGCGCTTGCAGAAAACTTCGGTCTTTTGAGATTTGAGCCAACCTTAACATCTTGAACTTTTGCAAGTCGTTTCAAATACTGAATATAATCGTTTATCAAATTCTTCTTCTTTTCATCCACAACGGAAATTAACACATCGCATTGTTTTGAGTGAGGGACATTCATCTCGGCACGAATCGCTCTTATTGCCACGATGACATCCTGAATAAATCTCATGTTTTTTGAAATTTCTTCGTTAATCCATTTTTCATCCGGGGTCGGGAAGGGCTGGATCATTATGCTTTCGCCATTTTTTCTCTCACGCAAGTTCTGCCAGATTTCTTCGGTTATAAATGGCATAAATGGATGCAGTAATTTCAACGCTTCTTCAAAAATATAAATTGCACGACTCAATACGGCGATTTTCTCCTCTTCCGAATTTGGCGAATAAATTCTTTCTTTGATGATCTCAAGATACCAGTCGCAGAAATCGTGCCATAAGAAATCATAAATTATTCGTGTTGCGTCGTTAATTCTGTATGTTTCAAGGGCTTGTGTAAGCTCAATTATCGTTTTGTTAAGTTCGCTAAGTATCCATCTATCTGCAAGGTCAAGATGTTCAAATTTCATCTCGTCTTTTATTTCAACTCTTTCAGAATTCATAATCAGAAATCTTCCAGCGTTCCAGATTTTATTTGCGAAATTTCTCCCGATTTCGCATTTCTTCGTTGAGAAAAGGATATCCTGCCCGAGTGGGGCAAGATAAACAATCGTAAATCTTAAGGCATCCGCGCCGTATTCTTTTATCACATCAAGTGGATCAGGCGAGTTGCCAAGGGATTTTGACATTTTTCTCCCAAATTCATCACGAATTATACTTGTGAAGTAAACTTCTTTAAACGGAATCTCGCCCATAAATTCAAGACCAGCCATAATCATTCGTGCAACCCAGAAGAAAATTATATCAGGACCTGTCACGAGCAGATCAGTTGGATAAAAGTATCTCAAATCGGGGTTATCTTCAGGCCAGTTTAAAGTTGAAAATGGCCAGAGCCAGGAACTAAACCATGTATCTAAAACATCTTCATCCTGTCTTATCTTCGTGCTTCCGCATTTTTTACATGATTTTGGTTCTTCTCTTTCAACCATAATTTCACCACATTCATCACAGTAATAAACGGGAATTCTATGTCCCCACCAGATTTGTCTTGATATGCACCAATCTCTCACATTTCTCATCCAGTGTTCATAAACTTTAACCCATCTTTCCGGATAAAATTTTATCTTCCCATCAAGCACGACTTGAAGCGCTTTTTCTGCAAGCGGTTTCATTTTCACAAACCATTGATCTGAAAGATATGGCTCAATTATTGTATCGCATCTGTAACATCTTCCAACGGAATGAGTATAATCTTCAACTTTTAAAAGATAACCCTGCGTTTCAAGATCTTTTACAACTTCCTTTCGTGCTTCAAATCTATCAAGTCCCCGATATTTTTCGGGGACATTTTCATTCATTTTTGCGTAAGTATCCATAGCAACTACGAATTCAAGATTGTGTTTCATCGCCATAAGGTAATCGTTTGGGTCGTGAGCAGGCGTGACTTTAACAGCGCCGGTTCCAAATTCAATATCAACAATTTCATCAGCAATGATCGGGAGTTTGCGACCAACGAGAGGTAAAATTGCAAATTTACCTATCAAATGTTTATATCTTTCATCTTTTGGATTTACAGCGACCGCTGTATCACCGAGCATCGTCTCGGGTCTTGTGGTTGCAACGGTTATAAATTCGTTTGAGTTTTCAATCGGATATTTTATATACCAGAGTTTCCCGGATTGTTCTTTATATTCAACTTCATCATCTGCAAGCGCAGTATGACATCTCGGGCACCAGTTCACTATATATTTGCCTCTGTAAATAAGCCCTTTTTCATAAAGTCGTATGAAAACTTCTTTGACGGCGTTTGAAAGTCCCTCATCCATCGTGAATCTTTCCCGTTTCCAATCGCAGGAGACGCCGAGTTTTTTCAATTGTTTTATAATTGTATTTCCATATTCTTCTTTCCATTGCCAGACCCTTTCAAGGAATTTTTCTCTTCCGAGGTCTTCTCTTCTCAAACCTTCTTTTGCAAGTGCTTTTTCAACGACATTTTGCGTTGCAATCCCGGCGTGGTCAGTTCCGGGAATCCAGCACGCCTCAAAGCCCTGCATTCTCTTCCAGCGGATGTAAATATCTTGAATTGTGTTATTTAAGACATGTCCAAGAGTTAACATACCTGTTATATTTGGGGGTGGCATTACAATTGTGTAAGGTTTTTTGTTCGGATTAACTTTCGCATAGAAATATCCATTCTTCATCCAGTAGTCATACCATTTGTCTTCAACTTCTTGTGGGTTATACGCTTTTGCAAGTTCACGCTTTGCCATTTTTTCAGGTTAAATATGTTTTTGTTTTTAAAAATTTAT
>CAZQJI010000039.1:0-22637 GCA_964593475.1 uncultured Bacteroidota bacterium | reverse complement strand
TTTTGTTTTTAATAAAGCACCATAGCGGACTTTTTCCACATATAATCGGGGTCAATATATGGTTCATCATCAATATGTTCTTCCATGATTTCAATCTTCTTTTTCAAAATCAAAGGGAAATTTTCACCGTGGATAAGCGGTGTCTCTCCCAGGTCAGTTATCGCCATAAACTCAACGCCGTTGCTGGTTTCCCATAATTTAATGAGATCCTTTATGTTTTCAATTTCATCTTTGATCATCTCTTTTACCATAACTCTGTATTCCTGTTTTTCTCTCTCATCCTGGCTTTCAAGATATCCGTGAACCCCTGCGATCCAGAGCGAAACATTCCTCATGGTTCTAAACCAGCATTTTAAAGCTTTCAATCTCACAAACTGATCAAATAAAACATTTCTTTCAGGCGAATCATTTTTTAAACTTTTCAATTCATCATTCAAAATCCCTATCGCTGTTTCAAGCGGTGGGAACAAAAATTTATCCATTCTCTCAACCGCAATCCGACACCTCTCCCTATCCGTTAACTCAAAAAGCACATCCCTCATCAAATCAACATTGTTCGGGTTGTGTGGCGTTGAACACATAAATTCTTCATAATATCTTCTCTCACTCTCCGGGATGGCTTCAATGTTCGGAACAAGCGGTCTAACCCATATCCTGAGCCATGTAAATCCAAAAGTTGAATAGAGATGAACTGGTATTGGATACGAAAGAATTGCTTCTTCAACAAGCTTCCAAACTTTTAACAGGACCTCTGCTTTATCGCCAGCCCAGGACCTTGCAATTCTTTTAATTTCGTCATCAATCTTTAAATCCGGATTAAACTGAAATACACGGATTATCTCCTGATTTATATTGAATGGAACTAAATTTGGTGGATTAATTCCGCCCATATTTGCGGTGTATTTAACACCTTTTTCCTTCATTGACTTTAATTTTTCATAAGTAATCCAAGGATATGGAACTCCAAGTAAAGGATCAAAAAATGTAAATGGACCACATATAAAATAAAAGTGAGCATTTGAGCCCTTAGATTCAAGCTCTGATAGAAGCTCTTTCTCTTTATCATCAAGATAAATTTGGTATGGGGTCCCTCCAACCTCTTTAATTTCTGGATACTTTGGATGTGAATAAGGTACAGACCAGCCACGACCTAAAAGCGTATTTGTTTCCACCTCAATTCCTTTTTCAAGCCCACTCCAGACAATTTCATGCTCTCCATAAAATGACTCCATTCTTGTTATCACTTTGAAATCAGGATTGATCTCCCTGGCTGAATCTCTGAGCGTTTTAAAAAATCTCAGAACGTTTTGCCCAGCAACCCTTGCTATTTCCTCATCGCTCTTCCACTCTCTGATAAGATATGGTCCTCCATTCCTGCCAACATAAAGTGACTTTGTATGCTCAAACCCGGCTCCGCTGTCATTTGTCCATATCACAAGATATTCAAGCTCAGGAACCTCAATCATCATCTTTTTTAACATTTCAGCATAGTGCTCAAGAACCTTTGGATGTGCAATAGTCATATTGAACCTTGGCTTGAAACTTCTGAACGGATGATCTACACGTGCGCCTCTTAACATTGGATACCTCGCAAAAAATTCTTCCGGCACAGAGCGTGGCTCAAAACAGAGAAGCCCTGGAGAAAGCCCGTATTTAATTGCAAGTTGCGCATTTTTCTTCAAAAATGAAAGATTTATACTGAGATAGTAAAAAGGATAGACCCCCCTGTTCAATTCGCTATACACAAACTGATCAAGTGCTGGAAGATATGTATAAAACATAGGATAAACTTCGCCCTTAGGTCCAGTTTCTATTCCCATTGGAAACCCGAGACCGTTAACTTCAACATGAGTAAATCCAAATTTCGCAAGCCCGCGAATATATGCCTCTCTATCAAGATTTCTCTGTATCCTTCCCTGCTGCGTCAGAAAAAAATCGTTAACGCTTCTTATCCATCTGAAGCTTACAGGGATAAATCTCCCCTCCCTCCAGATTTCAAAGTCATCATCTTTAGCATCCTCAACTAAATGAGTGAAAAATGAGAAAAGATAATACGGCTTTGATGAAGTTAAAATCCCTGATCCATCATCGTCAATTTTAAAGTATGAAAACGCATCGCTAAATTCTAAACAAGCTTTTTCATACCCGTCATAAATGAATTCGCTTCCCACAGAGACATACATAACACCCTTTTCAAACGTGATCCCATCACCGATTTCCTCAATCTCAACAAGGCGAGAGCTTTTCTCAAACACCAGTTTTCTTAATTCAAGAGCGACCGTCTTCACAACCGGGACACAATTTTTGCGTATGCAAATTTTTTTTAATTTTGTCAAAACATCCAAAAGCTTCATAAAATCTCCCTGATTTTAATTTTTACTTTGACATTTGTGAATTTCTAACAGTTTCAAGATATTTGTTAAACTTCCTTTCCGCCTTTTTCCCATAATAAATCATCAAGATCCCAAATACAATGTAAATAGCGCTAATCGCTGTAAATATGTAAATATCCCTTTCAGAGTGAGCAACTATTGCCAGTAACGGTATAAGGACACCAATTATAACTAAAATTGTTCCTATAAATGGGAATGTTGAAACCTCCTTCTCACCTTTTCCATAGACCTCATTCACCACATCAACTGGCTTCTCAAGTCGGCTGAAGAAGTTATCAAGAATTTCTTTATCTTTCTCCTCATTCTTGATGAATCTGTTAAAATAGATCAAGCTGAAACCAAGAAGAAATGACACGGATACAATTGTAAAAATTTTAACGATGTTTAACTCGCCGACGATATTAAAAATAAAAATTAAGATATAAAAAATTGAGACGGCAAATGAGATCAAAAGCAGAAGATTTCTTTTATTTAGATAAAGTTGACGGATCTTTTCAGCAAATATAAGCACAAGTAGAGTGGATATCCCGGCAATATAAACCTGTAATCCCATTGACCATCCAGCGACAAATCTTGCAAGCGCTCCGACAATAAGTCCCCAGATTATACTGATAAAAGCACTCCATCTCGGTATCCTTTTTGAAATCAAACCAAGAGCAAGAGGTATGTTAACCGGGATATTGAAAAGGGTGAAAAATGTCGTCATGATATTGAATATCCCAAATTCGCTGTGGATATAGATTAAAGATTCAACTATGACAATGATTCCAATGAGAACCGATATAATTCTTCCGAATTTAAACTGCTTTGACTCGTTTGCCCCGGGATTGAACAGACCAACATAAATATCGCGGGTTATAATTGAACCAACATAATTGTAAACACTTGATAGGGTACTCATCGTTGCTGAAAGCATAGCTGACATAAGAAGACCAAGTGAACCGACAGGTAAAATTTTCAAGGCGATTCCAAGATAGACTAAATCATTGGGCTGGAAAAATTTTTTAAATAGATCAACTTGCGTTAAATCCGGCCATATAATTCGCGCAACAAGCGGAGGGACAGCAAACAACAAAGGTTGAGCAAACGAAAGTATAGAAGCAAGAATTCCAACTTTTAACGCGGATTTTTCATCTACGACACTGTAAAACCTTTGAGAAGCACCGGCTGCAATCCCGAATATGCCAATTAAATAAATTGCTATAAGGAAATGAACATCATAGTGAACATTGTTATAGATATGATTAAAAACCAGCGGTGGCGCTTTCTCAATTAAACCCGATATACCACCAACAAGCTTTAAACTCAATGGTGATATGATAAGTGTTATACTCATTAAAATTATGAACTGAACAAAATCAGTTGCAACAACTCCCCATAACCCCCCAAGAAAAGTGTAAATTAAAATTACAATTCCAGTTATAACTATCAAAAGATCAATATCAATTCCGAACAAAGGGGCAAGGAATTTACAGGTTGCGGAGAGCTGAGCCCCGGCTGAAAGGATAAAATTTGCCGATATAACCCAGCCGAGAAGTTGCTGTGTTTGTATATTAAATCTTGTTTGAGTGTATTCAATCGGCGAAACTACACGCGATCTCCTCCATCTTTTTGCAGTCAACAACGCACCAAATAAATAAGTGACTATCCCACTGCTTATGTAAATCACCCCATACCAGGAAGTATGATATATAAAACCAGCAGCTGCAGTAAATGTCCAAGCGCTGAAATTAGTCATATATAACGAAATCCCGCTCACCCACCACGGAATTCTATTCCCACCGGCAAAATAATCCTTTACACTTTTACTGAATTTTGAAAAATAGACCCCTATTATAAGCATTAAGATGAAATAAATGACCAGCACTATATAATCAACATCTTGAGCAAATTTCATTTTTTTCTATTTTTTATTTTTGAATTATTTTAGCAAAACCTGTATTTTCCCATGCTCCTTAACATTGACCGTAAAAGAGGCATAATTACTTTTCTCAACTTTTAAATTTCTAAAATCAATTTCTTTCCCATTCCATAAAACTTTTCTCGCTTTCGCTCCCTGCGGTAATAAAACATTTACATCAATTATTGAATTTTGAGTTGCAATCTCAAGGATAATTTTTTCACCGCTATAGTTAAAATCATAGAAAATCCCGGCACCCGAAACTTTGTAAAATGCATTGACCTGAGCTTTATCAACACCTGCGGATAACCATCTGGGTGAAAGTTTAACTTTCTTAAAGAGTTTAAATTTATCCTCAACTCCAGCAAGACCCTCCATCATAGCGTAAAACATAGCGCTTGAACCCCAGATATCGGTGCAAGATTCCATAGGGCTTGTCATTTTATCTTTGCTTAAAGGTGTTCCATCCGGAAAATACCACAGGTAAGATTTTCTCGTTTTTATGGCAAGTTCATAATATCGCTTTAAGATATCAACGCCATACCATTCAAACCCGTGATCAAAAGCAGCTTTTGCAAGCTCACCACCAACAAGTGGCATAATTCCCCCATTGCAATATGCACCACGGATTATCCTTTCATCACCGAAAATTCCATCCGGAAACGGTGGATCAATTGAAAACCATTCTGCAAATGCACTGGTTCTTGCCCTCCTGTTAAGATATTCTTTGATAATTGAAACCGCCATCTTATGCGTGGTGACATTGCGATTTATATCCATAGGATTGCTTAAACTCAACTGCTGTGATTCATCAACACCTTCAATGACAACGGGCGTGATCTTCACAAAATGAGTGTAAAACTTTCCATTCCAGCAAATTCTGTTCATTCTCCTTCTCAAATCAAGCGCCCTCTTCTTCCATTCTTCTGATTTTCGTTTGTTCCCGAAAAGTTGATAAAAAAACGACATAATCATAAATGCTTCATAATATCCGCTGTTGTCCCCGTGCATTATACCCCAGAAAGTATTTTCATCAATTTGAAATTGAAGCCAATTATGCTTCCCAGCCGTGTATGCGAAGTCCCATGTGTCAATTGTATAAGCCCTTTTCACGAGTTTTAACTTTTTATCCCACCTCCACGGGTTCGTCAAAATATAATTTAATGCCTTTTCCATCTTCGGCATTAATTTCTTAACCCACAGGTCATCTCCGCATGCCTGCCACATCAGATAAATCGCCTTGATAAACCTGAATTCAACATCCGCTTCAACTGGCACCCTGACATACTTTGCCCAGTTTTCCCTTTCACAGGGTAATTTTTCAGGAAAAACAGTGAAATAATCAAAAATGCGACCGTTATCAGCTTGCGTCTCCGCAAAATGTTCAATGGCGCTTCTCATGTCTGCAAAATACTTTGACGCTCTAAGGTGATCTGCGATTGTCCTTATCCAGAATGACGGTGCATCAGGATCAATATATGCGGTTATCTTCTTCGCATCAATATAGACCTCAACAGCATTTGCATCAAAAAATGATTTGATCACAGGTATAAATTCGTCAAATTCGGGTTTACCCGTTTTAATATATGTCTCGCTCATTTCAACAAACATAATTTTTTATTTTTTCAAAAATTAAATCTCTAAATTCCGACTCTAAACAGGATAAATAACCGTAAATTACCATACCAAGACACCACGCATGCGAAAGTGTTAAGATCGTCCCTTCGGGTCTGAGCCAATCAACATAATAAAATTGCTCCGGCATCATCCCCTTAAAAGCGTTGAAATCACCATCAAACCGTGCAATAAATTGAAGCGAAAAACATATGTTGTCAATCGCTCTATCAAGATAGTAATCATCACCTGTATATTTGTAAAGTTTCAAAACTTCCGGAAGACAGACAAGACCATAATTGTGAAGGTGCTGATTGACAGGAGAAGCAATATCACCGCCAAGAGTTCTAAAATCATATAATCTCAAAATTGTGCCTTCTTTAAATCTTAGATTATACGGAAATCTAAAACTCATCATAAGATCCGCGCTTCTCTTTGCAAGTTCAAGCCAGAGCCTGTTTTCATCAATTTCATAAAGTTTAATATATGCAATCACTGCGTTATAAGTGTCCTCGGATGTTGGAACCATATACGCATCTTCTGGAGCACCATACAGAAATTCATCATAAACAAATCGGGAATAGTATTCACCCGCTTTTAAAGCCGAATATTTATATCTTTCATCGCCAAAAATTTCAAAAGCTTCAACAAGTGCAGGTATCCAGATAATTCCAGCGCACCCATCCCAGAATCTAACTTCCCCTGTTTTTGAATCATAATAAGAACCGAAATTTCCCTCGGAATTTTGAACTTTAATCGCAAAATTTAAATTTTGAATTATGCAATTTTTCCAGCTTTCAATTTCATCAATTCGTCTGTCTGTAAGTTCAGAAGCAAATCTATATGACCGGCACAAAAACAAAATCGCTTCTCCCAGGGTTCTCGCCTGCGTTAAATTTTTTTCTGGATTCCAACCATCGGTCCAGCCATCCTCAATTGTCCATTGAGACCAGAGAATCCCCGCCGGAGAAGTTCCTTCATTCACAATTTTATTTATGACATTTCTCCCGGCGTTAAAATAATCTGGATAATCAAAAAGATAACCATACTTCATAAGTGCAAACGCATAGGGAATTCCACTGACCCACGCCACATGCATATGTTTTCTTGTATCAGCATCGTTAACATTTAAACTCAGGACATTGTCAAATCCTCTTGTTTCAAAGATAACCTTGTTTTCTTCATCATAATGCCACTTAAAAAGCCCGTATGCTGAAATTTCCGCTCCCTTGTCAAAGGAAAACCATGGTTTGGGAGAATGTAAAGTTCTTGAATCATAATAAAACATACGCACAACATCATTGTAGGAGTGAAGATTTGAAATGCAAACAAAAATTTTAAATTCAAATTCAATTTTCTCATCGCCGTAAATTTGAAATTTTTGATAAACTGGCAAATTATCACGGAATGGAGCATATGAAATTGGTTCTTCACAATAAGGGAAAACACAACCAATCCTTGTTTTATTTCCATCGTTATAAAGCAGAACTCCGCTTATCCCGTTCGAAAACTCCACATCTGTGACAATTGCACACATAAATTCATCCGTCCAGCAAAAAACAGCAGGCATTGAGCATCTCTGAGATGAAAAAAACCAATAGTTTGAAATAAAATTTTCTCTGTCAGCGTTTGTGCTGAACTTCGGAAATTTTCGGATTGCTTTGCCCGGATTATTATCTTTATACAACAAACCCGGAACAAGCCACCTCACATGCGATGAATTCATAACATCAAAAATAATGTTTAATCTACCAGATACATAGTTCTGTCCATAACTTGACAGAATATATTTGAACTTCCAGAAAGTGTTTTTATTTAAAATTTCAACAACACAGGATAAAAATTCAGATTCACCTTCAACTTTTGCACATCCATCTTCAAAATGAAAATCCGAAATTTTGATTTTATCAACATAGCCATCTTCACAAACTAAATCACCAAGTCCATCGCTCTCCAATAAAATTTTCCCATTATGGCAGATTTGAATTTTACCGTTTATTGCTTGCCCGGTTGCTTTCTGAATTTTTAAATCAGTTTTAATGAAATTCTCATTCATACCCGTTTTTAAAATGAATTTTTTAGAGTTCAATTCTCAAAGTTAAAATTTCAAATGGCGATAAATTAACAAGAAAAGCCCCATCCTGCTCAGGTGTTTCAAATGTGGATATTTTTTCCTCATTCAGCTTCGCTAATGAAACTTCTTTAAATTTGAAATTTAACTTAACCTTTACACTGGTCAGCTCCTCAAGCGGATTATAAAATCTCAAGATTATCGCCTTCTTATCCTCCGAAACTTTAAACGCACTTAAAACTGCTGTATCGGTCTGGATATGGAAGGGCGAGAGCAAGTCCAGAGAATCAATCTTTTGCTTTCGTCTCACATAAAAAATTGGATTATGATACAACTCCGCCTGTAAATTAACATCTTTTAAATCACCGGATTTAAAAAGATAAACGCTATATTCAAACTCGTGAACACCCAAACACTGTGCATCTGGTGTCTCATTTTTCCATCCTGCATCTCCACCTGGTCTTGTCTTCAGATTTGACTTTGATAATTCCCCGACTCCTCTCAAAAGCGTGATAGCAAGATGCCCGGGTTTGTCAAGTGAGAGTTCATATTCTGGCAAACCTTTTGCCATAACCGCAAATCCACGCAAATCATCCTGAATGCATACAAACCTTTGAAAAACCTCAAGATTCAATGGCTTCTCATAAGGATAATCATCCCAGCTGTATTTCTTATGTTTTCTTCTGACAACGCAAAATTGGGAGTCCGCATAACTGACATCCGTATTTATCCCCGTGTCAAATATGACTCTTAACCTGTGATCTCTGGCTGTGTTATTAACTACGGTTTTAAAATCAACTCTCTTTGAGTTGTATTCAAGATAAACCGTTGAAATAATTTCCATCTCAACTTTTTCATCCGACCTTTTATGAACATCTGTTGTCCGCGGAACCAGCATTTTATACTTGATTTGAAGAGCACATCTGAGAGGTCCTGATTCAATGACCTTTATCTCAGGTTTAAAATCGGTTGAATAATAAAATTCGTCCCTTTCCGGGAAACAATAATTATATTCATCTCCAGCATCGCCCGATTCTTCAAAAATGTTAACCCCATCAATTTCAATCCCCTTCTCTTTGTCAAAAATTTTCAAACTGCCATCTTTATTTGTTTCAACTCTTAAAAAGCTATTTTCCATAAAAAATCTTCCGTCGTCAAATTCACCACAGGAAACATCCGATTGATATTCTGGAAATCCATCAACTTTAACAATGTCAAATTTCTTAAAACCAAACGGCGGAAGATTTCGGGTATCAAGAAGAACTTTAAAACTTTCAACAAGTATCTGATGCGGATATTCATAATAACCCCAGACAAGCGAATATCTTTCAGAGCGATCTAAAATTTGATATCTGATCTCATTCCCATCCTGATCAAGTATCTTAAAACCGGGAACCGGATTCCCTTTCGCTGTTGGTTTAACATCCGGATTCAAACCAACGAGAATATCCTGCAAATGAAACTCAATCTCACATTCAACGATTCTATCGGAGACAAATGGAGAAAAATTGAATATAAACAAATTTACATCATCTTTGTAAAACCTGCTGTCATAAGGTATCAAATCGTTTGAGATTTGAAAAGTCAATGCGTTAAAAATTTCGTCAATTTTGAGATATCTTGTCATGGCTTCATGATAAACTCTGTCAACGCTGGTGCCATTAATCGTATCATGATCCTGATTCTGGAGACAATAAAGCCACGCTTGTTTTACAAGTTCGCTCCTGTCCTTATTTTTAAACAGAAAAGCAAGAGCATTGAGTGGCTCAAGTATTTTTTCAAGCTTTAACTGGGCTTGATAATTTCTTTGCTTTATGTAAATTCTTGATGATGCTGTCCCGCCTATGACCGCAAAAGCATGCCTTAAACCAAATCTTGTCTCACCACAAAGCTTTGGAAGCTTTTCCAGCGTGATTTCAGATTTGACCGCCTCAGCGTAATCCTCAAGATTTGAGTGTATAAATTCAAATTCAGGATATTTACTACTTAAAATTTTTATAGCATAAGGGAGATTAAAATCAGGCCAGTGATGGTCTCCACCATTTAAAATCAATCTGTGCGAAGTTTGAGCTCTTGCATCAATTTCATTTCTTAAACGCTCAAATCTTTTGATCATCATTTCTTCATCATCCATGGCAAAATAACCAAAGCTATATCCATCCTTGGGGAGATGAAACATTAAAACTTTGCTTCCATCGGGCGACTCCCATACATATTCCGATGATTCCTGCCCCGGCTCACCACCGAAGCCACGATAGATCACCGCAGTATCAATATCAAAACCCTTCAAAATTTGTGGCATTTGTGCTATATGCCCGAACTGATCCGGTATATAACCAACCTTCATCGGCTCCCCGAACCGCCTCGCCATCTCAAAACCAATGAGAAGATTTCTGATGTGCGATTCACCACTTGGAAGAAATTGGTCAATTTGAATATACCACGGACCTATTGAAAGCCTCCTGCTCTCAACAAGCTTTTTTATACGATTGAAATTTTGCGGTTTAACTTCAAGATAATCAACAACCATTTGCATCTGCCCATCCGTCATAAAGTGCTCAAAACCTGAATTTGACTCAAGCAATTCAAAAAGCGAATCCCACATATCAACGAGTAACACTCTATACTCCTCAAATGAAAGCACCCACTCCCTGTCCCAGTGAGATTGTGAAACAAAATGATAGGTTGCTTTTTTATTTCTATCTCCCATTTTTAATTGAATTTTTATTTTTCAAAGTTCAGAACGAACAATTTCTGCACCTTCAACCATTGCTTTTAGCTTGCCAAAAGCCCTGTTCCTCGGCATAAATTTCATCCCGCAATCCGGAGAAAGCCAGACCTTTTCAGGAGGTATCACATCAAAAACTCTTCTAATTCTATTTGCCACAATTTCCGGGGTCTCTATATTCGGGTCCTTAACATCAATTACACCCACAACTATCTCTTTATCCCTTGTTCCATATTTTTTGAAGAGTTCAAGTGGTTCAGCGTTATTTACAGCAAATTCCAAACTTAACTGTTCAGCGTTGACATCAAGAAGGGCGGGAAAAAGATCGGAATATTGACCTTTAAAAAGTCGTTTAAGTTGATAATTACCATAACAGATATGAAGACAGAATTTCGCATCAATCCCGTCAATCATCCTGTTAAAAATTTCAACAAGCCAGGGTAAATCCTCAGGATATCCAACCCAAACCGGCTCGTCAATCTGGACAAGTTTACAACCGGCATTCACAACTTCAATTATCTCTTCTCTTAAAATTTCAGCCAGATCTTGAATGAGTTCCCTTTCATCTTTGTAGTATTCATTAGTCGCTCTTTTCGCAAGCATCTGCGGTCCTGTGATGGTAACTTTTGTCTCCCTGTTTGTATGCTCTTTCAAAAATAACCAGTGTTTTGCAACACCTATGCTTCCCGTTCTTCTGACCTTATCAAAAATTATCGGATCTGGCATTTGAATCTGAGGGTCAAGATTCCCGATCGGCTTCATTTTACCATCAGTTTTGAACCCGTAAATTCTTTTGCTGAAAAAATAAACCATCGTCTCCCTCCTTAATTCGCCATCTGTTATAACATCAACCCCGGCAAGCTCCTGATCCTTTATGCATGATTTAACCGCATTGTCATGCGCTTCTTCAAGCTCTTCATCACTTATAGATCCGTTTTTATGTAGCTCTCTTATAAGCTCAAGCCATCTGGGTAGAGAATAGCTTCCAACAACTGTGGTTGGTAAAATGGGAAGTTTCATAGTGGGAGACTTTATTTTTTGGTTTGAAAATTTTATGAAGCCGGGCGGGCTCAAAAACCCACCCGATCAGATTAAATCATTTCAGGCCAAATCCAACAGTTATTCTATGAACATTATCAAGGAGTTTCATTTGAGTAAAAGCGTAATCAAAATTTACAGCATAATTCCCGAATCCAATCCTGGCTCCAACACCAGCTGAAAATCCTTCAATCGTTGTTTCAACAGGACCACGCCACGATGTTCCTTTATCCTTAGTTCCGGAGTAATTAAATTTATAACCTGCCCTTACAAAAAACATATTCCAGGCATCAAATTCAACCCCGCTGAAAAACAGTTGCGGTAAGTCCTGCGGTTGAACAAAATCAATAAATAATTTTCCCGTAAAGGTGCCTTGATATGTGTAACTGAAAGAAGTTCCAATAGAGAATAAAAGTGGAATCGGGGAAGATATATCATAATACCTTATATCCGAGCCAAGATTTAAAAGACGCGCACCAATGCTCCAGAAATCTGTAATTTTGTAATTTGCACCAAAATCAACCGCAAAAGCATTAGCGCTTAAATCATCAATTTGCTCACGAAGATATTTCAAATTAACACCTAAAGACAAAACATCGGTCACATTTCTTGCATAAGAAAAAACAACAGCTATATCGCGAAAACTGTAAGTTGGAGATGTTTGCTGATCAATTTGCAGATATGAAAGATCAGGCGGTAATAAATCTCTATCTGCTGATATATTGCTCAAACCAAAACTTATAATTCCAAATCCGATTGTTCCAGCTCTGCCAAGATTATATGTTGCTCCCAGAGCGACCTGATTTATATCCGCAATCCAGCGATTATAAGTAAATTCAAGAGCGAGTTTTTTATCAGATAAAACAATTCCAGCCGGGTTCCAGAAAATCATATTTGGATCATCCTTCAAGGTGGTCGCTGCAGAACCAATTCCAACCTGCCTGGCGCCAACGCCAACTTTTAGAAAAGCCAGTGAATTAATGCCCGATTTTCTAACCTGTGAATGAGAATTCGTGAATATAACTAATAAAGCCATTAAAATTGCGATTATTTTCCTCATTTTTAAACTCCTTCTTATATTTTTTATCTTAAAATTGCAAAGTATCCAACCTGTTTGCCTCCCTCATACTCAACCACATAAATGTATAATCCATTTGCGACCTCAATTCCATCCTTTGAAAACATATCCCATGTATAAGTCCCATCATTTGGATTAGGCGCTGTAAAGTCAATCTTATCAATCACCTGACCTGAAACATCTAAAATTGTAATTGTGCATTTCTGCGGAAGATTATAGAACAAAAGCTTGTGTTGCGTTCCAATGTCATGTAATGCTGCTTTTTTATACGGATTTGGTCTAACACCAACTTTTTTAGCCCCAGATGAAAGTTCAGCCAGCGTTGATGTCCTTGACTTAACAACTAAGGTTGCACCTATTCTCTTCTGACCCTCTGCTGTAGTTGGATAAAATGAATTTTGAGTTGCCCATGGGTAAGTCCCTTCCCAGACGCCACTTGCTCCATTCACATTCACCCTTCCGGATTCAAGAAAATTCGTCGTTCGCCCGTTTATGGTTAATGGCGAAGGTAAATTTTTATATGCTGCTACATAATACCAGTATGAAAAACCAAGTAAAACATCAAGAGCATCATCTTTGAACGCGTAATCATAACCTCCGGATGGACTTGCATATTGTGAGAGTTGATTTTTGGGTATTATTTTCCTCACTTTGTAAGGACCCCAGTAACCTGCTTGCATATCTTTCAGAGCACCGAAAGCATCAAACTTTGGGTTTATCGGGTCTTTGTATGTGTCTTTTATGTCGCCTTCCTCCATTTGTTCGGTATATCTCTGAAGAACCCTGAAACCAATTTCTGTTGATTTAAACTTTGGAAATGCGCTCGCCCGATAAATTTTGTATCCACCAAAATTTGGATCATTTTCATCAGCCGATTTTTTCCATCTGATCAAAACTTTATTATCATCGGTTATTTCAACCTTTATATCCGGTGCAGCGGGACCGGCAGGAACCTGGAAGAAATTTTCATACGCCCAGCGAGCTGCTTGAAGCGACCTTAACAATCCTGGTAATCTGAATCCAGCGTATTCAGCAAAAACAATGGTCATTGATTCACCAACTTCAAGTGAAAATGGTCCACAACCTATAAAAGCATCTCCATCAAAATTATGCTGTGCTGAATATCCCCTTGTCCAGCCATCTTCCCAGACATTTTCAAATGAATTTGTTGATTTCTTATCACCATCCGGTTTGCCCCTCTGCCCTGCCGGTTTTGGGACAAATGAAAGCGGATTGCCCGGATTTCCCGATTGGAAATAATTCGGATTTGGATTTAAGTCAAGCAAAGCAGTGCTGTTACTTTTACCACCATCTTTATACCAGGTTCCCATCAAGATTGTATGCATCAATTTTGCATCACCGCGTGAATCCAAACCACCACGCCCTGTGCCAGCTGAAAGATACCATCCTCTTTCAGGACCAACACCGACAGGGTGACTGTCAAAAATTGTCTTTTTATCCGGGGCATCTGGAAGGCCCGTAGAATCATTTTTAACCGCAAGAACTGTTCTTCCAAACCAGACATCCGTATACCAGCCAAGAGAATAAGCATTTAAACCCATATCCCTTTTCCCTTGGGGGACAGAATTTGGGTCCGGATATGCGACATAATTTGCCGGGTTAACACCAGCATAACTTACAAGTGTAGCCCATGGTGCACCCGTCTGATCAGGGTCAGCTACATAACCGCTGTTTCTTCCCGAACCAAATCTGTTAAAACTTCTTCTACCTGTTACACCTATTTCTGCGCTATGCATAACCTCGGAGAACCAGCCGACAACGAGAGCATTTATTCTATTATTTGTTTTTTCAGGCGTTCCATCAGCATTGACATCAAGGATTCCAAGATTTTTAAATGTTAAGCCAACAATTATAAAATCGTTGAAATTATTCCAGTTTTGAGTAAACTGCAAAATTCTAACCGTTACCCAAACGCCGAGATTCGTCGGAAAACCCGATTCATAATATAGGGCATATCTATAACTCCCATTAGCATCAACTGTAAAATCCGGCTTAAGCCAGACCGGACCTATAAAATACGGACTTCTTCCGAACAGGGCATCAAGTTTATTGGTGTAAATCATAAACGCATAATTTTCACTTGAACTTCTTATCTTCTGTGGATTTATATTCGGGCTATATTCAACTGCAATTATATCTTGAGCCCAGAAATAACTTATCGGATAACCCCCAGGCCATTGCGCAGTTGGAGTGGACCATTGACGGTCAAAATTTCCCACCCTCACAAGGTCCCAAAGCTGGTTTGGGTTATTTGCCGTTTCACTGTAATAAACACCCTGTCCTATAGGCAGGAAAGAATCCCAGAGATCACCTGCAATCATAACCGCAGAACCCGGGAATACATCGTTTGGAACAGCAGGGGAAATGCCCTTGTAAAGTTCGGCATCGTGGATTTTAACCTGTGAAAATGAACTTGAGAAGAAAATCAAAATTAAAATTGCAAACTTCTTCATTTTTCCGCCTCCTGTTAATTTTAGATTTAGAAGTTTATGCTTATTCCAAAGTAAATCTCTCTTGCTATGTCAAATGCGCTTGTCCCGTCTCTGAAAACAGTAAGCCCAAGAGGTCCCGTTGGTATCTTCTTCTGCTCCCAGAGGAGTTGCCCCTCATCAGTTGTCCTGTCATAACCAATTATATTTTCCCTATCAAATAAATTCTTAACCTCAAGATAAGGTGATATTCTCATCCTTCCGAGATAATAACCTGCCTCTAACCTCATATCTGTCCTTATATTCCAGGGACCTTCTCCGAGTTTTCTTGATCTTGGGTCAGCAAGTATGAGCGGGTAAAGAAATCCACTTGCTGCGGTTGTGAATGTGCTTAAACGAAAGTCAACAGGGATACCTTTAAATGGTGATGGAAAATCAAAGAAAAGTGAAAGTGAAATTCTATGTGGTCTATCATAGCCGGTAAAACCTGATGAAAGATTTGAGACGACATTCATCTCATATCCTGCAAAATACTTTGCATTCTCAAACGGTAATTTCCCGCCATACTTTGCACTATCCCCGCCTAAAGTTGAAAATGAGGTCACATTTTGCCCCCTTAAAGCATCAGGTGAAACAACAAGGTTCTTGATATAGCTGTATGCATAGGTCAATCTACCTGAAAGTTTAAACAAATTAGCAACTGGCAATGACCTGCTGTTAAGCGTTAACTCAATTCCTCTTGAATCAGCATACCCACCGTTGAATCTGATAAAATAAGTTATAGCAACACCAGGTCTTGGTGTTACACCATAGGCAAGCGGAACATAATTTTCAATGGTTTTATAATAAGCGCTCAAATCAACTCCAAAATAGTTTGAGATAACATATTGAATTCCCATCTCATAAATTGTTGATTTCAACGGCTCTTGATCAACAAGCCAGACATTTGGCAGTGTTCCATGCATCTCTGCATATGCATCCGCATAAAGCGAGGCGAAAGGTGGAACCTGCATTGATCTTGAGAAAGAGTAATACATTGACGCTCTATCGGATATGGGATGGGAAATTCCAAGACGTGGACCTATTAACCACTTCGTTTTAACATCGGTATTCCTGCGAAGTATGTATCTGTTAACTGTCAGAATCTCATTTGGTCCACCAAGTTGAATTTGCTCAGTTTTAACATTATAAGGAGCAAAATAATTATCAATCTCTTTTGCCCCGGCGTTAAAAGCATCGGCTCTTAAACCAACATTAACAATGATACCCGAATATTCTATCTTATCCTGCAGATAAAAGCCCAGCTCATACGGCTTAACAATATAATCTTCAACATCAAACCTTCCAACAACCGTATATCTTCTCAAATGTGTGAACTTATAAAACTTTAAATCAAATCCAGCAGATACAAGATGATGATTCGTAATCTGACTTTTGATATCGCCCCTGACATTGAACTGGCTTAACCTCTGGTATTCATAATAAGCACCCGGTCTTGCAAGTGGATATGGACCCGAGGATGGGAATGAAGCTTCTGACTCGGATTCATTTCTCGGCGTTGTTGTGAAAAATTTAGTTTTATCCGTCTTGCTTATGTATTTTCTTATTTCATCCGCCGTTGCAAACCTTATGAAATCACCATCGTCTTCATTAACTTCAATTTTACCATCACCATTGCTATCAACAAAACCTGTTTCAGTTGGGCTTGTCAGAAATGAAACCTGCAACTCATAGAATGTCTTTGAAGACAGTGCATGTGTTAATTTACCACTTAAAGCGAAAGTACCTTTGGTATATTTCGGCACACCTTCAAGGAAAAATTTATAATTTTCATTGAAGACCCTGTTCTTCCACCCGAAATAAAAACCCTGATCGTTCACCAGACCAATCGCCGTTAGCTTTATTGAAGGGGTTAAATTATAAGTTATCTTACCTGTGATATCAAGTCGCCTGTTAAATTCATTTGGAAATCTCCCGTGTGTCTCATAAAATCTAACATCCGTAAAGAAGCCCAAATCTTTAAACAATCCTCCGCCGAGCGACCCCTCAAATTCAGTTGTCGGCTTATTCCCATACCAGTATTTCCCGGGGAACCATGTGTAAAGAGCAGCTTTGGCTAAACTTGCTGGATCACCCTTCGCTTCAAGAGCTCGTTTTTCAGCGAAATATTTATCCGCAGCAGTTGAACCATCTGGCAACTGCCCGAAGTAGAGGTCTGGACCTTTATGCGGAAGTTTTGAAGCATATCTTAGATACGCCTTACCAGAAATTCTACCCCTACCTTCTTTCAGAGTTATGCTGACGACACCGCCCGTTGCCTGGGAAAGCTCAGCGCTTGAAGCACCTGAATTAACGCTTACTTCTTCAATTGCTCCAACCCCAACTTCCGCGATATTTGAATTTTCTCTGAATGTCAAACTTAGCCCATGATAAGTCGTGTAAAGATTCCCGCCGTAATTTGCGGAAAAAGCTTCATAATACTTATCACTTACATCAATCCCTTCAATGAGAAATTTTGTTTCATATCTTCTTCCACCTCTGATATACCCCGAATAATTACCCGGTGAAATTCTTAACGCTTCCTGGAAATTGGCAACCGGGAGAGCAGAGATGTCATCTGAAGTTATCAGAGATCTTGAGCTGGTCTGAGAAATATCAATAAGCGGTCTCTCTGCTTGAACAACGACTTCAGGCAAACCGATAACCTCTTCCTTTAAAGCGACATCAAGAAAAGTTGTCTTATCTGCATTCACAACAACCCCTTTAATTGTTGTCTTAACATATCCAACTGCGGAGACAACAACATCATATTTACCGGGGGGAATATTTAAAATGACATAGTTCCCGTTTACATCAGCAGCAGCGCCCAAATGAGTCCCTTCAAGAACAACATTTGCTCCGGGAATTGGTTCCCTTGTCGCCTCATTATAAACTTTACCTGAAATCTTCCCCGTCTGGGATATTAACACGGCGGGAAGTAAAATCAGGAAAGGGATTAAAAATTTCAACCTCATAATAGCCTCCATGATGTTTTGTGAATTAAACTTATTCTCACATAAAAAATATAAAATTAAAACGGATTTGTCAAGGGTTTTTTCACATATGTTAAATTGTTTCGCAAATGAAAAAGAAAAAACTCAAAATGGCACAAAAGTTGCTAATCCCCGAATTCAACTTTCTTTCTCCCGTATCTTTGTATGCACGGACCATTTTGTGAAGTTTCATCCTTTACCCATATAATCGCATCAACGGGACATGACTCAAAACAAAGACCACACCCCGTGCAATTATCTTTATTTATAAAGGCAACTTCACCAATCATTTTAATTGAATCAAAAAAGCAAATTTTTAAACATCTTTCACAACCGATGCATTTATCCCCTACCACCTCTGCAACCGGTGGATATTTATCGTAAAATTCCGGAGGAAATGGCCTCAAACCAATGTATTTTCCCATAACCTTAAGAAATTAATTTTCTCACCATTCGTCAAAAGTATTCCTCGGTCCTGCTTTCTTCTCACCCGACCATCGTATAATTAAATCCGGCTCAACGAGATTACGCGATGCCACACCACGCACCTCCTCAAGATTCTCAATTCCCCTCTCCTCCATAAATGATAACAAACCTTCATTTATTCTTTTTATTGATTCCCAGCCGTTGACAATTATAACTGAGAGAATTTGAACAGTTTTAGCGCCAAGCATTATGTATTTCATCGCATCAATCCAGTTTATAACTCCACCCGTCGCACTTATAGAAATGTTAACTTCATTATAAACCTCAGCGACATGTTTGAAAACATAATACTTTGCCCACGGACCTCCTACGCCCGCATAATATCCATGCAATATCGGTTTACCCGTCTCAATATCAATTTCCAATCCCCTCAAACGATTGCATAAAGTCACAGCAGAAGCGCCAAGTTCTGCGCAAACCCTCGCCTGAGAAAGAACATCCGGACCCGGAGCTAATTTAACTAAAACAGGAATTTTAACATTTTCCAAAACTGCTTTGATCGCCTTTACAAAGTGGGTCTCAAACTCAAGGGTTCCGGGTCTGTGCGGAGAAGAAATATCAAGCTCAATCGCATCAGCACCTGCATCTTCAATCCCCTTAGCAAGATATATCCAATCCGCTGGCTCATCTGCAAATGCGCTACCTATAATCATCATATCTGAAATTGATTTTGAAATCTTAACAAAATTAAAATAATCATCAACAGAACCACTATATGCCTGTTCATAGGAATAAAGTGTAAAATACTGTGATTTACCATCCATTTTTTTATCCCAGTCAATCAGCTTATAACGGGGTCTGGGCCAGTACCTCATATAATCAAATTTATCCGGAACCACGGTCTTTAAAACAACACCACCTGCGCCCATCTCCTGAGCAATCGGTATCTGCTTTACATCATGACTTGCCGGACCAGAAGCGACAAAAATTGGGCTCTTAACACGATAACCCAAAAATTCAACTTCAAGTGTTGACATTTAATTACCTGGCCTTATTTTAATTTTCCTGATTGAGTATTTTTCTATTTTTTTCATATTAACATCAAATTTGAAATCCTGTCCGATTTCAAGAACTCCATCTTTAACCGTGATCAACGGCTCAACTATATCATCAAAATACCACCTTGAAGAAGCTTCAATATCAGTTGGAAATTTACAATCATCAAGCATACAAAGATTAACCCCGTGTAAACTTCCGATCCCGAGTTCAGGCATCGTCCCGATCCACACCGGTATATTGTTAATTTTACAAAAATCATGCATCCTCTTTGCGTTCAAAATTCCCCCGACTCTTTGAATCTTTATATTCACAACCCTGCACGCGCCCGATTTAAACGCCACTTCCAGATTTTCAATTTTATCCGCGCTCTCATCAAAACAAATTGGAGTTGAAATCTCCCTCTGTAAAATTGCAGAAGATTGAATATCATTTTTTTCAAACGGTTGCTCAATCATAATCAAACCGAATTCATCAAGCTTTTTAAGGTGCTCAATGTCATCCCTCGTATATGCACAATTTGCGTCAACCATAAGCGGAATATCGCCGAAGTTTTTCCTTATCTCATACAGCGGTTCAATATCCCAGCCCTTTTTGATCTTTATCTTTACCCTTTTGTATCCACCTTCTTTTAAAAACTGTTCAATTTTGTAAAGAAGTTCATTTACATCATCATAAATGCCAACAGCAAGCCCGGATTCAATCTCTCTATATTCAGCCAAAATTAACTTATATATCGGTTGCCCCCTAACTTTTGAGAAAGCATCCCACAGCGCTGTCTCAATCCCTGCTCTCGCAAAAGAGCTTAACCCCTGAGATGAAAGTTGAAAATTTAACTTTTCAATCTCGCTCTCAAAATTTTCAAAATCAAAATCTCTCCCGAGTAATCTATCACAATTCATAAGCTCGTTCCATACACTTTCCGGGGTCTCACTTGAATAAAAAGAACCAGCCATCGGCGATGCCTCACCATAACCTGTGACGCCATCGCTGAATCTAACCACGACAATTATTGAATCTTTAACCGATACCTCGCCATTACTTATCCTGAATTTCTCAACCATCGGAATTTTAATATGGTATAAATCTATTTCATCAATTTTAAATCTCATTCCTTGCTATATCCAAGCATATTTGATATTTTTTTCGCATAAAGTTTTAAATCCTCCGCAAGCTCATATGCCCTCACCACAGTTTTACTACCCCTGTATTGAAGTGTTATTAAAAGCGCAGCTATTATCTTACCCCACGCATTTCTAATCGGTGCTGCAACTGCCACAAGCTCCGGATTGTATTCCCTATCTACAACCGAAAATCCCTGCTCCCTTACCCTTTTCAACCTCGCCTTCAACTCAGAAAGGGAAGTTATGGTTTTGTCCGTGTATTTTTTCAACCCAACTTTTCTGACAAGTTCAGAAAGCTCTTTATCGCTCATCTCGGAGATCAACACCTGACCGCTTGCGGTGCAATGCACTGGCGATCTGAGACCAAGCTTTGTAACTAACGACCACATATTCGGAGAATCAACCCTTTGAATCAAAACAACACGATAATTATTTAACACAGCTAAATAAACACTCTCACCTGTCTTATTTGCAAGCTCTTCAAGATATTTGTATGAATCATAACCCAGATTCATTTTGTTAAGTTTTGCTATGCCGAGCTGGGACAGTCGCAAGCCAAGTGTAAATGTGTTATCACTAACATTTCGTTCAACAAAACCATACTTTTCAAGTGTGACAAGTATTCTGAAAATTGAGCTTTTCGGGTAATTAACATGCTTGGAAATTTCGCTTAATCCCATTGGTTTATCCGACTTTTCAAGCAAACTTAAAATTTCAATCGCCCTTTTAACCGCTGGAACAGTATACCTTTCAATATCGGCAAATTGTTCTAACTTCATTTTAATCTCAAAACATTAGTTTTTTATATCCGAGATTTTTCAATGCCCGTCTGATCTTCTGCTTATCTTTGTCTGAAATTGGAAGAAGCGGGGGACGAACAAAACTTGTTTTCAAGACACCAATCATCCTCAGTGCCTCCTTAACCCTTGCACGATAATCTCTAACTGGTGGAGCAAATATAACTTCTTCAAGTGGTTTTATCTTTGCATATATCTCAAAAGCCCTATCATAATTCCTCTCTTTAACCGCTTTAAACATCTCTATCTGTTCTGCTATTGCAATCGTTCCAAATCCTATCAAAGCACCATCAGCCCCAAGTATAAATGACTCAAGTATAAAGTCGTCATTCCCGGTTAAGATAGATATTTTCTTCCCGGAATTTCTTAACACATTAAGCGTTTGAACAAATTTCAAAGCATCAGCCGATGCCTCCTTTATCGCAATCACATTTTTTATAGAAGCCAATTTTAAAAGCGTCTTATCATCATAAAAAACACCGGAAAGAGATGGCTGAAGCTGAAACAAAACTAAAGGCAAACTAACAGCATCACCTATGGCTTTATGATACCTGTATGGGATCTCGGATGGCAAAGGGTATCCAGCATAAGCAGGTATTGGAAAAACAACGATCGCATCAGCGCCGATTTTCTCAATTATTTTCGCCTCTTCAATCGCCTCTTTAGTATATCTTGTGGTTAAACCACAAAGAACCGGAAATTTACCATCTACATTTTCCACCCACATCTCAAGTATTTTCATCTTTTCATCCCTGCTCAAATGCATCCCCTCGCCTGTGTCCATATTCACAGCAACACCACCAAGCCCATCAAAATTCTTGATCCAGTTTATATAGCCCCTGAGTTGAGAAAAATCAACTGAGAAATCACTTTTCATCGGCGTCACAACCGCTGGTATTATACCATTAAGATTCAACTTGCTCATTTTAT
>CAZQJI010000038.1:18402-22843 GCA_964593475.1 uncultured Bacteroidota bacterium | reverse complement strand
CCCAGCTTACATTTTAAACACGCTTGATTATTTGCCCGATGAGGGCAAAACAATAATCAGATTGTTTATATAAAACTAACAAAATTTGGAGGCTTAAAATGAAACGGTTAAGTATTCTACTCTTGTTGTTTGCTTTTGTCGGAACAATCATGGCCCAACAATTTGGCGAAATAAGAGGGTCAGTTTATGACCGTGAGACAAATAACCCACTGCCAGCTGCTTCTGTTGTGCTTGTTGGCACAACGATAGGTGCAGCAACCGATATAAATGGAAACTATATAATCAAAAATGTTAGACCCGGGACATATAAAATTCAGGCAAGATTCGTTGGCTATGGTTCACAAACGAAAGATGTAACTGTAAGACCCGGGGAAACGGTGACCGTTGATTTTTATCTTTCGCCCACTGCTTTACAACTTGATGAAGTTGTCGTTACTGGAACAGGCACGGCTCTTGAAAAAAGAAGCGTTGGAAATACGGTTGGCACTATCACGATAAAAGATATTGAAATTGCACCGGTAAGAAGCATAACTGAAGTTTTACAGGGTAGAGTATCCGGTTTAGTAGCTTTGCCAAGTTCTGGACAAGCAGGAAGTGCTGCAGCTATCAGATTGATTGAGAGGATTAATTAGCGTTTCTCAGGATAATCAGCCATTAATTTATGTTGATGGTGTTAGAATTGATAATGCAAGCATTGATTATGGTACAGTCTGGACGGGTGGGCAGCATCCATCAAGATTAAATGATATAATTCCTGCAGATATTGAAAGGATTGAGGTTATTAAAGGTGCAGCTGCTACGACTCTGTATGGAACACAGGCTGCAAATGGTGTTATTCAAATTTTCACAAAGAAAGGAATTACCGGACAGCCAACAATTAACTTTATGATTGAACGTGGTGGAGTTAGTGTTCCCAAGAAGTTATATTCTACGGGTTATCTAATTGGGATTTTCCCGACAGGGGAAAGCATAACATTGGGAGCGCGCAGGACGCCAGATAGTGTTAAAGTAGCAAGCGAGGGGCTTGCAAACAGCTTGTTATCAACGGGTCCTTATGAAGCTTACTTTGCGTCAATAAGAGGTGGAACGCCAACAGTTGGATATTATGTATCAGGTAGATATGAAAATGAGGTTGGTTCAATTCCTTCAAACTTCTTCAGAAGGATTTCATTCAGAGGTAATTTAAACGCCGTAGGTGGTGAAAACTGGGATATTCAAGCAACAGCTGGTTATACTTATTCAAGATTGAGAAGACCGAATAATGACAACAATATATATGGTTTAATACCTAATGCTCTGCTTGCAAGGAGAAATCTTGCAACGCCTACGAATCCTTATGGTGAGCCGTTTACACCGTTAAGCATCGCCCGTGAGTTAACAAATTTCCAGACGACCCATGCATTTACAGGGGGTGTTACATGGAGTCATAGACCATTTGGGACATTCAGGCATAAGTTAACGATTGGTTTTGATGTCACAGCTGAGGAAAATGAACAGTTATTCCCTTATGGACTTGGGTTTATTTACTATCCATACGGTATGAAAGGAAATCAGAGAAGGACATTTTATTCAATGACGCTTGATTATTCACTCGCATGGCATGTAGCAATTTCAGATAAACTCACATCATCATTTACCGCTGGAATCCAAGGATTTGCTGATTCCGATTATAGAGTATTTGGACAGGGTAGAGATTTCCCAGCACCTGGATTGTCAGTTATTTCAGCAGGTGCAGTTAGAACGGCTGAGGAATACAGATATAGAGTTATAAATGGTGGAGTTTTTGCACAAGAGCAAATCGGTTTTGCAAATACATTTTTCATCACAGGCGCCTTGCGTCTTGATGGAAACAGTGGATTCGGTCCAGATTATGGGCTTGCTCTTTATCCAAAAGCTCAGGCATCGCTTGTTCTTTCTGAACTCGGATTCTGGCCTAAAAACATATGGAATTCAATGAAACTTAGAACTGCGTGGGGACAGGCAGGGCTTGCTCCGGGTGTATTTGATAAGGAAAGAACCTGGGATGCGGTCGCAGGGCTTGACGGAGTTCCAGCAGTTACACCCAGAAATATTGGAAATCGCAAGCTTAAACCCGAAAGGAGCGATGAGTTAGAAGTCGGTTTTGATGCAGGATTTTTGAATGATAGAATTGGAATTGAATTCACATATTACCGCCAAGTCACAAAAGATGCTTTGCTTTTGAAACGTTATCCACCATCAGAGGGATGGTTAAATCTCCAGCTTACGAATGTTGGTGAAGTGAGAAATAAGGGAATTGAACTTACAGTAAGAGCTTTGCCGATTTCAACTCCAAATCTATCACTTGATGTTAACTTTATGCTTTCTACAAATGATAACAAAGTCACATCACTTGGTGGGACTGCCCCGTTGCCATATGGACTTGGTGGAATTGGTGAGGTAAGAGAAGGTTATCCGATTAATTCATTCTGGGGATATAAATTGATCGGAATTAAACAGGGTTCTTTAACAACAGCTTTGAATTTGCTCAATACTTATAAAGCGTCTGCATCTTATAACTTCCAGAATCCTTCTCATAGAAGAACTGTAATGAATGCAATCGCAAATGCAGCAGTTCAAGTTGGAACTGAAAAAGAATTTCTTGGTAACGCTTATCCCAAATTGAACGGCTCGTTCTCTGCAACTTTGACATTGTTCAGGAGAATTAGCATTTATGCTTTCGTTGAATGGGCTACGAAGTTTTATGTTTATAACAATACTGCAAGATTTATGGTCAGATACAATACATATGTTCCAGAGATTGAAGCTCAACAAAAGGTTTTCGTGGCAAAAGATACAGTTGAACTTGAACAGGCATTGAGGGAGTGGATGAAATATGATTGGAGGGCAGATAATCTCTGGGTTCAAAAAGGAGATTTCGTAAGATTGCGTGAGATTGGTGTTTCATTTACCTTGCCGACAAGCTTTACGAGATTCTTTGGTTCAAGGAGAGTTAGCTTGACTTTCTCAGCAAGGAATGTCGCCCTCTGGACAAAGTATGGTGGTCCTGATCCACAGGTTAACTATGCAGGACCTGGACCGAACTTGAATCAAGGTTCTGACTTTTTAACATTACCTCAAGCGACAAGATACATATTTACTCTTAATGTGGAGTTCTAAAAAACAAGCGGGCAGTTTTTTGCCCGCCCCTTTAAAAATAAAAAAACTTAAAGGAGGAGTTTTATGATGTTGAGGAAATTATTAATGTCGGTTTTACTGCTTGCTTTCGGGCTAATTTATGTTGGCTGCAAACAAAGTTTACAAGTTGAGAATCCAAACCAAATAACAGATGAAAATTTAAATCAATCTACTGCTATCCCGGCTATAGTGACAGGAATAGCTGCTGATTTTGCTTATGAATATCAATGGACGATCATTTGTTCAGGTTTATTGAGCAATGAACTTATCCATATTGGCTCTTTTCCAACTTTTAAGGAGATGGCAGATGGACAGGTGCAGGATAATAATACAACTATGGAAGATTGGTTCGGGTATGTCCAAAGAGCAAGGTGGGTTGCTGAAAATGGAGCTGAAAGAATAAAGCAGATTGTTGGTGCAGATTCAGCAAAGAAAATGATTGAGTATGCGATGGCGCATATTTATGCTGGTTTTGCTTTGATTCATCTTGCAGATATGTGGGATGGTTCGCCAATTGATGGTGGTCCTCTTTTGCCAAGAGCACAAATTTATGACCGTGCAATTAACCATTTTAACGAAGTGATAAACATTGTTGATGGATTGCCCGCTGGGAGAACATTTAAAAATGGACATCAAACATTGAACAAGGATCAAGTTAAAGCAATCGCATATCTTGGCAGAGCAAGAGCAAAACTACACAAGGGTGATTTATCAGGAGCTTATAATGATGTTGCAAATCCAGCGTTGTTCACAGGACTTAGGTTTGATGCTGTTTATTCAGAAAATACAGGCAGGGAAAATAATCTTGTTTACATTTACGCATATGATAGACCTGAAGTTGCTGTAGGACCAAGGCATCAAATTCGTGGCGACCCAAGGGTTCCAGTTCAAGAACCAACCCCAACAAGACCGTATTGGAGGCAGGCAAAATACTCAAGCCGTGCTTCGGATATTCCGATAGTTGAATGGCAGGAAGCAGCTTTAATACGTGCAGAGTATTATTATTCGCAAAATAATCTTACCGCAGCCCTTGCCGAAATTAATTCCGTTAGAAGAGCAGCTGGCTTAAGGGATACGACTGTTTCGGATTTGCCTTCGCTTTTAAACTTGTTAAGGGAGGAAAGAAAGCGTGAGTTTTTCCTTGAGGGTATGTATTTGCAGGATTTGAGAAGATTTAACGATCCATTTTTACAGGGAAGAATGGCTTTCTTCCCACTGGGCAGGAGGGAAAAGGATAGTAATCCAAATGTGTGAAGTTGTAAGTTAAATAAACTTTTGATGCCGG
>CAZQJI010000038.1:9637-18392 GCA_964593475.1 uncultured Bacteroidota bacterium | reverse complement strand
GGCTTTTGCCACGCCGTTTTTGTTTTCGTAGAAATTTGCAAAATAAATTTTGCCGTTACTATATTTTTGAAAAAACATTTTCACCAATGCGAAATTTTGATGCAAAGGTGATCATAGATAAAGATACAAAGCGCAAATATGTTAAACGGATGTTTGATTCAATTGCGAGAAAGTATGATTTCCTAAATCATCTTTTAAGCTTCGGGTTTGATATTTATTGGAGGAAATTTGCTGTTAAGAAGTTAAATTTAAAAGGCGAGGAAAAAATAATTGACATCGCCTGTGGAACGGGCGATTTTTCTCTCTCAGCATACAAGGAAATGAAAGTTGATATCGCAGGTGTTGATGTTTCACTTAATATGTTGAAAATTTTTGCTGAGAAAGCAAAGAAAAAGAAGATTGAAAGTTTATCGCTTGTTTGCGCTGAGGCGGAAAACCTGCCCTTTAAAGATGAATCTTTTAATATCTGCCTTGTCGCTTTCGGTGTCAGGAATTTCTCAAATCTTAGAGCTGGTTTAATGGAGATTTTTCGTATCCTTAAAGATAATGGAAAACTCGCTATACTTGAATTCTCTCTCCCGAAATCACCGTTAAAGGAAATTTATCTTTTTTATTTTCGCTTTGTCCTCCCTTTAATCGGGAAATTTATCTCAAAGCATGAAAATGCCTATACATATCTTCCCGAGTCCGTGTTAATTTTTCCGCAAGGTGAAAACTTTGCTTTGATACTTAAAAAATGCGGTTTTAAAAATGTTCGTATGTGGCGATTAACATTTGGTGTAGTTACGCTCTATCTTGCAGAAAAGTAATCCCGGGCTTGCTTTTAATGAAGTTAAAAGTTATATTATGAAAAAATCAATTTCAATCTTGCCTATGAACAATGATATAAACTTTCTCAGAAATGTCTCTATTTTTGAGGAATTGCCCGAGCGTGATCTTGAGAAGATAGCACAGCTCGGGACGAGAAAGAAATTTTCAAAGGGCAATGTGATACTTATGGAAGATGAGATTGGAAGTGCGCTTTTTATCATAATTGATGGGAAAGTTAAAGTTTCACGACTTGATGAAACTGGGAAAGAAGTTATACTTTCAATTCTGGGTCCTGGTGAAGTTTTCGGCGAAATGTCCCTTCTTGATGGTATGAAAAGATCGGCGACGGTTTCATCTTTAACCGATACTGAAGTTTTCATCATCTATCGTGATGATTTTTTAAACCTGTTGAACCAGCATCCGCAAATTGCGATTTCGTTGTTAAAGGAGCTGACGCAGAGATTGAGAAAAGCAGATATGCAGATAAAGAGTTTATCCTTGAAAGATGCTGAAGGTCGCATCGGTTGCGTTTTGATAATGCTTGCAGATGACCTCGGTAAGATGTATAAGGGACAGGTTATAGTTGAAGGTTTGCCAACACAACAGGACCTTGCAAATATGGCCGGGACATCAAGAGAAACGGTGTCAAGAATTTTGTCAAAGTTTGAGAAAAGAGGATTGATCAAAGTTGAAGGGAAAAAGTTAATAATTCTTGAATATGAAAAAATGAAGCAAATGTTTAAGTGAGAGTTGATTTGCACTTACATACATATTATTCAGACGGGGTTTATTCACCTTCTCAAGTTGTGATGAAAGCAAAAGAAAATGGACTTGATGTAATCAGCATAGTTGACCACGATACGACAGATGGACTTGAAGAAGCAATTGAAGTTGGGAAAGAACTTGGTATAGAAGTTATACCGGGGATTGAGTTGAGTTCAAACATCAACGGGACGGATATCCACATACTTGGTTATTTTATAAATTGGCGAGATGAAGTTTTTCAAACTAATTTGAGGGTCTTTAAGGAGCTACGGCTTCAACGTGCAAAAAGAATAGTTGAAAAATTGAATGCGCTTAACATCCCTCTTGAATTTGAAAGCGTCGTTGAATTAACTCATAGTTCATCAGTAAGCAGAGTTCATATCGCAAATGCTCTCGTAAGGTTCGGGTATGTGAATGATTTTTATGAGGCGTTTAACAAATATCTTGGTGTCGGTTGCCCAGCTTATGAGAAAAATATAGAACTTTCCCCAAGAAGGGCTATAAAATTAATTTCCGAAGTTGGGGGACTTTCTTTTATAGCTCATCCAGCAAGGTATCTAAGTGAGGATGAACTCGCAACTTTAATTGAACTTGGAATTGATGGTATAGAAGTCATTCATCCATCTCACGACGATGAGCTTGTAAATTATTACAGGTCAATTGCAGATGAATATTTCCTGCTTGAAAGCGGTGGCTCTGATTTTCACGGTGGTTTAAGGCGTGATGAACATTATATGGGGGCTTATACAGTTCCGTACAAATTCGTTGAGGCGATGAAAAAAAGGTTAAATTTTAAATAAAACTGAAAAAGCAAATGAAAAAATTTGAGGGGAAGCTTATTGCACAGGGGCTAAAATTTGGAATTATCGTGAGCAGATTTAACGAGCTCATAACATCAAAACTTCTTGAAGGTGCTCTTGATTGTTTGAAAAGACACGATGCGGACGAAGAAAATATAGAAATTTTCTATTGTCCCGGTTCTTTTGAAATTCCACTTGTTGCTAAAAAACTTGCACAAACGGGTAAATACGACGCCTTAATTTGCCTTGGTGCTGTAATTCGTGGAGAAACACCACATTTTGATTATATCGCTTCAGAGGTCTCAAAAGGCATAGCACAGGTTCAACTTGAAACCGGTGTCCCAATTGCTTTCGGAGTTATAACAACAGATGATGTTGAACAAGCACTTAATAGAGCAGGTGTTAAAGTTGGCAACAAAGGTTGGGATTCCGCACTTACCGCAATTGAAATGGCTAATCTTTTGAAGCAGATAAAAAAGTAATTTTAAAAAACAATGTTTTTCCCCTCTCGCTTTGTGAATTCCAAGTTTTCTTCCCTTTTAATCTTTGTTTTATCTTTTATTTCAATTTCTTTCGCTCAAATTGGGAAATGGGAAAATTACACCGATATGAAAAATGTCAGAAAAATTTTTATCAACAATGATACAATCTATGCTGGGACGGAAGGTGGTGTTTTCATCTTCTATCCTCAAGAGATGAAGTTTAATAAAATTTTAAAAGTTGATGGTTTATTTGATATTGATGTCAGGGCAATTGCAGTGACTTCTGACGGGAAAATTTTTTCTGGATTTTCAAATGGAGTAATTGATGTTCTCCAATTTTCATCGTCAAGTTACAAAGTTAGTCATATACTTGACATATTTAACTCAATTGAAACAGACAAAACTATTAACTTTCTGAAAGCATACGGGGATACGCTCTTCATAGGGACGAACTTTGGACTTTTAAGTTATAGAATTTCAAAGTTTGAGTTTATGGATACATACCGAAAAATTTTCCCCGATGTTGAAAGGGCGATGGTTTTTGATATTGATGTTGTGAATGATACAATTTATATCGCAACATCCGAGGGGGTTGCACTCGGTTTCAGGTTTAATCCTTTGCTTGTTTCTCCAGCTGGATGGAAGGTCTGGAAGATTTCCGGTGGATTTAAGAGTGTTAAGTTATTTGATGGTAGAATTTACGCTGGAAATCAAAATGGGTTGTTTCGCCTTGAGGGAGACAATTTCATCAAGGTATCAAGCATATCAATTAGTTCACTTTACAATGCTGGTGACTCGTTGTTAATTTCAACTGGAAGGGAGATTTACTCTTACAAAGACAATCAATTAAATCTACTTGCTTCAGATTTACCTGATGTTATAAATGACATCGCTTTATGGCGTGGGAAAATAATTGCCGGCATCACTTCAAACGGGGTTGGCATTTTTGAGAACGGTAAATGGTTTTTTTACTATCCTGATGGACCGAATGGAAATCAATTTTCAAATATGGTGATTGATAGGAACGGAAACCTCTGGGTTGCTTCTTCACGATTTTTTGGGAAAGGATTCTACAGGTTTGAACCCGGGAAATTTGGTTTAAAAGGGCGATGGAAAAATTTTTCAAAGTCAAATTTCCCCGAAATTTCAAATGATTGCTATAAAGTGAGAGTTGGTGAGAATTATATCTGGGTTGGCACATGGGGTGGGGGATTGATAAGGGTTGATAAAAATGATTCATTAAAGGTTTTTTCAAAAAAAGATGGAATAATGGGTGTAGTTGAAGATACAAATTTTGTTGTCGTCACCGATGTCGCAGAACAAGGAGAGATCATCTGGATTTTAAACTACAAAGCAAGAAATTCAATCATACTCTATGCGATGAGAAATGATTCATTGATTTATTCATTTGCAAATGGATATAACTTTTCAAACACACTCGTAATTCAACTTGAAATAGATGAAAAGGGAAGGAAATGGATTGTCACGGAGCATGGCTATATTTTGGTCTTTGATGATAAAGGGACGATTTTTGATAAAAATGATGATCAATGGATTGCTATATCAAAGGGTGAAGGTTTAAATGGAAATCCAACGGTTATAAGATTTGACAACCGTGGTGATTTATGGGTCGGGACAAATTACGGGCTGAATGTAATTGTTAATACAGATGAACCTTTGAAAAGCGGGAGTATAAGAAATGTTTTTGCACTTCGTGATTATTACATAAATGATATTGCGATTGATGGTGCAAACAATAAATGGGTTGCAACTAAAAATGGTGTCTGGGTTCTTTCTCCAGATGGGACAAGCGTGATAGCGCAATATAACACAAGCAATTCGCCAATTCTGAGCGACGATGTCAAATCAATTGCTTTTGATTTAAACTCTGGAACAGTTTATTTCGGAACAGATAAAGGTTTAACGAGTTTAAAGACAGAGTTTGCGAAGCCGGTTGAAAATTTTGAGACGATAAAAGTTTATCCGAACCCTTTTCATCCGGAAAAAGATTTAAATGTTGTAATTGATGGTCTCGTTGCAAATTCAACCGTAAAGATTTTCACCATAAGTGGCGATCTTGTGAAAAATATATCATCTCCCGGTGGCAGAACTGCCCTTTGGGACGGAAAAGATGAAAAAGGGCAATATGTTCCCACTGGGGTTTATTTAATCATTGCATACAGCGAAGATGGAACAAAAGTTGGGATTGGTAAATTAGCAGTTTTAAGAGATTAAGTGTTCATTGATCTCAAGAATTCCTTGTTGTTCCTTGTTCCTTTCATATTTTCAAGCAAGTATTCCATCGCTTCAACCGGGGACATTTCGCTTAGAATTTTTCTCAAAATCCAGACGCGATTCAACTCCTCCGGCTCAAGGAGAAGTTCTTCTTTTCTTGTTCCTGTCTTGTTTATATCAATTGCAGGGAAAATCCTTCTATCCGCAAGTTCTCTTGTCAGAACAACCTCCATATTACCTGTTCCTTTGAACTCTTCAAATATAACTTCATCCATTCTACTTCCTGTGTCAATCAAAGCGGTTGCAATTATTGTCAAACTTCCTGCTTCTTCCGTATCTCTTGCTGCACCGAAGAATTTCTTCGGTTTTATCAATGCGCTTGCGTCAATACCGCCGGAGAGAATTCTACCGCTGTGAGGCGTCACAAGGTTGCTTGCTCTTGCAAGACGTGTCAAGCTATCAAGAAGTATCACCACATCTCTTCCTGATTCAACAAGTCGTTTCGCCTTTTCAAGAACCATATCTGCAACCTGCATGTGTCTTTCCGGTGGCTCATCAAATGTTGAGCTTATAACCTCAACATCCGGACCAACAGAACGCTCCATATCCGTGACCTCTTCAGGACGTTCATCAATCAGGAGAATGATTAATTTAATCTCCGGATGATTTCGCATTATGCTATTTGCCATCTTCTGAAGAAGAACAGTTTTACCTGCTTTTGGTGGAGAAACAATTAAACCACGCTGTCCTTTTCCTATTGGAGCGAAAAGATCAAGAATTCTCATGGAATATTCACCGGGAACTGTCTCAAGGCGAATTCTCTTGGTCGGGTAAAGCGGTGTGAGATTTTCAAAGAGAATTCTTTCTCTGGATTTCTCCGGCGGAAGACCGTTCACAGTTTCAATCTTAAGCAAAGCATAAAATCTTTCACCTTCCTTCGGTGGTCTTACTTGACCTGCAACCGTGTCCCCGGTTTTGAGATTAAACTTTTTAATTTGCGATGGCGAAACATAAATATCATCAGGCGATGGAAGATAATTGTAATTTGCTGACCTCAAAAATCCGTATCCATCAGGCAGGATCTCCAGAACACCTTTACCGAAGATTATGCCATTTTGCTCTTCACCTTCTTCACTTGCACCTGATGTCGCTCTTTGCTCCTGCATCTTTTCAAGAATCTTCATTATCAGCTCCTGCTTCTTTAAATCGCTGTATCCGGTGAGCCCCAGCTCTTTGGCAATTTTCTGGAGTTCAACTACTTTTTTAGATTGCAGTTCTGCAATGTCCATTACCATTTTTGATGCACCCCTTTAATTTTGTTTTTAATTTTTGTTTAAATAAGACACTCAATTTTTCTCTTCTCAATGTGGGCGATCACCTCACCCACAAGATAATGTGAACCGGTTATCAAAATCATATCCTCTGGTTCAGCTTTACTCAGTATGAAGTCAAATGCTTTATCCGAATCCGAAATATAGATTGACTCAACTCCGTTTGATTTAAAAATTTCAGATATCGTCTTTGCATCAAGCGCACGACCTATCTTTGGTTGAGTTGCAACCGCAAAATGGCTGACCTCAGAAAGTTTTTTAATCATTTTTTCATATTCCTTGTCCTTCATCACTCCAAAAAGAACATGTAAATTCCTTCGTTTGAAATTTTCAAGTTCCTGAACGAGTTGAGATATTGCGGGATAATTATGTGCGACATCTATTAAAATTTTCGGTTTATTTTGCAAATTAAGTGATTTGTTCAAAAGTTCAAGCCGACCCCTGAGTCCCGTATTTTCTCTTACTTTCAAAATCCCTTCATAAACACTTTTTTTATCAAAATTTACAAAGCCAAGTTCAATGAGTTTCTCATAAGTTAAAACAGATAACTTAGCATTTTTAATCTGAAAAGTCCCCGCAACCCCTGCAGTTAAATCTTCATAAAAGCTTTTGGGCGTTTTCAAATCAAATTTAATAAATTCTTCACCGGCTTCTTTCAAATTCGCTTCAGAAATTTTATCAGCGATTATAAGTTGTGAATTTTTCTCATCCGCAACTCTTTTTATAGCATTTAAAGCACTTTCGTCCTCACAGCCGGTGATGCAGGGAATTCCTTCTTTTATTATCCCAGCTTTTTCAAGAGCGATTTTTTCAAGCGTTTCTCCGAGAACATCCATATGATCATAAGAGATGCTCGTAATCACAGAGATAGCTGGTTTTATTACATTTGTGGAATCAAGTCGTCCACCAAGTCCAACTTCAATTATCCCGAAGTCAACTTTTTCATCAGCAAAGTATTTGAAAGCAATTGCTGTTGTCGCCTCAAAGAATGTTGCCTTCAAAATATCAATTTCACTGCGCAGGAATTTTACACACTCAACAACTCTTTCTCGTGAAATCGGAGTTCCATTTATTCTGATTCTTTCGGTGAAATCTACAAGGTGCGGTGATGTATAAAGACCTACTTTATATCCACTTGCGGTTAAAATTGAAGCAATAAAAGATGAAGTTGAACCCTTGCCATTTGTTCCTGCAATATGGACTGAGATAAAATTTCTTTCAGGGTTCTGCAATAATTTAAGCAATCTTTCTATATTATGCAAACCAAATTTTATCCCGAAGCGTTGCAATGAATACAGATAATTTATCGTTTCAATATAATCCTGTCTCATTTGAGTTAATCCCCATATTTTTTGTGTGAAGAAATTTTTACGGAGACTTAACCGTATTTTCCAAGTCAATCAAGACAGAACCAACAAGTTCATTCACATCCTGAATTTTGTTTTCTTCACAATACTTGATTATTCCAGAGATAATTTGAAGTGGTGCTGTTGGATCAACGAAATTTGCTGTTCCAACTTGAACTGCTTTTGCACCGGCGAGCATAAATTCAATTGCATCTTCCCAGGTTGAAATTCCACCTATTCCAATTATTGGTATATCAACATTTTGAAAAACCTCAAACACCTTTGCAAGAGCGATTGGTTTTATCGCAGGTCCGGAAAGACCTCCAGTCACGGTTGAAAGTTTTGGTTTTCTTGTTTTTATGTCAATTGCCATTCCAACGATAGTGTTAATTAAAGAAACTGCGTCCGCTCCTTCTTCTTTGCAAATCTTCGCAAATTCCGAAATTCGTGTGACATTCGGAGTTAATTTTATTATCAAAGTTTTATCTGTTGTTTTTCTCGTTTCGCTTACAACTTTTGCTGTCATTGATAAATTTGTCCCGAATTCAAGTCCGCCTTCTTTTACATTTGGACAGGAAATGTTTATCTCATAAGCATCAATCCCATCGGCGTTTTCAAGTCGTTTTATTATCTCGCAGTAATCTTCAATTCTTTTTGCAGCAATGCTCACAATCAACGCAGTGTCAAAATTTTTCAAAATCGGCAATTTTTCATTTATGAATCTATCAACCCCGATATTGGCAAGTCCGATTGAATTTAACATTCCACAGGGTGTCTCTGCAACCCGTGGTGGTGGATTTCCTATTTTCGGCTTCAAAGTTAAAGATTTTGTTACAATCCCACCAAGTTTGCTTATGTCAATTAAATCAATCAATTCATCTCCATATCCAAAGGTGCCGGACGCTACGAGGACGGGATTTTTAAGTTTTAATTTTCCAATTATAACTTCGGTTTTTATCATAAGATAATTTCTTTTGTGTTGAAGA
>CAZQJI010000038.1:0-9537 GCA_964593475.1 uncultured Bacteroidota bacterium | reverse complement strand
AGTTTCAAAAGTGATTTCAACATCGGAGTTGGACCACAAGCGAAAATTTTAAACTTTGAAATGTTAAATTTGTGTATGTTTAATCTCAACATCTCAACCACATTTCCTTTAAAGCCATCAGAACCGTCATCGGTTGCGATGTTAACATTCTCAAGTCCATCAAGGAGAATTTGAGATTTAGTTCTTGCACCTATGAAAGAAATTACGCTTTTATTTTTCTGTTTCAAAATTTTTGTTAAAAACGGAAATGGTGCGATCCCGAGACCACCTGCAACTATAATTGCAAGTTCAAAATCATCATCAATGTTAAACGGTTTTCCGAGCGGACCAATGATGTCAATTTTTTCACCCGGTTTTATATCCGCTAAAATTTTTGTCCCTTTCCCGGTTATGTTGAAGATTATCTGTATCTTATCGTCAACCACACTGGCAATGCTAAATGGTCTTCTCAAAAGCGGGTCAAAGTAATGCGAAACTTTAACATTTATGAATTGCCCGGGTTTTGCAAACTTTGAAATCTCGGGAGATTGAATTGTCAATTTGCGAATCTCCGAAGTCAAAGGTTCATTTGAAATAACAGGAAAGCTCGCTTTAATGATCATCTATCCTTCTTCTTTTTCTTTCTCTTGTCCTTGGAATGTCCTCAATTTCTCCCTCAGTTCCTTTAGGTGCTGGTTTTATCTCTGGTTTCTTTTCTGCCTGCGGAGCTGGAGGTAATTCTTTTTGTGGTGCTGTTTCTTCTTTTTCCGGATTCAGTTTCCTTGCAACTACCTTTGCGTATTCAGAATTTGGAAAATTATTCAAAACGATGGAATAATGTTCAATCGCTTTTGCAAAGTTTTTTAATTTGTATTCATTTATCCATCCGATGGCGTAATATGCTTTCGCTTTTAAAGCTGAATTTGAATTGTGATTACAGATTGAAGATAAAATTTCAATCGCTTTGATGGGATCTTTATCAATGAGGGAAATCGCTTCGTTGTAAAGTTCGCTTAAACTATCTTTTTTAAAATTATTTTCAATTCCGAGAAACTTCATCGCTTGCAGTGCATATTCGCTTTCGGGGAATTTTTTTACCAGCTGGGTGAAAAATTCCTTTGCTTTTGAAGTGTCAATGTCTTCGTAAATTGTCCCGAGTAAATAATAAGAGCGGGGTGCGATTGATGATTGTGGATAATTTTTTATTATGTCTTTGAGATAATAAACAGCGGAGTCAATTTTGTTAAGCGATGTGTAAAAGATCCAGGCAAGTGCGTATTTTGTTTGTGCAATTTGATCTTTTAGCGAGTCAACATTGATTGAAACGGATGAATCCGGATTTAATTTGATGAAATTTAAAACACTGTCGTTTTTTGCAAGCGCTGTATGATGTCGTGCGTATTCGTTGAGTTTTTCAACTTTCTTTTGAGCTTCACCTGAAATTTCACTCTGTGGAAATTCAAGGCGTGCTTTCTCATAGAAAATTCTCGCTGAATCATAATTCAAGATTTCGTTTTCGTAAATTTGTGCGAGCTCAAAATATCCATATGATGATTCCTCCGTTCTTCTGTAAGTTGTGTCAAGATAAGTATAGGTCTTAATCGCAAGTTCAATGTTTTTTGACATACGATAGGTGCGGGCGAGTTCAAGGTAAGCTCTTTTTTCATAATCTTTGTCAATGTTTGAGTAGATCAAATCGTTCAGGATTCTTTCGGCGAGTTTATAATTTCCAAGCTCACGCTGTTGTGTTGCGTATTTGATGAGAGAATAAATTTTTAGATTTGTTCGTTTAGTTAATTTTGATGCCTCATAATAAAATTTTGCGCTTTCCGTTTTATCTGTTTTTTCATTAAGTTCTCCAAGATAAAAAAGAATTTCTGCCTTTTCCTCGCCTTTTGCCTGGCTTGATGCAAGTTTAAGGTAGTAAATTGCGCTATCTGTTTCTCCAAGTTTGAATTTTGCAAGCCCATAAATTTTGTAGAGTTTCCAGAGGTTCTTGTTTTTTGGTTCTATTCTTGCTTTTGCTTGAAATGAGATAATGGCATCGGTGTATTTTTTCTCCTTTGAAAGCGTCAACATAAGGTAATAAAGTGCCTCATCGTAGAGTTTGCTTTTTGGAAATGTTGATATAAGCTCAGCAAATTTTCTTTCCGCACCGGTGAAATTATCCTGATAAAGGTAAGATTTTCCTATCATCAGAAGGGCATCGTCAGCGATTGAAGTGTTGATGTAATATTGCAAAATTTTTGAGCATTTTTTTATGACATCATCAAGTTTATTTCTTTCATTTGGCGGGAGCTGAAGTTCTGAGTCAAATTTTTCAGCTGTTAAAAATTTTTCGGTTAAACTTCTGCTTTGAACTACATTTTCAACCTGTTCAAATATAACTTTTGCGTTGTAATAAGTGTTAAAATAAGCGCTGAATTCACTTGTTACGCTCTTCCAGATTGAGCACCCGATGAATATAGTTGATAAAATTATTGCCGAAAGTTTTTTCAACTCGTGGAGCGATGGCTTTAATTTTGTGTTTGCGTGATTAATTTAAGATAAACATTTTCAATTTGCAAATTGAACTTATGGGGATCCTCAAAAAATTTGATAATTTGAGACACAAGCAGTAAATTTTTTACAAAAAGTTTCAACGATTTATGATAAAGAATGCAATTGCTAAACTTGTCCAGAAACAGGATTTAACATTTGAAGAGTCATATTTCGCAATGCGTCAGATAATGAACGGAGAGGCGGATCAGGCGCAGATAGCCGGTTTTCTCGTTGGATTGAGGATGAAGGGGGAGACCACTCATGAAATTGCGGGGTGTGCAAAAGCAATGATTGAGAAATCGTTAAAAATTGATTTTGAAGATGATAATTTGATTGATACCTGTGGAACGGGCGGGGATGAGGTTGGAACCTTTAATATATCAACTGCATCGGCAATAGTTGCAAGTGCAGCGGGTGTAAAAGTCGCAAAACATGGAAATAGAGCTGTTTCAAGCAAATGTGGTAGCGCAGATGTGTTAAGAGAGCTTGGGGTTAACATAGAACTTACCCCCGAACAGGCGAAAATTTGCCTTGAAGAAATTGGTTTCGCATTTATTTTTGCTCCGCTTTACCACACCTCAATAAAATATGCAGCCCCTGTGAGACAATCTCTCGGGATCAGGACGATATTCAATATTCTTGGACCACTTACCAATCCAGCTGGTGCAAAAAAGCAATTGCTGGGGGTTTTCTCTGAAAATTTGACTGAAAAGATCGCAAATGTTTTGAAAGAGCTTGGCTCAAAACATGCTCTCGTTGTTCACGGTGCGGGCGGAATTGATGAAATTTCTATTTCAGGGCATACGAAAATAAGTGAGTTGAAAAATGGAGCGGTGAAAACTTATGAAATTTTTCCCGAAAATTTTGGATTGAAAAGATGGGATATAAATTTAATTCTCGGTGGCGATGCGAAGACAAACGCTCAAATTATAAAGCAAGTTCTTGAAGGCGAGACAGGACCTCAAAGAGATGTTGTCCTTTTGAATTCGGGAGCTGCAATTTATGTCTCGGGACTTGCTGGCTCAATCTCCGAAGGAATTGAAATGGCTAAGGAAGCGATAGATTCAGGTAAAGCAAAGAGAAAACTTGAAGAGTTAATCGCTCTGACAAATAAATTTTCAAATATATAAACTTCAACGCAATTTAACTTATCCATCAATTTTATGACGCTTTTGATCTCACTTATTTTAATTTTGTTTGGAATTTCCGCTTCAATTCTTGAGTTTGCGATTATTTCACTTGAAGATGTTGAAAAGTTAAGAAGTTCAATCGCTAAAAGGATAGAAAATTTCAGAAAATCAGCGGGCTATTTTTCGCTTTCTTTTGCAATCTTAAAATTTTTGCCAATTATCCCGGGGCTTTTGATTCTCGGAGCTTGGGTTGATGGGAGAAAGGAACTTTTCCTGCCTTTGACTTTGCTTGTGTTTTTTTCGCTTTACATCCTTCGTTTAATTTATCGTCTTGTGGAAAATAGACCTGAATTTTTTATAAAACTTTTTGATCCACTCCTTTTTTTGAGTTTTTTACTTTTTAAAATTTTGAATCTTGTGCCAGAAACATATGTGGCAAAGTTGGTTCCAAAAAGTGTTAACTTCGTCAGACATGAATTTGAATTTCTGATGGAAAATGTAAAGCAGGGTGAAACTCCTGACGAAAATCAGCTCTTGAAAAATGTTCTTGAATTCAACGATAAAACCGTTCGTGAGATTATGATCCCGAGGACGAAGGTTGTTGCTATTGATATAAATGCGCCGAGAGAAAAGGTTGTTAAGACTGTCTTGAACGAGGGCTATTCCCGTTTGCCTGTTTATAAAGACACAATTGACAATATAATTGGAATAGTTTATGCGAAGGATTTGATAAATTACATTGAAGAGCCGAATTTGTTTGTTTTGTATGACCTTGTAAGACCGGCGTATTTTGTCCCGGAGACGATGAAAATTAGCGAGCTTTTGAAAGAGTTGCAGAAGAACAAAATTCATATGGCGATCGTTGTTGATGAGTTCGGCGGTTTTGAGGGAATTATCACGCTTGAAGATATACTTGAGGAAATTGTCGGGGAGATACACGATGAATATGACAAGGTTGAGAGAAATTACGAGGTTTTGAAAGATGGCTCAATAATTGTTGATGCAAGTATGCCTGTAGGTGATTTCAATAAAAAATTTAGCGTTGATATTCCGGAGGGAACTGATTATGAAAGTTTAGGTGGTTTCGTGTCAAAACTTGCTGGAAGAATCCCGGGTGAAGGTGAAAAAATAAAATTTGGCGATTTTTATTTTGAGGTCACAAAAAAGACGAAGAAAAAAATCATTGAATTAAAAATAACAAAGGTTAAAAAGTGAGCAAGCTCAACAAAATAATTGAAAACAAGGTCAAAGAAATTGAACGGGCGAAGGAGGTTCTACCTTTAAAGGATTTAAAAAAATTAGTTAACGCTTTAAATTACAAACACAGAAATTTTGCACAAGCTTTGAGCGGAGGTGATGGAATTAAATTGATCGCAGAGGTTAAAAAATTTTCCCCTTCTTTCGGGGATTTGAGCATCAATGGATTTGAGCCGGTGGAAATTGCGAAGCAATATGAAAGGGCGGGTGCAAGCGCGATCTCTGTTTTGACGGATTACGAATTTTTCGGGGGCAAAAAACAGCATCTCTTGCAAATTAAAAACAGCGTTAAAATTCCAGTGTTGAGAAAGGACTTTATAATTGATGAATATCAAATTTACGAGGCAAAATATATCGGTGCGGATGCAATCCTTTTGATCGTGCGTTTAATTGATGATGTTCAGCTTGAGGACTATTTATCAATTGCAAATGAAATCGGGCTTGAGGTTCTGGTTGAAGTTTTTGATCGCCACGATATAGCAAGGGCTCTCAAAGTTTCACCTTACCCGAAGATAATTGGAATTAACAATCGCGATCTTGAAACATTTGAAGTTGATATTTCAAGATCAATTGAACTTTCACAATTGTTCCCGCCAGATGTCATAAAGGTAAGCGAAAGCGGAATTAAAAACAGGGATGATGTTTTGAAATTGATTGATGCCGGTTTCAATGCAATTCTCGTTGGTGAAACTTTGATGAAATCAAGGGATAAAGTTAAAAAAATTTTTGAATTACTCGGGAAAAATTAAAACAGGGTTGATAAATGTCTGTTCTGGTAAAAATATGCGGAATTACAAATTTTGAAGACGCTGTGAATTCTGTTGAATCCGGAGCTGATATGCTTGGATTTGTCTTTTGCGAGAAAAGCAAGAGATATATTGGGCCGGAGAAAGCAGCTTCAATAATTCGTGAAGTTTCATCGTTTGCTCTCTGCGTTGGGGTCTTTGTAAATGATGATGTTGAAAAAATCAAAAGAATAATTGACCAGACGATGATTGATGTTGTGCAACTGAGCGGAGATGAAAATCCGGATGTTTGTGAGAGATTGAAAAATTATGTTCAGGTTATGAAATCTTTTAAAGTCGGGAATAATTTTTCGGAGCAGATTCTTAAAAATTATGATGTTGATTATTTCCATTTTGATACTTTTTCAGATGGTGAATTTGGTGGGACAGGGAAGACATTTGATTGGGATAAAGTTTTGGGGTTGAGCGAAAAATATAAAGTAATTTTATCAGGAGGTTTGACCCCTGAAAATGTTAAAGAAGCGATTTTAAAAGTTAGACCTTATGGTGTTGATGTGTCAAGCGGTGTTGAAGATTTCCCCGGGAAGAAAAATCTTGAAAAGGTTAAAAAATTCATTGAAAACGCAAAGAGTGTGAAAATATGAAAATTAAACTTCCGGATTCAAGAGGATATTTCGGGATTTACGGCGGTAAGTTTATCCCTGAGACATTAATCCCTGCGGTGGAAGAACTTGAAAGTTGGTATATGAAGCTGAAAGATGACAAAAGTTTTCAAGATGAATTTGATTATTATCTTAAACATTATGTTGGACGTCCAACACCTCTTTATTTTGCACGACGCTTGAGCAAGTATCTTGGTGGGGCGAAAATTTATTTGAAAAGGGAGGATTTATGTCACACCGGAGCACACAAGATAAACAACACAATAGGTCAGGCACTTCTTGCGAAAAGAATGGGGAAGAAAAGGATAATTGCGGAAACAGGCGCAGGTCAACATGGCGTGGCGGTTGCAACCGTTTGTGCTCTTTTTGATTTTGAATGCGTGATTTATATGGGTGAGGAAGATATGAAAAGACAGGAAATGAATGTTTACAGGATGAAATTGCTTGGTGCAGATGTCAAACCTGTTTCATCTGGCAGTAGGACTCTCAAGGAAGCTATAAACGAAGCAATTCGTGATTGGGTGACAAATGTTAAAACGACTTTTTATATGATTGGCTCGGTTGTGGGGATGCATCCTTATCCGATGATGGTAAGGGATTTTCAAAGTGTGATCGGGAGAGAAACAAAGAGACAAATTCTTGAAATTGAGGGGAAACTCCCTGATGTGATAATTGCTTGTGTCGGTGGTGGAAGTAATTCAATCGGGATTTTTTATCCGTTTATTGAGCATGTTCCGGATGTTAAGTTAATTGGCGTTGAAGCCGGAGGGAAAGGTCTTGATACAGGTTTACATTCTGCGTCTTTGACCGCTGGAAGACCCGGTGTTTTACATGGTGCCATGCAGTATCTACTTCAAGATGAAAATGGTCAGATACTTAACACACATTCAATTTCTGCCGGGCTTGATTATCCCGGTGTTGGACCTGAGCATTCTTTCCTTAAAGATGCCGGGCTTGTTGAATATACAATTGCAACAGATGAAGAAGCGATTGAGGCGTTTCGTTTGCTATCAAAACTTGAAGGAATAATCCCGGCTCTTGAAAGTGCCCATGCGGTTGCCCACGCTTTGAAAGTTGCACCGAAGATGAAAAGTGATGAAATTGTGATTGTCAATTTATCAGGTCGTGGTGATAAAGACCTTGCAACGGTGATGAAGTATGTTTGAATCTCACAACAAAAAGGATAACCTTATGGAATTAACAACAGGACTTATATACAAAGAAGAGCAGTATCTCCCGAAATGGTTTTATTTTCTGATTTTTATGTGGATTCCAATAATTTTCATACTTCCTCTGCTTAACTCGGAAATTGAAAAAAGAAGCGAATTATGGCTTATTCTGGGTGCTGTAATTATTTTTGAACTATTGCTGGTCGGTCTTATCGGAAAGATGACAATTCTTGTCAGATGGAATGAGTTTTTGATTTTCGTAGGATTTTTCAAGTTTATAAAATTCAGAATTAAAAAGGTTGAGATCAAAAATGTTAAATTGATTGAAAATAACCTGTGGAAAGAATTCGGTGGTTGGGGAGTTAGGGGGACTTTTGGAACTGTTGCGATTGTGTATGCCGGCAAAGGCGGAGTTGAAATTGAAATGCATGAATCTGGACAGGGTCAGAGTTTGTTTAAAAAACTTACAAGAGTTAAAAAAATAGTCGTTTCAAGCAATAATCCAGCACGTTTAATGGACGCTATATTATCAATGAGTTGAATTGAAAAATAAAAAAACCTGGAACTATGTTTCAAACTGAAAAAGCCCTCATAATTATTCCGGCGAGATTAAAGGAACTCAAAGTTGATGATTGTTTTTCTTACGAAGAAAAAGTTGAAATTTACAAATCAATGCTTCACGACATCGCTGAATATTATGTTCAAAAAAGCAGAAACACAAATGTTTATGTTTATTTCCCCGATTATGAGACATGCGATTTCCTGATTCAGGTTTTTCCTTTGAGAGTTAAGGTTTTCGTCCACGAAGGTAATGAAAATATCTATCTTGAAAGCATCTCAAAGGCGTTAAGCGATGAGCGAAAGTTTGTCGTTTTGCTTGAAGTGTCAAGTTTTATTTATCCAATCCCGTGGATAAACAACGCTTATGATGTCATGACGCATAAGTATGATGTTGTCGTCACTTCAATTTACAGGGACAATCCAAATAAATTGATAGGTGTTAAGAGGCTTCATGAAAAATTTCTATCAAAGATAGAGAGTGAGACGGATGAACTTAACATTTTAAAATTTGTTGATGCGCTTGATGTTCTTTTCGTCCCATTAAAGCGAATTGAATACGCAAGGGATATTGAGTCGCTTAAAAAAGTTTATGCGCCGATTTTGAATGATCTCAAATCCGACGATTTTAAAAGGACGAGGTCCGCGATTTTAAATCTTTTCAAGAAAAGAAAGATGGTGATTTTCAACGGATGAAAATTGGAATTTTCGGAGGGACATTTAATCCGCCGCATATTGGTCATTTGATAGTTGCTGAATACATAAGGGAAGAAGCGAAACTTGATAAAGTTATATTTATTCCGTGTTCAACCCCGCCTCACAAACAGGATAAAAACTACCTTTCCCGAATCGCAAGCCCCGAACACAGGTTTGAGATGGTTAAAATTGCAATAAAAGGGAATCCATATTTTGAGGTCTCGGACATTGAGATAAAGCGTGGTGGAATATCTTACACAATTGACACTATAAATCAGTTGATTGAAAAATTTAAGAATGATGAATTTTATCTTCTGATCGGTGCGGATCAGTTTAAAGAATTTCACACCTGGCGAAGTCCGTATGAGATAGTTAAAAAAGTAAAACTCATTGTTTTCAATCGTCCAAATTACATTATTCCTGATACTGAATTTTCAAAATTTGCCGAGTTTATCACTGTCCCGAACATTGAAATTTCAGCATCTTCAATAAGAAAGAGAATAAAAGATGGGAAGTCAATCAAATATCTTGTGCCAGATGAAGTTGAAAAATATATTTATGCGAATGGATTATACAGGTGATTTATATTGTGATAAATAATCTGTTGCTTTTTTCTGGAAAGCGAAAAGTTTGACCTTTTCAATTTTCAAGCAGATTTAAAATGGTGAGAATTTTGCAATAAAGTTCTCAGTATCTCCGAAAAAGTGGAAACAATTTGTTTATTTTTCCCTCGTTGTCAATGTCCATCTACAACCGGGCTTGCTGTGATCGGGAATTTGATGTCAAATTTTATTATATC
>CAZQJI010000037.1:0-22896 GCA_964593475.1 uncultured Bacteroidota bacterium | reverse complement strand
TCCATCAATGAGTTTAACACTTCAAGAACTCTTTCCCGGTTTAAATTCAGCCATTTAAGCTGGGAAAACTCAAACAATGGATAGATAAATTTACCTTGATTCTTCATTATCTTTAACCTGGCTCTTTTTTCTTTAATTTACTCAATCATTAAAACTTTATCAATTCAAAGCTCACTTCAAACTCGCAAGAACCCTTTGCAATTCCTCAAAATGTTTCGGGTCACGAACATCATATTTCCAATTTATATAAGCAATGCTCCCTTTCTTATCAATCACAAAAACAGTCCGCCTGTTGTAGCCAGAATTTTCATCATACGAATTGTAAAGTTTTGCGACTTCATGTTTATGGTCGCTCAAAAGTTTAAACGGCAAATTCAAACTCTTAGCCCACTCCCGATGCGAAAACACATAATCACCACTTATCCCGAGAACCTCCGCATCAAGATTTGAAAGTTCAACAAAATTATCTCTGAATGTGCACATTTGCGTTGTGCATCCACCACTCCAGTCAGCCGGATAAAACGCAAGAATGATATTTTTCTTCCCGATTAAATCATATAACCTGACCCCGGCAAAAACAATCGTGTCTTTCGTCGCATAAGGAAGTTTGAAATCCGGCGCTTTATCCCCAACTTTCAATGTTTGAGAATTAAGATTTACCGCGATCATAACTGAAAAGATAGAAATTAAAATTAACCAGCGCATGATGACCTCTCCAAAATTTGTTTTAATTTGCTTTCAAAAAGTTTAACAGCGATAAATTTGTTTCCGTTTCTTTATTTTGCTCCTGTATCTTTCAAGGGAACAAAAATCAGAATCAGAGCAACCAGCGGGAAGACAAGAAGACCGAGAAACGGATTATCCGAGATGTGTGGCAAATTAACATTCAAAAGGTACAAACCCGCAAGCAAAACGCCTGTTATTGATTCGCCTGCAACAAGACCGGAGGCAAGAAGGATACCACGATTTTCTATTTTAACAATTTCAGATTCGGGATAATTTCTCTTTCTCACTATAACATCAACAATGTATTTTATCAACCCTCCAACGAATATAGCCGATGTTGTTTCAAAAGGAAGATACATTCCAACTGCAATTAAAGTTGGGGATGGGGTCTTGAGAAGTATCAAAGCAAAGGCTAAAACTCCACCAAAAATTATCAATGGCCATGCTATTTCACCGCTTACAATTCCCTTTGACATAACGGACATCAAACCTGCCTGTGGCGCCGGAAGATATTTACCTCCAATGCCTCCTTCAGTTCCCTTATGAAGAATAGCCATCGGAAAAACTAAAACAAAAGCCGTGAATATAACACCGATAATTTCCGAAATTTGCATCTTTCTCGGAGTTCCACCAAGCAATTGACCAATTTTTAAATCCTGAAGCATGTCTCCTGCAATTCCAAGCGCAGTGCACACAACAGCAGCAACTCCAAGCACAACCTCAACTCCTTTAGTTCCTTTAACACCAAGGGCAACCATCAACACCGCAGATATCACAAGGGAAGAAAGTGTCAATCCAGAAATTGGATTATTTGAACCACCCATAACTCCAACAAGATAACCTGCAACTGCGGAAAATAAAAATCCCGTAAATGTCATAACCAGACCCGCAACAATCGCACTTAACAAATTTCCCGTGAAATAATAATAGATCAAGGTAATCGGAATCACAAGCAAAAATGTTGAAGCAATAACCATCGGAAGTGGCAAATCATTCTCTAATCTTGAATATACAAAGTTATGTGTTTTAACCTGTCTTGCTTCTTTCAAACCTTTTACAATTCCATCAAACAATTGCTTTCTCATTCCCCAGAGCGTGTGAAACGCTCCAACAATCATAGCTCCAACTGCGATGGGTCTTACCTGATAATACCAAACTGCATTTGTTAAACTTTCCCAATCAGTTCCATTTCCAATGAAACCTTCTATTCCACTGTTAAAAAATATAGCAAGAGGGATAAAGAGCCACCATCCAAGAACTCCGCCCGAAAAAGCAACCGCAGATAACCTCGGTCCGATTATATATCCAACGCCAACAAGAGCTGGGGAAGCGACAGGAGTTGAAAGGTAAACCCCACCTGTATATGTTTGTGCATTTCCAACTGGATTTGAACCGTTGAAAAGTTGAATTTTATATTTCCCAAATTCAACAAAACCGCTTATCACTTCCTCAAAAAGTTTTATCCCACGATTATTTTTAAAAAGTTCAATCAAAGCGGAAACACCCATCATGCTGAAAACATATTTTGCGCCTGTTTCACCTTTCTGACCGGCTTTGACCATTTCAGCACATGCAACACTTTCTGGATAAGGCAGTGTTGGGTCATTTACAAGCGGTTTTCTCAAAATAATTATAAACAAAACGCCAAGCACTCCACCCACAAGCATGATCACAGTGCTTTCCCAGTAGTTAAATTCAGACCAAACGCCTGAAATCACAAAAGCTGGAATAGTAAATATAGCACCAGCTGCAAGCGCCTCACCAACCGAAGCCGTTGTCCTTGCTATATTTTCCTCAAGAATTGAACCACGCAGAACTCTCATAACCGCCATAGCAACAACAGCAGCTGGAAAAGTTGCGGAAATTGTCATACCAGCTTTCAAACCAATGTATGTATTTGCTGCACCCAAGACGACAGCCATTATAACTCCAAGGAAAACCGCACGAAAAGTCATCTCCGGAAGTTTAGATTCAGCTGGAACATACGGTTTAAATTCTTTCTCTTCCATTTCGCTGTCCAATTTTTGTTTCACATTGACTAAAAAGATATGGGGATGTTGCAAGTGTAAAGACCGCAAATAAAAACCCTGCTATCAAGTCAATTACATAATGATAACGAAGATAAACCGTTGAAAAAATTAACAAAATTCCAACCGGGATCAGAAAATATCTCGTCTTTGAATTCATCACAACAGAAAGATACATAACGACAAGCGTAAGTTGCGTGTGTCCACTTGGAAAAGCATCCCTTTGTGCGTAATCCCACGGATTCGGGACGCCTGGAGGGATTGATTCACCAGTGTTAATTATCCAGCGCAGTGGCTTTGTGAGAAACAAACCTGGAAGTTCTTCATCAAGCCTTGAAAAATCATGAAGTGTAAACCTCGGTCCAATCGCCGGGACGAGAAGATATCCAATGTATGACAGATAAAACCCGTAAACGACTGTAGCCATAACATAACGATATTTCACAATGTCACCACGACGATAAAAATCATACGCAAGTATGACAGGCAAGAAATAAAAAGTTGAATATGCGATCTGCAAAATCTCCGTGAGCACTGGATTTGCGATTTTACCCAAAACATAAGTTGGATGCTCTCCAAAAATCATATAATCAATTTTTATCAAAATCCAGTCGTAATCGGGCAGATCAAGTAAATTTATGTAAAAGTAAATCTCTTTGAATGTCAGAAGTATCAACGGCAGAAGATACCACTCACGAACAAATCTCTTAACAGAAAAAATATCGGGATTATCCATCTCCCATTTAAGCGCAAGATAAAAGATGAAAGATATGATCAATAAATTAAACAAAACTATGAGCCACCAGAGTTTAACTTGATGTGCGAATGAAAAAGCCAGCAAAATCAAAAATATATAAAAAGTTATATTCACAATGTCCCCGAAGTGCAGGTTGCGAAGGTTTGCGACATAACTCATTTAACATCTGCTTTTATTTTCCCCACAACTTGATTTGTAACCCTGTAAAGTGAGTTTGAAAGTTCTATAAACTCTTCAACAGTCAATTGCTCCGGTCTTTTTGTCAGATCAAAATCAATCTTTGATAAAACCGTTTCATCAAAAATTTCGCTCAATGTATTTCTCAAAATTTTTCTTCGCTTGTTAAAAACTGTTTTGACAACTTTTTTGAAAAATGCATCATCAATGATTCTTTCAGCAAGCTGACTCATCTCAAAATCAAGCCGTATAACTGCAGAAGATACTTTCGGCTTTGGATAAAATACATTCCTTGAAACACGAAACAAAATCTCGGGCTTTGAATATGCCTGACACATCACAGAAAGAATGCTGTAATCCTTAACATTCGGAGATGAGACAATTCGCAAAGCAACCTCAAGCTGAACCATTATAGTCAAATCCTTTACGATTTGCCTGTTTTCTATTGCTTTAAATATGATTGAGCTTGTAATGCTGTATGGTATATTCCCAACCAATCTAATTTTTCCAAACTCTCCAAACTGGTTAAGATCAAGCTTCAAAAAATCGCAGTGTAAAATTTCAACTTTATCTTTTAGATTTTCATCGCCGAATCTGACTTTTAAAAAGTCAACCGCTCTTTTATCAATTTCAACCGCAAAAATTTTTTTGACCTTTCCGGCGAATTGTTCCGTTAAAAAGCCCTCGCCAGCGCCAATTTCAACTATTACATCATCTGGCTGTGGATTTATCGCCTCGGTAATTTTCTTTGCTATATTTTTATCACTCAAAAAATGCTGACCCAGGTATTTTACAGGTCTTAACATATTTTATTTTCCAATTCTCTCTTCAAGTTTTTTGATCTCATTCTCATATTTTTCCTTTTCATAAGGGCGCTGTTCTATCAACTTTTTGTAAATTTTTATCGCTTCTTCATATGCTCCTTGATTTGCAAGTATCTCCGCAAGTTTTGGTGTCACAACGCTGATGTCTTCATAGGAAAACTCTTCTTCTTTTATCTCACTTAAATCTTCACGCTCAACTTTACCGCCCGTTCTCTGCTTTGATTTTCCCTCTTCAAGTCGTTTGATTAATTCATCAAGATATGTCGCCTGTGTTTCAACAGATACTTTTTCTTGCGGTTTATCTTCATCAAAAAATTGAATGTCAAAAACTTCTTCAACCTCATCAATTGCTTTTTCATATGATTTAAGTTCCTTTTCCTCAACTTTGATTTCCCCCGGAACTTCTATCTCCGGAAGTTCTGCTTCAAGACCAACGGGTGATCCTCTACGAGTTACCTTCCTAACTTGCTCTTCCTTCCTCTGACCGGTGGAAATCTTTGTGATTAAATCAATCACAAATTGAGAATCGGGCAAAATCTCAACAACACGATTTAATTCAGCAAGTGCTTTTGAATACGCCTTCATCTCAATATAGCATCTTGCCATCAGAAGATGTGCTGTTGAATAATCAGGATATTTTTGAACTGCTTTATTGCACAGTGTTATCGCCCTTTCAACATTTCCAACCTCAAGATAAAGTGACGCAAGCCGGACAAGCAAAGGGGAATCAGGATTCTTTGAGATGAGTTCCTCATACTTTTTAATTTCATCATAAATCTTTCCAATAGATGGACCTCTCAACATAAAATTCTATCAATTTAAATTTGACTTTTACTCTCTCACAACGCAAGAACCGAAAGTAAATGAATAAAGGGAAAATGAATCAGAATTGGTGTAAAGTTTCAAAGTGTAAACTCCGTATCTTTCGCCCGAAATCAAATTATACATCCGCCCGCTTTCAACTCTGACGATGCTTCGCCCGCTTTCATCGTAGAAAACATCTTTACCTTTCATATCCTCCGGAATTGGCTTATCGTCAAGTGTTAAGATAACATCGTATACTTTACCATTTGAATTGAAGACCGCATTAACCTCAGTTCCTCTAAATTTAAAAGCAACATAATCAGCGGGCTTTTCGCTTTCTCTCAAATGCAGGAGTTTCATTGCTTCAACTTTAAACCAGCCATTTAAAGTTAACTGTGCTTCTTTATAATTTCCGTCGTCTTTGTAAAAAACTTCTTCATCAGGTTTTATTCGTTGTGTAAAGTATCCACGCAAGTATCCAGCATACATTTCCGGGGTCCTTGGATAGCATACAGCTCCAGGCTTGTCTTCTTCTCTGATGTATTCAATCACTTTCGGAAAAGTCAAGTTCGGGTTAATTTGTTTTAAAAGTTCCTGAATTTTTGACTCTGTTTTACCATATGCTCCTTCACCGACATGATCAAATCTTATTATTCCGTCTTTATCAATCAAAAATTTCCTCGGCCAGAATTGATTTTTGAAAGCGTTCCAAATCTCGTATCTGCTATCAACGACAACAGGATATTCAATGCCAAGTTCCTCAACAGCTTTTTTTACATTTTCAAATTCAGCGGAGAAATCAAATTCCGGCGTATGAACGCCAATTATGACAAGCCCTTTATCTTTATATCTTTTATACCACTCCTTCAAATATGGCAAAGTCCTCAAACAATTAACACAGGTATATTCAAAGAAATCAATCAAAACAACTTTGTTTTTGAGCTCGCTTAATTTTAACGGCCTGGAATTTATCCAGCCGACTCCACCATTTATTTCCGGGGCTTTTCTTCCCGTCCAGTTGAAAAACGAGAATTGTAAAAGCATTGCAAGAAGTAAAATTTTCATTTCAATAGATTTTTTTCTTGTTTAAAATAAAAAGTTTTGAAGAAATTGTCAAAGGAACTTCACCATTCCACAAAAACCGCATTTTTATAATTTCTCTTCAACTCTTTCAAACTATCACCGCCGAATTTTTCAAGTATTGCGTTTGCGATAACCGGAGCTATCACCGACTCCGCGATTACACTTGCAGATGGAACAGCGCAGAAATCAGAACGTTCATATCTTGATTTGACATTTTTCAAACTCTGTAAATCAATGCTTGACAGACCTTTTATAACTGTTGAAATTGGTTTCATTGCAACCCTCAATACAATTGGTTGTCCGTTTGTGACACCACCTTCAAGACCGCCCGCACGATTTGTCTTACGAAAAATTTTACCATCTTTGACAAAAAATTCATCGTGAACTTCTGAGCCAAATTTTTTTGCATTTTCAAAAGCTGGACCAATTTCAAATCCCTTTATCGCCTGAATTGACATTATCGCCTGCGCAAGCAAACCATCAAGTTTTCTATCCCAGTGAACATAACTTCCAAGCCCAACCGGAAGCCCCGTGACTATCACCTCAAAAATTCCCCCAACTGTATCACCATTTTTCTTTGCTTCTTTTATAACTTCAATCATTTTCTTTTCAACTTCTTTATCAATACATCTGACCTCGGATTTATCTGCTTCCAAACTTAACTCCAGCGCTCCCCTTGGCTTATGTATTAACCTTTGAATTTTTTTGTCAAGTTTTTCTCTGCTTTCAAATCCAGCATAACCAATTTGAACCACATGACTTCCGATGAAAATTCCAAGTTCTTCAAGCAATTTCCTTGCAACAGATGAACACGCAACCCTTATTGCTGTCTCCCTTGCGCTTGCCCTTTCAATCACATTTCTTATATCATCAAAACCATACTTAAAATAACCGACGAAATCAGCATGACCCGGGCGTGGAATTGTAATTTTCTCAATTTGCCTGTCAACTTTCTCAATAGACATTTTCTCTTTCCAGTTTTCCCAATCTCTGTTTTTTATCATCAGCGCAATCGGACTTCCGAGCGTTTTTCCGAATCTCACACCGGATAAAATTTCAACTTTATCTTCTTCAATCCTCATTCTTGCACCTCTACCATAACCCTGTTGTCTTCTTTTCAGGTGAAAATTTATATAATCCGAGCTTATCTCAAGTCCTGCAGGAATTCCTTCAACAATTCCAACAAGCGCCTGACCGTGCGATTCACCTGCTGTTAAGATTCTGATCATAAACCTTAAATTTTTTTGAAAAAGTTAAACAACTGATTTTCTATTTGCAAATAAAATCTTCCAAAACTATATTTTTAAAGGAGCAAAAAACAATTCGGAGGTAAATTATGATCATTGCAACTGAAATAAGAGAAGGGATGGCACTCAGAATTGAAGGAACAATCTACAAAGTAATTGAAGCAAAAGTTCACGCCGGGAGCGGGCAAATGCAAGGTTTTGTCTCCGCACGACTTCTTAACTTATCAACAGGTCATTACACAGAAAGAAGATTCAGAACCGATGAAAAAGTTGAAGATGTTGAACTCATGAGAAAACCGATGGAATATATCTACAACGACGGCGATTTATACTACTTTATGGATCCGCAAACATATGAACAGGTTGGAGTCCCGAAGGAAGCGCTTGGAAACTTTGCAAAGTTTTTAAAAGAGGGGATGAAAGTTGATGTTGAATTTCTCGGCGAAGAACCCGTGAGCGTGAGATCACCAAAGACAGTTGATTTGAAAGTTGTCTTAACCGGCTCGGGTGTCAGGGAATCACAGGATAATACCATGAAGAGTGCAACGCTTGAAAATGGGATTGAAATCCTCGTCCCGCAATTTATAAAAGAAGGTGAAATCGTAAGAGTTGATGTTGAAACAATGAAATATGTTGAAAGAGTGACGCAGAAAAAATGATGATTATATTTCATAAACAACCTCAATCATTCCGAAACCCTGACCACGCCTTGAGCCAAGCCCCGAGCGCTGGACAAGGTTTAAGATCTCGTTTTCTGCTTCAAAAAGGAATAAACCTGTAAACCCGGGCAATTTTAAATTTCCATGTCCGCTCATATGCTTGATAACAACACGCTTCGTCTTAATCGGAGCAAAATTTATTTCACTAAAAACATCCCTCCCAAGTAAATTCCTCACAAGTTCAGAAACATTAAACTTAAACGCTTCCATAAAACCCTTATCACCTTCAAAATTTTCACACTCCGGACAGAGATAAAACTTTTCATTCTCGTGGCTTCTTATCAAAACAGGTGAAATCGTTTTAAAAATCGCACCATTACTTTTTATTTCTTTCAATTCAACAATTTTCAAAAACGAAACTTTAAAATTCAGCCCAAAAATTTTGATCTGTCTGTTCTTGACAAAATAATTGTAAATGCAAATCTCATCTTCCAGGTCAAAAGAACTAAACTTAAACTCAAGGGGTTTATTGAAATAAATTCTATCCGCCTGAATTTTGATGTCATCGCCGAATGTGACTGCAAATGTATATGGCTTAACGGTTCTTTTATTAAAAATTAAATCAAATTGAATCGGGGATTCGCTCTGAAATGCGCTTTTTATAACTGACATAAAACCTGTCCGATAATCAAGGGGAAGTGAAAATCCCTTCTCTGATGGAGCAAAATCTGGTTCAAGCACAATTTTTAACATATTAAAAACCCAAATGGTTTATTTTCAAACGAAATATAAACAGGCATCAACTAAAAGTCAAGTGGATAAAAACCTAAACTTTGATTTAAGATTCATCTGGAAAGTTTCAACATAAAAATTGACAAATCGGAAGTTAATTGTTATATTTACATTGTCTGAAGGATTTTTGACAGAAACAAAAATCAAACGGAATAAAACCTATGGCACTCCGAATCACAGGGCATCATGTAGAGATAACTGAACAAATAAAAAGTTACATTGAAAAGGAACTCTCACGGCTTGATAAGTTTTTTGACGGAATAATTGATACCGAAGTAATTTTAAGACAGGATACGAAACACAACCATTTAAAAGAAGCAGAGATAATGATAAATGTTTACGCACACAAACTCACAGCGAAAGCAACCGACCCCGACATTTTAAAAGCATTTGATAAATCAGTTGCAAAAATTGAAAAACAACTCATAAAATTCAAAGACAAATTGAAATCACACAGATAAAATGTTTAACAAGGAGTTTAAAGAAATACGGAAATCCCATATCACAGTTGGTTTCTTCTACGAAGCGGGGAAAGAACTTTTTAAACTCAAAACTTTAAATGGAGAAGTTGGGTTTGACAGAAAGATAACTGATAAAAACATACATCGCCCGGGGCTTGCCCTTGCAGGTTATGTTGAACTTTTCACCTATAACAGAATTCAGGTTTTTGGAAACACAGAAATAAGATATTTGCAGAGTTTAACCCCGGAAAATCGCATCAAGTCAATCCAGAACATACTTCAATTTGAAATCCCGTGCGTTGTGATAACTAATAACAATACTCTTCCGGATAATCTGCTTGACCTTTTCACGGAGAAAAAGATCTCAGTTTTTCAAACACCTCTTGAGACGACAAAACTTGTTTATTTTATAAGCGATTTTCTTGATGATCAATTTGCACCTCAGACAGTTATCCACGGTGATCTGGTTGATGTATACGGAATCGGACTTTTATTCGTGGGTCGTTCCGGAATTGGGAAAAGTGAAATCGCCCTTGATCTTGTTGAACGGGGACATCGCCTTGTTGCTGATGATGTTGTCTTGATAACGAAAAAAGGTGAAAACATACTCATCGGGACCTGCAATACCGTGACAAGGCATTTTATGGAGATAAGAGGTCTCGGGATAATTGATGTAAAAAATATGTTCGGAATAAGGGCAATAAGATATCAGAAGAGAATTGAAGTTGTAGTTGAACTCCTTGACTGGGACCCGAAAGAGGAATACACAAGAACCGGGCTTGATGAAGAAAAAGTTTCAATTCTCGGCGTTGAAATTCCGCTTGTCAAACTCCCCATATTCCCTGGTAAAAACATAACAGTAATTGCAGAGGTAATTGCGCTTAATCATCTCCTGAAGCATTACGGATATGATTCGGCAAAGGAATTCAACAAAAACCTTGAAACAATCCTCAAGAAAAAAGCGTCCGATTTAAAAACAGAAGATTTCCCAATTGAAAGAATCACAAAATATTTTGAACACGACTTTGAATAAATAAAAGCAAGATTAAATGCGGATTAATCATCTTCTGCTCTTTTTAATCTTAACATTATCACTTTTCACAGGTTGCCGGAGAGAGCCAAAACAAAACTACATAGTCATAGGTAGCACGATTGATATTGATTCTTTCAATCCTTATTTAAGCACTTCTCTTTTCACACAGGACTTGCTTGATAGAGTTTATCTGCGACTTGCAATTGAACAGGAAGATTATCGGACATTTAAACCACTCCTTGCGAAACGATGGGAATGGTCAAAAGATTCAATGCAGATAACTTTTTATCTGAGAAATGATGTCTTCTGGACTGATGGTGTTAAGACAACCGCTTATGATGTTGAATTCAGTTTCAAGTGTGCCGTTTCACCGGAAGTTGCGTGGTTAAACGCCGAAGACATTGTGAGAAACATTGAATATGTCAAAGCCATAAACGAGACAACGCTTGTTGTAAAGTATCGCTATGTTTACCCGTATCAATTAACGGATATAAACGATGTGTGGATAATTCCAAAACATATTTATGAAAAAATTCCTTTCTCCGAATGGAGAAGAAATGGTTATTTTGATGAAAAACCCGTAACGAACGGACCTTACAAAGTTGTAAGATGGGAAAGAGGACAATTGATTGAATTGGTTAAGAATGAAAAATATTTTGACAGGAATTATCCAAAGATTGACAGGGTCTTCGTTAAGATCGTTCCAAATGAGGCGAATTTAATTTTGCAATTTTTAAACGGCGAAATTGATGTCCTTCCGTCAATTCCTCCATCCGTTGCCGAGAAATATGAAAACAACCCGAATATAAAATTCATTCGTTATCCATTTCTCGCTTACGAATATATCGGCTGGAATCAAAAAAATCCAATTTTTGCTGATAAAAAAGTTCGTCAGGCGCTCTCATACGGAATAAATGTTGATGAGATAATCAAGGTAATTTTGAAAGGAAATGCAGTTCGCTCAACCTCACCTTTTCCTTCCATCTTCTGGGCTCACAACGATAAATTAAAACCTTATCCATACGACCCTAAAAAAGCTCTGGAACTTCTCTATGAGGCAGGATGGAGGGACTCAGATCACGATGGCATACTTGACAAAATAATAAACGGAAGGAAAATTGATTTCAAATTCACGCTTATCACAAATGCTGAGAATCAAACGAGAAAAGAAATTGCAACCGCAGTGCAAAACGACCTTTCAAAACTCGGTATAAGAATGGAAATTCAAGTTTATGAATTTAACACATTTATGAGACATATACTGACGAGAAATTTTGACGCTGTTCTTTCTGGCTGGAGGGTTGCAACAAAACCTGATCTAACAACCATATTCCACAGCGAAGCGATAAACTCCGGACATAACATCGTCTCATACTCAAATCCATATTTTGATAAGTTGAACGATTCAGCAGCCGTGATGAACAATCTAAACAATGCAAAAATTTTGTGGGATAAAATCCAGGAAATCATATACGAAGATCAACCTTACACATTTCTTTACGAACCTGTGAGGATAAGCGGGATAAGCAAAAGGATAAAACCTGAAACCGTGAGAATGAACAGCATAAGTTTCCTCTACAATCTGCATGAGTGGGAATTAAAATAACATATAGCAAATGCTTTACATCTTAAAGCGAATCATCAACTCAATTTTTCTCTCTTTTGGAATAGCAACAGTTGTCTTTTTTCTGTTAAAAATTCTTCCGCACACGTCTTTTTCGGATATTTACCTCAACCCGAGATTATCGGAAGATATCTTATTGAGATTAAAAAATGCTTACGGGCTTGATAAGCCGGTTTTAATACAGTTTTTCAACTGGTTAAAGGAAATCGCAACTGGTAATTTTGGATTCTCATTTATTTATCGCAAGCCCGTTATAAGTTGTATTTTTGAAGCAATATCTTTGACCCTTACGATTGGAATTCCAGCTCTTTTGTTCAGTTTTGGTTTAGGGATTTTCATCGGTGTTCAATCAGCACAAAATCAAGGTAAAATTTCTGACCGAATTATAAAATCATCGCTTCTTATCCTGTACTCAATTCCATCGTTCTGGCTCGGGATTGTTTTAATTCTCGTTTTGAGCTACACCTTTAAAATTTTCCCACCATCTGGACTTCATTCAATTTATTTTCCTGAGATGAATCCGGTTGAGAAAATTCTTGATACGCTATGGCACATAGTTTTGCCTTCAATCACGCTCGGGATGGCTCCTATGGCTGCGATTGCAAGATTTACACGAAACACAATGATAAATGTTTTATCTCAAACTTACATCAAAACAGCTAAAGCAAAAGGGCTTGACGAACGCACGATTTTTTATCGCCATGCTCTCCCAAATGCGCTTATACCTGTGATAACATTATTCGGGCTTTATTTGCCGGTTTTCTTCGCCGGTTCAGTTGTAGTTGAAGAAATTTTTTCCATTCCCGGGATCGGGAAATTAACTGTTGATTCAATCCTTCAGCGTGATCATCCATTGACAGTTGGGATAACTTTATTTGTCTCTTTCATCGTCATAATTGGAAATTTGATCTCAGACATTCTTTACTCAATTTTTGATCCAAGGATAAGGTTGGAATGAGAAAGCAAAAGCAAATAATTTTTATCGCCTCTTTCATCATAGTTTATCTTTTGTTTGCGGATTTTATTTTGCCATTTGATCCGATCATCTCACCCGACAAAGAGAATCTCTCTTCTCTTTCACCACTCTCAACAGCTTACGAATTGCGATTGAAAAACGGAGAAAAAATAATTGTGCTTGATTATAAATTTGAAAATGGCTCTATCATTTATCAGAAAAAATTCAGCGCCGGGAAAATTGAAAAGGAGAAAATCAAAGAAATTAAAACGCTTTTTTTCTTTTTCGGAACTGATAATCTCGGAAGGGATGTGTTAAGTAGAACCATCTACGGCGGGAAAATTTCGCTTATAATCGGGATCATTTCGGCATTGATTTCTTTTCTCCTTGGAACTACGATAGGAGCTTCCGCTGGTTATTTCGGTGGGGTCATTGACAAAATTTTAATGCGAATTACAGATGTATTTCTTGCATTTCCGAAATTGTTTTTGATTCTCGTCATAATTGCATTCACTCACACGCAGACGATATTCAGTTTGATTTTAACTCTTTCACTTCTCAACTGGATGGGGATAGCACGACTTGTAAGAGCGGAATTCCTGAAACTCAAAGAGATGGAATTTGTAAAAGCGCTTGAATCAATAGGTTTGCCTGATATTACAATTGCTGTGAAGCACATCCTTCCGAATGCGATTTTACCTGCGCTAATAAGCATTCCGCTTATAATTGCTGATGTCATACTTACGGAGTCAATTTTAAGTTTTCTTGGCTTCGGGATTCAACCTCCAACACCAACCTGGGGAAATATGATAAGCGAAGCGGAGAAAAATTTGCTCTCAACCTGGTGGCTTCCGATATTGCCCGGGATTTTAATTTCAGGCACCGTTTTGATAATGAACTGGATTTCGGAGACCGAGTAAATCCCTTTTATTTAAATTGCTGTTTTGCTATATTATTTATGTTTAAAAATAAATTCCCCCGGTTTATGGAAATCAATGTCCTTTTCATCGGTGATGTAGTCGGAGAACCCGGACTTAGAATTGTTGAAATGCTTCTTCCGAATTTTAAAAAGGATTATAAAATAGATTTTTGCATTGCAAATGGAGAAAATCTCGCTGACGGAAAAGGTATAACACCGGAAACAGCACGGCGACTTTTCAACGCCGGTGTTAATGTCATAACTACGGGAAATCATGTATGGGACAAACTTCAACAGGTCAGAGATTTTCTCATTAATGAACCAAATGTCCTCAGACCATTAAACTATCCAAAAGGGACTTATGGGAAAGGTTATGTCATATACAATCTTCAAAACGAAAAAGGGAAAGTTGCTGTTGTGAATTTACAGGGTAGAGTTTTCCTCTATCCGATAGATTGTCCATTCAGAAGTATGGAAATGGCTCTTGCGAAAATTTCAAAAGAGACGAAAGTTATAATCGTTGATATGCACGCAGATGCAACCGCTGAAAAAATGGCAATGGGATGGTATCTTGACGGAAGGGTTAGTGCTGTTGTCGGAACACACACGCATATTCCAACAGCTGATGCAAGAATTTTACCGAACGGGACAGCTTACATAACAGATGTCGGAATGACCGGACCATACGATTCTGTGATAGGTATGGAGAAGAAAGCATCTATTTTAAGATTTTTGTATCAGACACCGCACAAATACGAAGTTGCTCAAAACGATGTGAAATTTTCCGCTGTTTTCATATCAATTGACGCAAAAACCGGAAAAGCGTTGAAAATAGAGAACATAATTTATCCCGAATTCAACAAAACAATAAATGAAGAGGCACTTCAAAATGCCAGCACAAATAATCAATGGGAAGAAAATATCTGAAGAAATCAAACAGGAAGTAAAAAAACAGGCAGAAGCACTTTACAAGGAAACGGGCGTTGTCCCGGGACTTGCTTTCGTACTTGTTGGAGATAACCCGGCTTCAAAAGTTTATGTGACAATGAAAGGCAAAGCGTGTGAAGAACTTGGTTTTTACTCAATAACTTTAAAATTGCCAACGGAGACAACCGAAGAAGAATTAATTGAAAAAATTCAAAATTTAAATTCAGACCCGAAAATTCACGGAATTCTGGTCCAACTCCCATTGCCATCACACATAAACGAGCAAAAAATTTTACAAGCAATTGACCCGATAAAAGATGTTGACGGCTTTCACCCTGTAAATGTTGGGAAACTCGTCATCGGACTTGATACATATCTACCCTGCACACCTGCGGGAATTCAAGAACTTTTAAAAAGAAGTGGAATTAATCCATCAGGAAAACATGTTGTCGTTGTTGGAAGAAGCAACATCGTCGGGAAACCGATCGCTAATATACTTCTTCAAAAGAAAGAGTGGGCAAATGCAACGGTGACGATCTGCCACACCGGGACAAAAGATATTTCTTACTTCACAAAGCAAGCGGATATCTTGATTGTAGCGATGGGAAAGCCGGAACTTATCAAAGGAGATATGATTAAACCTGGTGCAGTTGTGATTGATGTCGGGGTTAACAGAGTTGATGACCCGACATCCGAAAAAGGATATAAACTTGTTGGGGATGTTCATTTTGAATCAGCTTATGAAGTTGCAGGCGCTATAACTCCCGTTCCTGGTGGAGTTGGACCGATGACAATAGCAATGCTTATGAAGAACACGCTTCAAGCTGCTATGAATCAAGTTTTGACAAAACAATTTTCAAATTAAATTCCATAGGACTTTGGAGAAAGTTTTTTTTATATCGGATGTTCATCTCGGGCACGGTTCAAAAGAAAGCAATCGTATCAAGGAAATAGAAATTATCCGCTTCCTTAATTTCGTCGGTGAAAATTCAAAGAAACTTTTCATACTTGGCGATTTTTTTGATGTATGGTTTGAGTATAAATTTGCTGTGCCGAAAGGTTTCGTGAGAGTTCTCGGGAAACTTGCGGAGCTTTCGGACAATGGAGTTGAAATTTTTTACATTCTCGGAAATCACGATTTCTGGGTGAAGGATTATTTTGAAGATGAAATCGGGATAAAGGTTTTTAAAGAGGATCTTGAAATTGAAATCAACGGAAAAAAATTTTACATATCTCACGGCGACGGCTTTTCAAAGAATGATGTCGGTTATAGAATTCTGCGTAAAATCATGCGCAACAGAATGAATATATTCCTTTATTCTTTAATTCACCCGGACATCGGGCTTTGGCTTGCAGGTACTTCATCAAGGAAAAGCAGAGAATATTCAGCAAACAGAGATTCAACTGAAAACGAAAAAGATATGATTGAATTTGCGAGAGGAAAAATTAGCCAGGGTTTTGATTATGTTGTAATGGGACATTTGCACAGACCAAAAATTGAAAAAATCGGCAACGGGTTTTATGTGAATACAGGCGATTGGCTCTGGAACTTTACATATGGAGTTTTTTCTGATAAATTTGAAATAAAAAGGTGGAGATTCTCAAACGATGAAGTTGCGAAATTACTTCAAAAGCGAGATTGACAAGGAAAGATACTTCAACGACCCCGATTACAGGAGAAAAATTTTGAAAAAGTTAAAACAAAGAGAAAATTTGAAAAAAATAATTTTAATCTCGCTTGCCGTCTTATTAATCGCCTATGTAATATATCTCGTCCTGGGTCTCCCATCGCTTCAGCAACTTGAAAATCCAACTCCAGAGCTTGCGACAAAGGTTTATTCATATGATGGAGAACTCCTCGGACAATTTTACATCAAGCAAAGGGCTTACACGCCCATTGACAGCATTCCAAAAAATTTGATAAACGCACTTATTGCAACGGAGGACAGAAAATTTTACAGACACTGGGGACTTGACCTTGACAGAATTATAAAGGCGATGATTAAAAACATTTTAAGCTTAAGAATTCGTGAAGGCGCAAGCACGATAACACAACAACTTGCACGAAATCTTTACCTATCTCAGGAAGTTTCAATAACGAGAAAACTTCGTGAAGCGATAACCGCAATACAGATAGAGAGGACTTATACGAAAGAAGAGATACTTGAAATGTATCTTAACATTGCTTATTTCGGGATGAGTGCTTACGGTGTTGAATCCGCATCATTTGTTTATTTTGGTAAAAGTCCAAGTGAACTCACGCTTGCAGAGTGCGCACTTTTAGTTGGAATGTTAAGATCGCCAGCAAGATATAATCCGTTTGATTATCCCGATAGAGCGATAAGGATCAGGGATGTTGTTTTGAAAAATATGCTTAACACTGGCTTCATCACAGAAGAAGAATATGAGAAGGCAAGAAAAGAGCCACTTAATTTAAATCGTGGTCGTGAATACATTTACTCGGGAATTGCGCCTCACTTTCTTGAATACATAAGATTTCAACTCCAGAAGAAAGCTGAAAAATACGGCTTCAACATCTACAGGGATGGTCTTGTGGTGTATACAACGCTTGATGCAAGAATGCAAAGACATGCAATAAAAGCGATGAAGGAACAACTTGACGAGCTGCAAAAAGAATTTGACAAAGCGTGGAAATGGGATAAAAATCTTTTATTTCAAATTCTTGACAAAGCAATAAAGCAAAGCCCGAGATATCTTGAAGCAGATTCATCCGAAAAACCAAAAATTTACAAAGAATTATTAAACAACCCTTCTTTTGTTGACTCCGTTAAAAGAGAAGCAACACGAATTCAAGCTGGATTCGTTGCAATTGAACCTCAAACCGGATATATAAAAGCGATGGTTGGAAGCTCAAACTTTGAAGTTTTCAAATACGGTCTGAATCATGTCACACAGATAAAAAGACAGCCCGGTTCTGCATTCAAACCATTTGTTTACACAGTTGCGATTGACAATGGTTATTCACCAGCGTATCAGCTTTTGAATCAACCGATAACGATAATAATGGCAAATGGGGAAAAATGGACGCCTTCAAATTTTGATGGTTCGTTTGGGGGAAAAGTGACTTTGAGAGAGGCATTGAAAATGTCAATAAATGTCGTCGCTGTGAGAGTCCTCCAGGAGCTTGCTCCGATAAATCAGGTGATTGATTATGCGCACAGGATGGGGATTACAACAGAGATACCGCCTTATGAGTCAATTGCACTTGGAACAGCTGAGGTGATACCGCTTCAATTGATCTCAGCTTATGGGACTTTTGCGAACGAAGGTGTTTATGTTGAGCCGGTTGCAATTTTGAGAATTGAAGATAGATTTGGAAATGTGATTGAAGAGGCAAAGCCAGAGAAAAGAGAGGTCATAAGTCGCGAGACCGCCTACATTATCACAAATATGCTTGAAGACGCTATAAATTCAGGCACAGGGACACGTGTCAGGCAATTTTTCCACCTGCCATGCGCCGGGAAAACTGGGACAACGCAGGATTTTGCAGATGCATGGTTTATAGGTTATACACCAAATCTTGTCGCTGGAGTATGGCTTGGATTTGACGATAGAAGAATCACTTTCGGCGGAAATTTCGGTCAGGGTGGAAGAGCAGCTGCTCCACTTTGGGGAAGATTTATGAAATATGTTTATGACGATCCCGAAATAAATATGCCAATTCTTGACTTTGAGCAACCCCCAGATGTTGTAAGCGCCACAGTATGTGCTGAATCCCAAAAACTCGCAACTCCATATTGCCCGCAGAAAATCACCGATTTATTCATCAGAAAATATCTCCCAACAAAACAATGTGACATTCACACATCCGAACAAAAACCAAGAATTATGTTTTGAAGATGAAGATAAATTTGAAAAAAATTTTTCTTTTGTTTTTCACGATAAATTTAACTTTCTCACAGCAGCAAAACGAAATGACTTTATTTCGGCTTGCTCAATCATTTGAAAGGGCGGGAGAATATGAAAGGGCTTTGAAAATTTATGAAGAACTTTACACAAATAACCCCGAAAATAGGGTTTATCTTGAATCGGTTGTGAGATTAAACACACAGACGAAAAATTACGACAGGGCAATCAAACTTGCTCAATCCTGGCTCTCAACTCATCCAGATGACATTGATATAATGGCAAGAATTGGAGACATACACTTCAAAGCCGGGCGTGAAAAGGAAGCAATTGAATCATGGGACAAAATAGTGAAAACTTACCGAAACAATCCCGGCATATACAGAATGGTCGCGGATTATTTAATTCAAAACCGACTTTACGACAAAGCAATTGAATATCTCACAACGGCACAGAAAATTTCCGGCTCACCGGATTTATACGCTTTTGAAATTGCGATGCTATATGAATTCACGATGAGATTTGATAAAGCGGTTGAGGAATACATTAAACTTTTACAGCGAACCCCGAGCATGATACCAAGTGTTAAGTCAAGAATGTCTTCATACATAGACAGACCAGAAGTTCTGAAGCAAATTCTTCCAACTCTTGAATCATCAGCAAAATCCTCAAAATCAAACATCGGAATCCTTGATCTTTACGCCTGGGTTTTAATTGAAGCGAAGGACTATCAAAGGGCGCTTGAAGTTCAAAGACAACTTGATAAAATAACCAACGCAAATGGTGAAGTCATTTTAAACTTTGCACATGATCTTTTCAATCAAGGAATTTTTGATATCTCCCAAAAAGCATATGCACAGATAATTGATGATTATCCGAAATCAAAAATTTTGCCCGATGCAAAGTTTGGTCTGCTTCGCTCTCGTGAAGAAATTTTAAAAATCCAGTTACAGCACTCTGAAAATAAAGACACATCAATTTACCACGAACTGAGAAAACTTGAAGAGGACTACAAAAATTTTTCTCAAGAATACGCTGGAACAAAGTATGAAGCAGAAGCATTGTTTCGGCTCGGGCTTATGAAACTTGACATTTATTTTGATCTTGACGAAGCACAGAAACTTTTTGAAGATGTTGAGAAAAAATTTATGCTTTATCTCGGAAAAGAAGCAATTTTCAAACTTGCCGAAATTTCAACTTTGAAAGGAGACCTGAATTCTGCACGGGAAAAATATCTTTATCTTTTAAAACTCAAAAATTTCTCAGACACTCTGAAAGTTAAATTTCTCCTCTCCCAACTTGATTATTACGAGGGCAACTTCAACTCCGCTTTGAAAACACTTGAAGATGTCTCAAAATTCACATCATCTGATTATTCAAACGATGCAATAGAACTGATCCTGAAAATTCAATCAAATCGCTTTCCAAACGAAGAAAATCTCAAAAAATTTGCAATTTCAGAATTAAAGATAAAACAGAGAAAATTTTCAGAGGCAATCCCGCTCCTTGAAGATATAATTTCAACCTGCAGAAATTGCCCCATCTCCGACGATGCAACCTTTACACTCGCCCGGATATATTCAACCCTCAATAAACCTGACAAAGCGATTGAATACATTGACCTATTGCTTGAAGAAAATCCCGAGAGCATTTACGCTGATGATGCCATGATGGAGAAAGGAAAAATTTATCAAAGGACCGGTAAAACAGAACTTGCAATTGACACATATGTGAAACTTATTTCAAAATTTCCAAATTCTATATTTGTGAATGAAGCGAGAAAGAGAATAAGAGAATTAAGAGGCGAAATACAATGATGCGAAAATTTTTTCTCGTGCTTTCCCTGCTGACTGGAATTGCCTTTGCTCAGAATAAAATTTTAATTTACATGGATTTAAAGCAAACAGACCATCTTAAAGCATACGGGATCGCATATTTTGCGTTAAAACATGGAGTTGATGTTGATTGGCTTTTGAACTATCGTGGTGGTTCATTCATGATGGACTATCACGATGAAATAGCAAATGAATGCAGAGTTCGTGGCGTTGCTTTTGATGTCATATCAAGTTCAGAAGCGATGCAAATTTATGCACAGATTCAGGATGAAAATAGCAATATGGAAGTTATCCGTCTTGAAAAAGCACCTAAAATTGCGGTTTATGTTCCACCTAATTTCAGACCCTGGGATGATGCGGTTACGCTCGCACTTGAATATGCAGAAATTCCGTATGATAAAATATGGGATGAGGAAATTTTAAATGGAAAGGTTTACGAATACGATTGGCTTCATCTTCATCACGAAGATTTCACGGGTCAATATGGAAAATTTTACGCATCATTTGGAAAGACACAATGGTATATTGAGGAACAAATGATGTATGAAAGGGAGGCGAAGCGCTTGGGTTTTAAAAAAGTTTCAGAGCTTAAAAAAGCAGTCGCACGAGGTATAAAAGAATACATTGCCTCGGGTGGATTTGTATTTGCAATGTGTTCAGCAACAGATGCGCTTGACATTGCACTTGCAGCTGAAAACACCGATATTTGTGATGTTATGTATGACGGAGACCCGCCGGATCCGGACTGTCAGCAAAAACTTGATTTCTCAAAGACACTTGCATTTGAAAATTTCAAACTTGAAATGAATCCATACAGATACGAATACTCAGATATTGACATTCCGCCGAGCGATCCACCACCATTGCGAGATCCTTCAACGGATTACTTTACACTTTTTGAATTTTCAGCAAAATATGATCCAGTCCCGACTATGTTAACCCAGAACCATGTCAATGTGATTCACAACTTTATGGGTCAGACAACATCTTTTAATCGTAAATTGATTAAAAAATCTGTGGTGATACTTGCGGAAAAGGAAGGAACTGATGAAGTCAAATACATACACGGAAACTACGGGCGCGGGACATTTACTTTTCTCGGCGGGCATGACCCCGAAGATTACCAGCACGCTGTCGGAGACCCACCAACCGATTTGTCGCTTCACAAAAATTCACCCGGTTATCGCCTGATTTTAAACAATGTCCTTTTCCCGGCTGCGAAAAAGAAAAAATTGAAAACATAATTTTGGAAAAAATTGAGCAGAGGCAAGCATAAAATCTCACGCAGGGAGTTCATAAAGAAAGCAAGTGCCACAATAATTGGCGCCGGGCTTTTCGGACTTAACACATCTAAAAGAGAGATTGAGAAAAGAGAACTTGGAAAGACGGGTTTAAAAGTCACAATCCTCGGACTCGGATGCGCACAAATTGGAAGTATGAGAAATTTTAAAGAAGCTGTCAAAATAATTGAAACCGCAATTGATCTGGGAATTAACTATATTGACACTGCAAGCACCTATGGAGATGCAGAAGAAAAAGTTGGCGAAGTTATGAAGACAAGAAGAAGCGAGGTTGTCCTTGCAACGAAGACACTGGAAAGAGATAAAGAGGATGCATGGCGAGAGATCAACAGAAGCATTGAAAGATTGAAAACCGACTATGTTGACATTCTTCAAATTCACTCGGTCAACACAATGTATGAACTTGATAAAATAACATCAAAAAATGGCTCGCTTTACGCAGTGTTAAGAGCAAAAGAAGAAGGACTCTGCAAACACATCGGGATCACAGGACATAGAAATCCGGATGTTATAAAAGAAGCGCTTAACAGATTTGATTTTGAAACCGTTCTTGTCCCGTTGAGTTCAGTTGATAAACTTGTAAATGATTTTGGTGATGTGATTTTTCCGATAGCGAAGAAAAAGAACATCGGTGTTATAGCGATGAAAGTTTTATCGGATGGAAGAGTTACGGATTATGTCCCGGAAAGTTTAAGATATGTTTTCTCACTTCCGATAAGCACCGCAATTGTCGGGATGAAGACGCTTGAAGAGTTAAAGCAAAATGTTGAAATCGCCCGAAATTTCACTCCAATGACAAAACAAGAAATGCAAAATTTAATTGAGAAAACACGAAAATACGCCAGCACATCAATCCTCTGGTGGAAACGGGGTTGAAT
>CAZQJI010000036.1:0-23388 GCA_964593475.1 uncultured Bacteroidota bacterium | reverse complement strand
TTGATTAAGTAAAATAATTAACAACCCTCCCCTCTCTAATTATAGAGAGGGGTTGGGGGTGAGTTCCCCCTCTTTAATTTTAGAGAGGGGGCCAGGGGGTGAGTCTAATATCTCTCTCGCATTATCCTTGCGACCTCAACCATGTTCTGAAGTGAAGGTATAACTTCTTCCCAATTTCTCGTTTTCAATCCACAATCAGGATTAATCCAGATGAGATTTTTATCAATCAACTTAACTGACCTTTCTACAATTTCAAGCATCTCTTCAACGCTTGGAATCCTTGGTGAGTGTATGTCATAGACACCTGGACCAATTCCGTGATCGTAATTGAATTTTTCAAATGCGTCAAGAATTTCACCTTTGCTTCTTGATGCTTCTATCAAAATTACATCTGAATCCATGGCATAGATGTATTCAATTATTTCGTTGAATTCAGAATAACACATGTGCGTTTGAATTTGCGTCTCCGGTTTTACTTTTTCATTCGTCAATTTAAATGCGTTCACAGCCCATTCAAGATACTCTTTTTGCTTTGATTTTTTGAGTGGCAGTCCTTCCCTGAATGCTGGTTCATCAATTTGAATTATTTTTATCCCTGCTTTTTCAAGATCAAGAACTTCCTCACTCAATGCAAGTGCTATTTGATAGGCGATTTCTTTTTTCGGGATGTCTTTTCTATAAAACGACCAGTTCAAAATCGTAACAGGTCCTGTGAGCATTCCCTTGACGGGTTTTGAGGTAAGGGATTGAGCATATGTTATCTCTTTAACTGTCATCGGTTCTGGTCTTGAGACATCTCCATAAATTATCGGTGGTCTCACGCATCTTGTCCCGTAGGATTGAACCCATCCATTTTTTGTGAACGCAAAACCTTTCATCTTCTGCCCGAAAAATTCAACCATATCTGACCTTTCAAATTCGCCGTGGACAAAAATATCAAGTCCGAGTTTTTCCTGTATCTCAATAGCATTTTTAATTTGACTTTTGACGAAATTCTCATATTCATCCTGTGAAATTTTTCCGGATGTGAAGTCAGCCCTTGCTTTTCTTACCTCTTTTGTCTGTGGAAAACTACCTATCGTTGTCGTCGGGAACTTCGGAAGCTCAAGAAGTGAAATTTGTTTTGCGTATCTTTCTTTGAAACTTTCCTTTCTTCCGATTTTTTTCTCATCTATTTGAGATATTTTCTTTCTGACCTCTTCGTCTCTGAATTCATCTCTTAACGCCTGCAGATTCTGGGATGGAACTGGATGACCTTCGTTGAAAATTTTTTTCAGGATTTTTAACTCATCAAGTCGCTCATTTGCGAAAGATAAGAGAGCAATCAATCTCCCATCAAGGTGTCCTTTCTCAGGTTCAAGTGAAACAGGGAGATGGAACAATGGGGAAGAATTTGAGAGTATCAATCTGTCTTCATCAACGAATTTTAAAATTTGATTTATGAAATCAACTGTTTTCGCAAAATCAATTTTCCATGGGTCACGACCTGAAACAATTCCTGCAATTAATTTTTTATCCTTTGGAAATCCAAATTTTTTCAGATTTTCAAAATTTTCATCGTTTATTGTAAAGTCAAGCCCGATACCTTGAACTGGAAGATTGTAAACAATTTCCTCGTAAGATGATAAACTCTCATAATAAGTGTGGACGAAAATTTCAATGCCCTTTAAACCATCGGTTAAAATTTTATACGCTTCATTTAAAATTTTGACATCTTCATCTTCAAGGTCAAGAACAAGAGCTGGTTCATCAAGTTGTATTGTTTTAACTCCATTTGCTTCAAGTTCTTTTAAAATCTGGTTGTAGATTTTTGAGGCTGATAAGACAAGTTCTTTAAACTTTTCACTTTCTCTTGTCTTTACCATGTGGACAATGAGCGTTCCTTCCTGTTTCTGCGGGACTTTACCAAGCCAGATGTATGTGAATGGTCCAACGAGGACTGGCTTTGTTTCAATCCCGAGTTTTTCTTTTGCGAATTTGTATGAGTCAAGCGGGCGATTTTTTAAAAGTTTAAACTCGCCCTCAAATTCCGGGACGATGTAGTGATAGTTTGTATCAAACCATTTTGTCATCTCGCATGCAATTGCGGTTTTGCTCCCACGAGCCATTGCAAAGTATGTGTCAAGATCATAACTTTCACCAAACCTTTTCGGTATCACGCCAAGCATCGTTGATATATCAAGTATAAAGTCGTAAAGCGAGAAATCGTTTGAGGGTATGTAATCAAGTTCAGCATCTTTCAAGACCTTCAAGCGCTGTAACTGAATTTCTTCAGTTTGCTTGAGGAGCTCATCTTTTGAAATTTGCCCGGCCCAGTAGCTTTCAACTGCTTTTTTGAGTTCTCTATTTGGACCGATTTTCGGATAACCGAAAGCTGTCGTTTTTATCGCCATTCCCTTTGAAATTTTGTTTTTGATTTCAATTATACAAAAAAAGTGTAAATTTTACAAAACCATCGTGAGAAGTGCCATCCTCACCAGAAGTCCATTTCTTGTCTGCCTGAAGTAGACAGCTCTCGGGTCCGGATCAACCTCGGGTGAGATCTCATTTAAGCGTGGCAATGGATGCATGATTATCGCTTTCTCTTTCATCTTTGAAAGAATCTCTTTATCAATGAAATAATTTTTCACGGTCTCCTCGTAGATTTCTGCTTTGTCTCCGAATCTTTCACGCTCAATCCTTGTAACATAAATTACATCAACTTCTGATATGACTTTGTTAAGATCATTTTCAAGTGTAAACCAGACATTATGCCTTGTCAAATAATCCTGAATATCTTCTCTGATCTGTAAGAAATCTGGAGCTATGAAATAAAGCATGACCCTTTCAAATTTTCCAAGTAAGTATGCAAGAGATCTCACAGTTCTTCCCTGTTCAAGGTCTCCAACAAAAGCGATTTTTAAACCATCAATGTATCCGAGCTCTTTATAAATTGTGTAAAGATCAAGCAGTGCTTGTGTTGGATGTTGTCCACCTTTACCATCGCCAGCGTTTATAATCGGAACAGATGAAACAAGAGAAGCTCTTTTTGCAGCTCCAACTTCGGTATGTCTTAAAACTATGACATCGCAAAAGTTTGAAACGACTCTTATTGTGTCCTCAAGTGTTTCCCCGCCGATAACAGATGAAAATAGATGTGCTTGCTCTGTTGAAATCACTTTCCCGCCTAATCTATACATTGCGGATTCAAAAGAAAATCTTGTGCGTGTTGACGGTGCGTAGAAAAGAGATGCCATGATTTTGTTTTGATAGTCAAGTGTTCCGCCTCTTTCAAGTATTTTTTCCATTTGATCTGCAGTTTGAAAAAGTTCATGAAGCAAAGGAAGTGTAAATTGTTGCGCTTCAATTATATGTTGAAGTTTTCCCATTTTTCAAAAATTTATTTTGATTTTACGATTTTCGTTCCGGCATTTCCAAAGATAGCTTCTTTTAAATTTTCAGGCGATGTTATAATTGCACATCTCCCACCGTTTTCAATGAAATCAATCACCGCCTCAATTTTCGGACCCATGCTTCCGGGTGGAAAATGTCCTTCATCATAAAATTTTTTCGCTTCATCAACCGTAATTATGTCAAGTGGTTTTTGGTCTGGTTTTTTAAAGTTAAGATAAACTTTGTCTGCATCCGTTGATATAATAAAATAGTCAACTTCAAGATATTTTGCTAAAACTGCGGAAGCACGGTCTTTGTCAATCACGGCTTCAACCCCGACATATTCACCATTTTTTTTGATGACGGGAATTCCACCGCCACCAACTGCGATAACTATCATCCCATTTTTTAAGCAATCTTTTATAGCTTCTTTCTCAACTATATCAACTGGCTTTGGTGATGGGACAACCCTTCTATAACCTCTCCCTGCATCTTCAATTATTTCCCAGCCCAGTTTTCGCTTTTTTTCTGCTTCTTCAAGTGTGTAAAATGGTCCAACTGGTTTTGTGGGTTTCTTAAAAGCCGGATCATCTTCTCTCACAACAACCTGTGTTATAATTGTTATGACGGGATTTTTGATCCCGTTATTCCATAGAGCTTTTTGAATTGAATTCTGGAGAATATATCCAATTTCGCCCTGTGTTGATGCGACGCAGACATCAAGAGGCATAGAATAAACCTGTCCAGATGCCATCTCTGACCTTATCAATTGAGCGCCAACCTGTGGACCGTTCCCGTGTGTTATCACAAGGTCAAATCCTTCTTTTATAAGTTCTGCTATGTAATGTGCTGTTTTTTGAGCGTTCTCAAATTGTTCTTCTATAGTGCCTCTTTGTCCGGCTCTTATGAGCGAGTTTCCTCCAATTGCAAGTAATGCTGTTTTTCTGCTCATAGCGTTTTAAAAATTTTTTATCAAAAATAAAATTGGGGGCAGGTTATGCCCCCTCATGGATTTGTTTAAATTTTAAAAAATTAATCTTTATCTCTCATCAACTCATACATAATCGCCTTCTGAACATGGAGGCGATTTTCCGCCTCATCAAAGACAACGCTATTTGGTGAATCAATTACATCGTTTGTAACTTCTTCACCGCGATGCGCAGGTAGACAATGCATGAATAATGCATCTGGTTTTGCAAGTGAAAACAGTTCCTTGTTAACTTGATACGGCTGGAAAATTTTCTTTCTAACCTCGGCTTCGCTTTCCTGACCCATGCTTGCCCATACATCTGTATAAACCACATCGGCGTCTTTGACAGCTTCTTTCGGGTCGTTTACGATCGTGATTTTCGCTCCTGTTTCTTTTGCGTCTTCAATTGCAAGCTCGTAAATCTCTTTTTTTGGTTCATAACCTTTTGGAGTAGCAGCCCAGAAATTAACACCTAATTTTGCAGCTCCAAACATCAGCGAATGACAGACATTGTTTCCATCTCCGACGAATACAACTTTTAAATTTTTTAAGTCGCCTTTCTTTTCAAGTATCGTGAAGTAATCCGCCATCGCCTGACATGGATGAAGCAAATCACTGAGACCATTTATAACTGGAATTTTCACGGCTTTTGCAAGTTCCAGGACGATTTCATGTCCAAATGTCCTTATCATTATTCCATCAACCATCCTTTCAAGTGTTTTTCCAACATCATAGACGGACTCACGCTTTCCCATTTGAATGTCCGATGGCGAAAGATAGATTGCATCGCCACCGAGTTGACGAATTCCAACCTCAAAACTAACCCTCGTTCTCAAAGATGGTTTTTCAAAAATCAAAGCAAGTATCTTTCCCTCAAGCGACTTTGAAAATTTTTTCGGGTTTGATTTCATCTCTTTTGCAAGTTCAAAAATGTGATGGACTTCTTCAACGCTTAAATCATGAATTGAAATAAAATCTTTATTTCTCATTTTCAAAGTCCCAAAATTTATTTTCTTTTGACTTTTTCTTTAACGAATTCGCTCAAAATATCATTTAAATCGGGTTTCCCGATTTCTTGAAGTTCGTATCTTACACGAACGCTTGGTTTGTTAAGTTTGAGAACACGCCTCAGGTCAATTGGAGTGCCTATGATCACAACATCAGCCGGGGTTCTGTTGATCGTTTTCTCAAGCTCTTTAATTTGTTCTTTTCCATATCCGACGGCTGGCAAAAGATTTTTTATCTGCGTGTATTTCTTGAATGTTTCTTTAATTGAACCGACAGCATATTCCCTTGGGTCAACGAGTTCTTTCGCACCGAACTTTTTCGCAGCTAAAACAGCAGCTCCATAACTCATCTCTCCATGTGTGAGCGTTGGACCATCTTCAACCGCAAGAGCTCTTTTACCACGGATCAAAGCACCATCTTCAACAAAAATAGGTGAAGCAGCTTCAACGATTATCGCCTTTGGATTTACAATTCTTATATTGTTTCTAACCGTTTCAACATCTTCAGGTCTTGCCGAATCAACTTTGTTAATTACAACCACATCCGCAATTCTCAAATTTGAACTCCCGGGGTAATAAGTTAGCTCATGTCCGGGTCTATGTGGGTCTGTTACCACAATTGTGAGGTCGGGTCTGAAAAATGGCATATCGTTATTTCCACCGTCCCAGATTATAACATCAGCTTCTTTCTCGGCTTCTCTGAGTATCTTTTCATAATCAACGCCGGCGTAAACGACCCCACCATTTACGATGTGTGGTTCATATTCTTCCATCTCTTCAATTGTGCAATTTTGCCTGTGCATATCTTCAATTGAAGCAAAACGTTGAACAACTTGCTTTCTTAAATCACCGTATGGCATTGGATGTCTTACGACGACAACTTTCAAACCTATTTCTCTTAACAATCTTGCAACTTTTCTTGATGTCTGGCTTTTACCGCACCCTGTTCTGACTGCAACAACTGCGACAACCGGGACTTTGCTTTCAAGCATCGTTTGATTTAATCCGAGGAGTCGGAAACTTGCACCGGCAGAAATGACCCTTGAAGCTCTTTCCATAACATATTGATGTGATACATCTGAGTAGGAGAAAACAACTTCGTCAACTTTGTATTTTTTAATAAGTTCTTCAAGTTTTTCTTCCGGATAAATTGGGATTCCTTTGGGATAAAGTTTCCCTGCAAGTTCGGGTGGATATTTTCTGTTTTCAATGTTTGGAATTTGTGTCGCTGTGAATGCGACAACTTCGTAATTTTCATTGTCACGATAATACATATTGAAGTTGTGGAAATCTCTTCCGGCTGCGCCCATTATGATCACGCGTTTTCTGGGCATAAAACCTCCTTGATTTTATTTTGGAAGCGGTTGGTTGATAATTTGAAGTGCGGATTTTAAAGCGGGACTAAGTTTTGTGGTCTTTTGGAACCAGGCGGGTTAAGTTCTGGATTTTGATTTTTAATTTTCTCATAAAACAAATTTGAAGCTTTTTGAGGCAAAAAGTTGCTTGAAAAATTTGTAATTCTTAAATTACACATTGAAAATTTAGCAAGAAAAGAGCTTAAAAACAAATTTTGAAAAATTTTAAACAAAGGGAGGTGTTCTTATGTTCAAGGATTCAATTGAACTGAAAAATTATCTAGCTGGAATTGTTGAGTTTGACGGCGATGTGAATGTGATTGACCCTGTGAAATTGAGAGAAAAAGCAATTGATGAACTTGTTTATAACGCTGTTTTTAATCCGAATGAAAATTTGAAAATGGAAATACGCAAATTGATAAGCAAAATTGCCAGGAAGCTCGGGGCTGTCCCTGCCTCTATACAGCATTTTTATGAAGCCATGGGAAGAGGTGAAGTTGGGGGATTTACTGTTCCAGCTGTAAATATACGTGGTTTGACTTATGATGTCGCAAGAGCATATTTGAGAGCAGTTAAAAAACATAATGTTGGCGCATTTATATTTGAAATCGCAAAATCAGAAATTGGTTATACCTTCCAGCGCCCGAGTGAATATTCAGCGTGTGTTCTCGCAGCATGTGTAAAAGAAGGTTATCAAGGTCCTGTCTTCATCCAGGGCGACCATGTCCAGGTGAGCGCCAAAAAATATGCTGAAGACCCGCAGAAAGAAATTGATTCCCTCAAAGCTCTTGTGAAAGAGGAAATTGAAGCTGAATTTTACAACATTGATATTGATAGCTCAACACTTGTTGATTTGAGCAAGCCAACGCTTGACGAACAGCAAAGACCAAATTACGAAGTCGCAGTTGAGATGACCGAATACATTCGCAAACTTCAACCCGCCGGGATTGAAATCTCCGTCGGTGGTGAAATAGGTGAAGTCGGAGGCAAAAACAGCACACCCGAGGAATTGCGCGCTTATATGGCTGGTTATCTTAAACTTCTCTCCGAAAAAGGAAATTATAAAGGCATAAGCAAGATAAGCGTTCAAACCGGGACAACACATGGTGGCGTTCCATTACCAGATGGGACAATCGCACAGGTTAAAATTGATTTTGAAACATTGAGAACACTTTCTGAAATTGCTCGTAAAGAATATGGCTTATCAGGAGCAGTCCAGCACGGAGCATCAACCCTTCCTGAAGAGTTATTTGATAAATTCCCGCAGGTCGGAACTGCTGAAATTCACCTTGCGACGGAATTTCAAAATATGATTTATTCAATGCTTCCAGATGAATTCAAGCGTGAGATTTATGAATTTTTGAAAAAAGAATTCAAAGATGAATGGAAATCTGGCGATACGGAAGAACAATTTATTTACAAGACGAGAAAGAAGGGCTTTGGTCCGTTTAAGAAAGAGTTCTGGGATTTACCACAATCTCTGAAAGATGAGATAGGAAACGCGCTTGAGAAAAAGTTCAGCTTGCTTTTGCAAAAGTTGAATGTCGTGAATACATACGATCTCGTCCGTAAGTATGTTAAGGTCTGAAAAAAATCCTTGAGGCGACCGGGCTCTGTTTCGGTCGCCTTTTCTATTTAAAATATTCCCAATCAAGTTAAATTTGCAAAATTAAATGAAACGATTTTTTCTCTTCTGTTTTTTCTCTCTTCTCCTGTTTTTTGGCACGGATTGTTTCGCTCAAAAGCTCAGCATAAAATTTTTTGATGGTGGAAATTTCAAAGTTTTAAATTATGAATTGAAACGTCCCAAAGTTGCACTTGTTTTAAGCGGTGGTGGAGCAAGAGGTTTAAGCCATATCGGGGTTTTGAAAGTTTTTGAAAGGTATAATATCCCTATTGATTGCATAATTGGAACAAGCATGGGGAGCATAGTTGGAGGTTTATATTGCGCTGGTTTAAAAGCTGAAGAAATTGAAAAAATCGCACTTGAAACAAACTGGGGTGATGTCCTTACACTTAGCGAAGGAGAAAACAGGGCAAATCTCTTTCTTGAAAGAAAATATCTGATTGAAAAAAGTTTTGTTTATTTTCGTTTCAGAGGTTTTAAGCCATTTATTCCTTCTTATGTTATCTCGGGGCAGAAAATAAATGAATCGCTTTTGAAAATTTTCTTTAAAACCCCCTTCCACTTTGAAACAAATTATGAGAATTTAACTCCAAAATTTTATTCTGTTGCAACTGACCTTGCAAGCGGTCAAAGGGTGATCTTCTCAAAAGGAAATTTAATTTATACGGTAAGAGCAAGTGCAACTATTCCTCTTGTTTTTCAACCTGTTATGATGGATTCGCTTGTCCTTGTTGATGGTGGATTAATTTCAAATATACCTGCGGATGTTGCAAGAGATTTGGGTTATGATATCGTCATAACTGTTGATGCGACAAGTCCGTTGCGAAATCCTGCGGAGATTCAACTTCCCTGGAACACTGCGGATCAAATTATCGGGATCATGATGCAACTTTCAAATAGATTTCAACTTGAAAAATCTGATATCGTTTTAAAGCCAGACCTTGGAAATTTAAGTTCAGCAGATTTTGATAAAGCAAAGTTTATCATTCAAAAAGGTGAGGAAATTGCTGAGGAGAAAATTGAAGATGTGATTTCTTTGATTGAGTCAAAGTATCAATTGTTAAGCGACGGAGAGATAGGGGAGATTAAAAATTATAAATTGAAAGTTTATGGCGATGGATTGCCAGCCGATGTTCTCGCTTCATTTTCAGAAGGTAATTTTTCAATGAGTGATTTTGCCGTGAAAATGTGTCTTCTTCTCTCAAACGGAGATTATAAAAAAATAGATGTTGAAATTCGCAAAGCTGCCGATTATCATGAGATAAAGATTGAGACAGAACTTAACCCGGAGATAAAAAGAGTAAATGTTTTCCCGCAGTCAATTGAAAATTTCCCGGTCAAATTTGAAGGTTTATCCGGCAAATTCCGCAACCTTTCCGTAAACGATTCATGCTTTGTTTTCACTCCTGACAAGGGCATTTTGTTTTCGGAGAAAAATGTTTTTGAAATATCTCGTGAGGTTTTGAAAATTTTCCATTCAAATGGATTTCCTTTCGTTAAAGTAAAAAATGTTGATTTTGATGAAAGTAACAGGGAACTTAACATTTACATAACCGATGGCGTGGTCTCGCAGGTGAAAATTTCTGGTAACAAAAGGACGAGAAATTCAATCGTTTTAAGAGATGTTTACTTCAGGGAAGGTGATGTCTTAACACAACAGAGCGTGATTAAAACGATTCAAAATCTCTGGGCGACGAATCTTTTTTCTCAAATAAAATTTGATTACAAAGTGAATGACAGCGTTGAAGTTGAACTTGACCTTACCGAGTCCACATCGCAATTTTTAAGATTTGGTTTCAGGGTTGATAACGAGCGTGGAACTCAGATTTTTTCCGATTTCAGGGATGAAAACACATTTGGATTAAATGATAATTTTGGTGTGACTTTTCAGGGTGGAATGAGGAATTCAGCTTTTAAACTTGAATATGGGGTTGATCGTTTTCTCAAAACGATGTTGACTTATAGAATTTCTTTGTTTCACTCGGAGAGGAAAGTTTACACATACAAGACGAATTTCAGTGAGCGTGCTTTTTATACTAAAAACGAGGGCGAGATAAAATTTGTCAAAGCAGGCGCTGAAATATCTTTGGGCGGGCAATTTGAAAAACTCGGAAATACACTTTTGAAATATCAGATTGAAAAAGCAAGTGTTAAGAATGTTTCACGCATTGAATTCAGAGATGAGAAAAATTTGCTTGCAAAGTTGCAATTGAACATTTCAATTGATTCAAGGGACAGGGCTTATTTCCCAAATCGTGGCGTTTATCTAAACGCATACTATGAGATGGCACAAAAATTTCTCGGCTCTGATGTCCCTTATTCAAAAATTTTCTTTGCTTACGAAAATTACAACACATATTTCAAATACGGGACTTTGAAATTTAAATTTCTATTCGGTTTATGTGATGAATCAACGCCTCTTTCACAGCAATTTTTCCTCGGGTCTGTGACAGGTTTAAATTCTTTCGCAGGCATGAGGGAAGATGAAATTTACGGAAGGCAGATTATATTAGGCGGGGTTGAGGTAAGATTTAGAAACCCGATGAAAATTCTGTTTGAAAATTATATCTCGTTTAATTATGATTTTGGCTCCGCCTGGGAAAAGCTTGAGGCGATAAGGTGGAAAGATTTAAGGCAGGGACTGGGTTTTGAACTTGGCTTTGATACACCTGTTGGTGCGTTGAAAGTTAAGCTTGGAAAAAGCTTTATTTTAAGGACGATTAAGCGGGAAACCCTGCTCTGGGGTCAAACGGTATTTCAATTTTCGCTTGGATTTGAGTGAGAAAAAGTAATGACCTCTTGACAAATTAGTTAAAATTGATTATCTTCAACTCAGAGATATAAAGATATAAAAATAACTGGAGATGCCCATGGGCAGAAAGGTTTTCTACATTGATACTGAAAACCTGAGTTTAAACGAAGTCAGAAACATTCAGTTTAAATTTCTTGGCTTGATCGTTCTTATAATACTTTTCAGCCTTGGATTTCTTTTCGTTTTAAACTATCTCACGGGTGATATACTTGGTTTTGGTAGGGTCAGGGCTGAAAAACTCCAGCGTGAGAACAATTTTTTGAAGGAGCAATTGAGAGTTTTGAAAGAAAAATTCAACCGGATTGAAAGTGTTGTTTCTAAACTCCTTGAACAGGACAGGGAATTGCGTCTTGCAGTTGACCTTAAGCCAATTGATGAAGATATCAAAAAGGTAGCTGTTGGTGGCGTTGAGGAGAAATATGAATTCAATCTTTCGGATGAGGAAGCGGAAAAACTCCTCGCCGAATCATTCTCAAAACTCAGCAAACTTGAAAGAGAAGTGAGATTACAGCAGAAAAGTTATGAGGAAATTTACAGGCAATATAAAATAAACCAGGAGAAGTTTAAACATATTCCAGCAATTTTGCCTTTGAAGGGAGGTTTGACTTCAAAATTTGGTTATAGAAGGCATCCAATACTTGGCATATGGGCTATGCACGAGGGGATTGACCTTGTGGTTGATGTCGGAACGCCTGTTTACGCAACTGGCGATGGAGTTGTAAGTTATGTTGGATATCGTGGGAGATACGGTTTAATAGTTGAGATTGATCACGGGTTTGGATATGTGACTTTGTATGCGCATCTTTCAAAAGCACTTGTAAGGGAGGGTCAAAAGGTAAAGCGTGGTGATAAAATTGCATTGAGTGGCGCAACCGGGCTTGTGACAGCTCCTCATTTACACTATGAAGTTTGGAAAGATGGAATTCCACAAAACCCGATAAATTATTTCTTTGAAGATGTTGACCCAGCAAAATATAAAGAACTTGTTCAAGAATTAAATAACAAATCAAGTGGAGGTTGATAAAATATGTTGTGGACGCCAGAACTTATCCGTTATCTTGAAGGTGCTCCATGGCCTGCAACAAAGCAGGAACTTATTGAATACGCAAAAAGAATCGGTGCTCCGCCAGAAGTGATCCAGAACCTTGAAGAGCTTGAAGATTCAGACGAAGAATATAATGGAATTGAAGACATCTGGCCGGATTACTCACCAGAGGATGAAGATGATTTCCTTTATGGCGAGGAAGATGAATATTAATAATTTGCCCCGACTTCGGTCGGGGTTTTTGTTCTAATTTAAATCAAGTCCGGAGATGATAAGATTAATCTTTGTTCTTTTGATCCTCTGTCTTTCCTTAGGATTTTCTGATGAATTTGAAGGGGAAAAAAATTTTGAACTTAAAAAGATAATTTTTGAAGGAAATAAAAATTTAACCGAGAAAGAACTTCGCTCAGTCATTGTCTCAAGACCAAGTCCATCAAAGTTCTGGCAATTTCTTTATAAAATCAACCAGCGTCTTGGGGAGAAAGCACAATATCTTGAGACGATCAAAGTCACCAACGACATCATCAATTTAAAAAATTTTTATTTTGATAACGGATTTTTTGATGTTAAAATTGACACATCAATTCAATATAACCTTGAAAAGAAGACCGCAATTTTAACTTTTCACATCACCGAAAACCAACCATACAAAATTGAAAAATTTGAGTTCACCGGACTTGAAAAAATTCCCGATACCTTGCAAAGACAAGCGTTGAATTGTGAATATCTTAAGCCCGGAAATAGATACAGAAAGCAGGATGTTGAGATGGAAATTCAGCGAATTTTAAATTTGCTTTATGACAATGGTTATCCCAATGCTTATGTTGACAGATTGAGGATCAAAGTTTTGATTGATTCAACACGAAAGATGGTGTCAATTTTTGTTCCGTTTAACCCTGATGGGAGATTTGTAATAAGTGATGTTAAGATCTTTTTTGAAGATACTTTGAGGATGAAAATATCGGAAAATTTGATAAGGCGTGAGATTGAGTTTAAAGCTGGTGAATTTTACAATCGCAGTTTAATTTTGAAAAGTGAAACAAATCTTTCACAAACGGGTTTATTTGAAGGTGTCAGGATAAATTTTGAGCAACTTGGTGAAAATGATTCAATTAATTTTGCTCGTGTAAATGTTTCCATCCTCCCAAGGAATAAGCAGGATATAGCGCCGGCAATTTATTTCAGTGATGAGAGAAACGCTTTCAACATCGGTCTTTCGCTTGATTATCAGAATCGGAATTTTCTCGGTGGGGGGAGAAATTTTTCGTCAAGTTTAAGGTTTCAAATTCAAAGTTTGTCATTTGATAAACTCCCGACTTTAACGGACACAACAAGTGCCGGTTTAATTGAAACAAATTTAAAACTTAACCAACCCTATCTTCTCGGTAGAAGAATACCCGGTGAGTTTAGTTTTTCGCTTATGATTGACAAACAAAAGAGTTATTTGATCAATATCGCAAGGAACAGGACAAGATTTATTTACAGACCAAGTGATGAATATGCTGTTTTTTTTGATTGGGATATTGAAAGTGTGAATATAAAATTTCAAACCTATGTTGATTCAACGCTTGCGAAGTTATATCAAAGACAATTGAACTCAATTTTAACTTTAACATTTCAAATTGACCGGACGGACGACATAATTTATCCGAGGCGTGGATTTTCACATACATTTTCATTTGAAGAAGGTGGGATAGTTCCATTCGTGATGGCTCAAGCTGGAGTTAAAGTTTTGCCTTTTTCAGAGTATTACAAATTTACATGGCTTTACAGACGATTTTTCAACTTGAACAATTCAGTTTTTGCTTTTAAATTAAAATTAGGCATTGCAAATGAATATGTGATTAAATCAACGAAGAAATTTGATTTGTCCCCAATCCCGATAAATAGGAGATTTTTTGCAGGTGGAAGTGCAAGTGTGCGTGGCTGGAGAGTAAGGGAACTCGGGAATGTCCCAAATCCGGCATTTGGTGGAAATGTTTTGATTGAGTTGAATTTTGAGGACAGGATAATTTTTTGGAAGAATTTGGGCGGTGTCTTTTTCATTGATTCGGGGAATTTGTGGGATGATTTGAAATATGTTAAATTTAAGCAAATGGCAATTGCTGGTGGATTCGGTTTGAGATACTTGACTTTTTTTGGCGGTTTCAGGTTTGATTTTGGTTTTAAAGTTTATGATCCGAATGCTCAAGAGAAGTGGATTTTCAGGAAGACAGGAAGGAAAATTTTAAAGGACATGGTCTTTCACATTGGTGTAGGTCAAACTTTTTAAAAAACTTTTTAAACAAGATGGCTTGGTCAAATGTAATTGGTCAGGATAGAGTAAAGCAGATCTTGAAAAATACGATTTTAAATGGTAAAGTAGCACATGCATATTTGTTTTATGGACCTGAAGGCGTGGGCAAGGATGCAATGGCAATTGAGTTTGCGAAAGCGTTGAATTGCGAGCGAAATCAGGGCGAAGCCTGTGATGAGTGTAAAACCTGTCGTGGCATAGCTGAATTAACCCATCCAAATATAAAGTTGATTTTTAAACTTCCGCTTGGTAAAAATGAGACAAAAGATGATTCACCAATTGAAAAACTTGACGAATCCGAGATAAAGCTAATTCAGGAGCAGGTTAAGTTAAAGTCACAAAATCCATATCATAAGATCACCATTCCGAGAGCAAACAGCATTAAGATTAACAGCATAAGAGAGATAAAAATGGAGATCTCGCACAGTTTGTTCATCCCCGGCTGGAGAGTTATAATTGTTTCGGAAGCTGATGCGATGACAGAGCAAGCAGCAAATGCGTTTTTGAAAACGCTTGAAGAACCAAGTCCGAAAACAGTTATAATTCTAACAACAGCGAACAAAGATAAACTACTTCCAACGATAATATCAAGATGTCAGCTTGTTAGATTTTCTTATCTTTCCGATGATGAAATTGCAAATGCACTTATTGAAAGATATGAATTAACACCAGCAAGAGCTCGTTTGATTGCACGACTTGCGAATGGAAGTTTTGGTAAAGCAATTGAACTCCTTGATGTAACGATTAAAGACAAAAGGATAAAGCCGGTTGATTTTCTCGCAACGATTGCTTCCGGTAAAGTTGTTAAACTTTTGATTGAGATAGAAAAAATTGTCACGGATTATGAGAGAAGTGAAATTGAGAATTTTCTTCATATAATTTTGACCTGGTTCAGGGATGCGTTGATGCTTAAAGTCGGGCTTGAAGATAAAATTATAAATGTGGATATGATTGAGAGATTGAGAAAGTTTGTCGCAAATTACGGGGAGATTGATTATCAAAAAGCGATCTCACTTGTTGAAAGAGCAATTTCACAGGTTGAGAAAAATGTTCAATTGAATTTAATTTTGATAAATCTTGCTATTGACCTTTTTGATCTTATGTCAAAAGCATATGCAAAAACAAAACAAACAGGCAAAATACAATGGACAGAAAAATAGATTCACCTTTCTGGCTTGATGAAAGCTGGGAGTCGTTTGAAAGCGGTTGGGAGCAATTGAATAAAACATTCATCGCTGGTGCAGAAGCAGAGGGGCTTGAAATTGAAGAGGCGAAATTGCCGTGCGAGTCATGTTTTAAAAAACCATTTGATCCGGAGCTTGCAAAAATTGAGCATACATTAAACCTTGTTGAAGTTGAGTTCAAAAGTTTAAGGCGTGATTTCTTTATAAATGAATCAAATTTTGATTTAAACCCCGGGGATTATGTCCTTGTTGAGGCAATTCGTGGGATTGACCTCGGGAAAGTCCATCTTGTTGGAGAGAAAGTTCATAACAAGCGAAAGTTTCTCGGCATAGTCGGACAACTTATGAGAAAGGTTATTCGTCCTGCAAATGAAGAAGATTTGAGAAAATTAAAAAAGAATCGGGAAGATGAAGTCAAAGCATACTACATATTTAAGCAAAGATTAAAAGCTTTCAACCTTGAAATGAAGTTAATTGATGTTGAGTATCAATTTGATAGAAACAGATTGACATTTTATTTCACCGCAGATGGAAGGATTGATTTCAGAGCTTTTGTCAGAGATCTTGCGAAGATTTTCAAAACGAGGATTGAACTCTGGCAAATTGGTGTAAGGGATGAAGCAAGGAAAATTGGTGGCATCGGCAGTTGCGGTAGAACACTTTGTTGTAGCACATGGCTTGAGAAATTTAACAAGGTTACATTGCTACACGCAAGGTTTCAAAATTTGCCACTTAATCCAATTAAACTCTCCGGACAGTGCGGTCGTTTAAAATGTTGTCTTTTGTTTGAGATGGAAACTTATCTTGAAGCTCTTAAAAACTTCCCACCGATTGATTATGAAATACAAACAGAGAGAGGAATTGGGAAGATTGAGAAGTTTGACATTTTCAAAAACTATGTTTATGTGCATTATGGAAACGACATTTGGGAAAGGTATACGCTTGATGAGATAAGAAAGTATGTTCCGGAGGAAGTTTTTAACAAAAACAAAGAAATTTTGACAAACGGGTTGCTTTAAAATTTATGTTTTATTAAATTCTTAACGAAAACAAAGCGAAAGACGACCTTGAGTAAAAACTTCAAAAGAATACTCGTCACAGCAGCACTTCCATATGCAAATGGACCAATTCATCTCGGGCATCTTGCTGGAGCTTATCTTCCTGCTGATATTTATGTTCGCTATCAGAGGTTAAAAGGCAGGGATGTGATTTACATTTGTGGTTCAGATGAGCATGGTGTTCCAATAACTATAACCGCTGAGAAAGAAGGTGTAACTCCGCAACAGGTTGTTGATAAGTATCATTTTATGAACAAGGAAAGTTTTGAAAGGTTTGGGATGAGTTTTGATAACTATTCAAGAACATCTCTCCCGATTCATCATCAAACTGCACAGGAATTTTTCCTTGAACTTTACAAAAAGGGAGTTTTAAAAGAAAAAGCAACGAAACAACTTTATTGTGAAAAGGATAAAATGTTTCTTGCTGATAGATATGTTGAAGGGACTTGCCCTGTGTGTGGTTCACCGGGTGCAAGGGGCGATCAATGTGAAAAGTGCGGAAGCTGGCTTGAACAAACTGATTTGATTGACCCGAAATGTAAAATCTGTGGTTCAACCCCGATTATAAAAGATACATCACACTGGTATCTTCCGCTTGGTGAATTTCAGAAACGACTTGAAGAATGGATCAGCACGAAGACAGATTGGAAAGAAAATGTCAAGCAGTATGTTTATTCATGGTTCAGGGAAGGGCTTCAGGATAGAGCGGTGACACGTGATTTACACTGGGGAGTTAAGGTTCCGATCCCCGGAGCAGAAGGGAAGGTTATCTATGTCTGGTTTGATGCTTTGCTTGGTTATATTTCCTCAACTAAAGAATGGGCTCAAAAAATTGGTCAACCTGAAAAATGGCGTGAATACTGGCAAAGTCAGGACACGAGATTGATACATTTCATCGGGAAAGATAACATTGTTTTCCATTGCATCGTCTTTCCGGCGATGCTTATGGCCTGGAATGATGGGCGGGAAAATGAAATTTATGTTTTACCGGATAATGTTCCTGCGAATGAGTTTTTAAATCTTGAAGGGAAAAAATTATCAACGAGCAGAAATTATGCGGTGTGGCTTAATGAGTATCTTGAAAAATTTGAACCGGATCCACTTAGATATGCTCTTGCAAGCATCCTGCCGGAGACAAAGGATACAGATTTTTCGTGGAAAGAATTTCAAGCAAGAAATAACAATGAACTTGCCGATATACTTGGTAATTTTGTTAACAGGACATTGACATTTGTGAAGAAGAACTTTGACAACAGGGTACCAGAAAGATTTGAACTTGAAGAAATTGATAGAGAGCTTGTTGCAAAATTGAAGGAATATGCTGATAAAATTTCTGAAAATTATGAGAATTTCAGGATAAGGGATGGCGTTTTTGAGACGATGAATCTTGCAAGATTTGCGAATAAATACTTTAACGATGCAGAGCCGTGGAAGACGATAAAGGAGAATCCAAAACGAGCATCAACAACAATTAATTTATGTTTGCAGACCGTCAGAGCGCTTGCAATTTTGTTTGAGCCAGTGCTTCCATTTTCAGCGAGGAAAATCTGGGAGATGTTAAATTTGAAAGATGACATTGTAAAAGCAGGCTGGGACAGCGCTTATGAACTTAAACTTGAAGCGGGTCATCAACTTGGTGAGCCGAAAATTTTGTTCAGAAAGATTGAAGATCATGAGATTGAAGAGGAGATAAAGAAACTTAAAATTGCTTCTGGTGAAGTAGTTGAAGAAAAAGTTGAGTTTAAACCGCAGATAACGATTGAGGATTTTGAAAAGATTGATTTAAGAGTTGCGCAGGTTCTTGAATGTGAAAGGGTGAAAAATTCCGAGAAACTTTTGAAATTAAAGGTTAAAATTGGAAGCGAAGAAAGGCAAATTGTTGCTGGAATTGGAAAACATTATAAACCGGAAGATTTGGTCGGGAAGCGAGTTATAGTTGTTGCGAATTTGAAACCGGCGAAGTTGATGGGAATTGAATCACAGGGGATGCTTCTTGCAGCTGTTAAAGATGAGAAGTTAACAATTATAACAACGCTTGATGAGATTGACAGCGGAAGCCAGGTGAGATAAAGCCCGAGCCGTCAGGTTCGGGATTTTTTATCTAAAAATAAAAAGGAGAAAAAGAGATGATCACCGAGAAGGAAAAAGCACTTAAAAACGGCGCAAAATCAATCTATGACATGGCACTTGAAACATTTGACAGAGCAGCTGATCTTTTAAATCTTGAATGGGATATCCGAGAGCACATTAAGTATCCAGAGAGAATTTTAATTGTCAATTTCCCTGTTCGCATGGATAATGGAAGGGTTCAGCATTTTGAGGGGTATCGCGTTCAATACAGCACAGCGCGCGGTCCGGCAAAAGGTGGTATAAGGTATCATCCCAATGTGACGCTTGATGAAGTTAAAGCGCTTGCTTTCTGGATGACCTGGAAATGTGCAATTGTTAACATCCCCTTTGGCGGTGGTAAAGGTGGAGTTGTCTGCAACCCGAAGGAAATGTCACCAGGTGAACTTGAAAGATTGACAAGAAGATACACGGCTGAGATTTTGCCCTTGATCGGTCCGGAGAAAGATATCCCCGCTCCAGATGTTTACACAAATCCACAGGTTATGGCCTGGATTATGGATACATACAGCATGATGAAAGGTTATGCAGTTCCGGGAGTTGTCACAGGTAAGCCGGTTTCTTTGGGTGGTTCGCTTGGTCGTGACCAGGCAACAGGGCGTGGTGTTTTCTATACAACTCAAAAAGCAGTTGAACATCTTGGCTTTAAACTTGACGGTGCGAAAGTCGTGGTGCAGGGATTTGGAAATGCTGGCTCTGTTGCTGCTATGTTATTTGAAAAGGCAGGAGCTAAGGTCATTGCCGTTAATGATTCAAAAGGTGGTGTTTATAATGAGAATGGGCTTGACATAATGAAATTGATTGAACACAAGAAGAAGACAGGTTCTGTAATTGGATTTCCGAATTCTGAGCCAATAGGTGAAAGTGAACTTTTATCTTTGAAATGTGATATACTTGTTCCAGCTGCTCTTGAAAACGCAATACATGAAGGAAATGCTGGAAAGATAAGCGCAAGGATAATTGCAGAAGCTGCAAATGGACCCACAACTCCTGAAGCAGATGCAATTCTTGAGGAAAAAGGCGTCTTCGTCATACCGGATATCCTCTGCAATGCTGGTGGTGTGACTGTCTCTTATTTTGAATGGGTGCAGGATGAACAACATTTGTTCTGGGATGAGGAGCAAATTTACAGTATGCTTGAAAAGATTATGAAAAGAGCTTTTGATGAGGTTTTGAATATACATTTGAAGAACAAGGTTTCAATGAGAATGGCTGCGTATATGCTCGGGATAAGCAGGGTTGCTGAGGCGGTCCGACTCCGTGGGCTTTATCCATAATTAAAATCCGGGCGGGGGCGAAATCCCCCGCTCCCTTTGTTAAATTAAAAACAAACTTATGAATGAAGATTCTCAAAATCCCATTAACTTTATTTTTTCTTTTTCAATTTTGTTTCGCTCAAAATTTCAACTTTTCAGCATATCTTGGAAAGAATTTCCCATCAAGCACGAATTTGACAATTTCGCAGGACATAAATAAAACTTTTTTAAAGTTTGAAAATGTAAAACTAAGCGATAAATCGTTTGAATTTCCACTTTATTACGGGGTGAAATTTTCATATAATTTAAACTTTGTAAGCCAACATTTATTCGGGGAAATTGAATTCATACATTCAAAAGTTTATTCTGATCCCGAGCAGGTTGTGAAAGCAATCGGCATATATAGAGATTCGCTGTTGGATTCTTTTGTCAGGTTCGGCAACATAGTTCAAAATTTCTCAATCTCACACGGATTAAATTATTTGCTTTTAAATTTCGGCTATAAATTTTCCCTGCAGACGAAAATTATACCTTACTTTAAATTTGGCGCTGGAATTTCAATCCCGCATTTTGAGACAACGGTTGATTCTTTGTCATTTGAGCGATACGAAGTTAATGATTTTGTTGTCCAATTGGCTGGCGGGTTGAGTTTAAAACTTTATAAAAATTTTTTCGGTCTTTTAGAGTTTAAATACACGCAGGGTGAAATAATAAAAGCTGGAATTTTCGGCGGAACTGCGGACACAGAGATAAAAATGTTTCACATCGTCTTCGGGCTTGGATATGCTTTTTAAAAAATTGAAAAAGCACTTGTTAAGATAAATGAAAACCTGGAGAAAAAATCTTTACATTGTTTGGATTGCACAGTTTATAACGATGATGGGAATGAGTATGATTGTCCCATTTCTTCCATTCTTTATCCGTGAGCTCGGGGTAAGTGATGAAGCAAGCGTTGCAAGGTGGAGCGGGATTGTGTTTTCAGGTCCTTTTATCGTTTCTTTTTTCACAACTCCAATATGGGGAACGCTCGGTGATAGATTTGGACGAAAATTGATAATGGTTCGGGCTATTTTGGGGTTAGGGATAGCGCAAATTTTGACGAGTTTATCTCAAAATGTTTATCAACTTTTTATTTTCAGAATAATTCAAGGTGCAATAAGTGGTTTTATCCCATCTGCACTTGCTTTTGTCTCTGCTGAAACACCTTACGAGAAAAAAGGATATTCAATTGGTGTTCTTCAAACGGCAACTTCAAGCGGGCAACTTTTGGGACCTTTATTTGGTGGCGTTCTTTCAGATTTAATTGGATATAGACATATTTTCCAGCTTACGGGTGCTCTCTGCTTTATCTCAGGCTTTCTGTTAATTTTTGGGGCGAAAGAAACGAAGATGAATAATTCTTCAAACGGTGGAAATGAATTGAAAAATTTGTTGAAAAACTATCGTTATGCAATTGTAGAAAATAGAAATGTCAGATTTGGTCTGGTGCTTATTTTCTTATCTCAAATGTCGGTTATGCTTATTCAGCCGATTTTCGCTCTTTTCGTTGAATATATTTCTGGAAATGTGAAGCATATTTCAAGTTTGACTGGATTTGCTTTTTCTATTGCCGGTGCTTTTACAGTTCTTTCTGCGCCATTCTGGGGAAAGAAAAATGATAAGAATGTCGCTAAATATGGCATCAGAGGATATAGAAAGAATTTGATGGTTTCATTTGCGGGCGCCGGGATTTCACTCTTTATTCAGGGTATTTCAAATTCAATTTTTCTTGTGATTTTATTCAGAGCATTTTTCGGTTTTTTTCTCGGAGGAATGACCCCGGTTTTATATTCATTTGTAAGCAGAAATATCTCTGAGGAAAGGCAGGGTGGAGTAATGGGAATCGCGTCAAGTTTTACAACGCTGTCTAATGTCGTTGGACCCGGGCTTGGTGGGTTGATTGCGAGTTTCTGGGGTTTGCGGGTTGGTTTTTATCTGAGTGGTTTTCTTTCGCTTTTTGCTGTTGGAATTGTCCGATTTATAGGGAGGCGTTGAATTTGTGTTTTAAGATTTGTGTTTTTAAATTAAAAACAAAAAAATTGCCCGGGTGGCGGAATTGGTAGACGCGCTACATTCAGGGTGTAGTGGGCTTAAAGCCCGTGCGGGTTCGAATCCCGCCCCGGGCACAAAATGACAATAAAATAACCCTATCATAATGAGCAATACATCAATTGAAAGAACAGATGGTAAACCATCAGAAGTTAACTTGTGGGATTATTTTTATGTTCTTTATAAGTGGAGAAAGTTTATAATTTTGAATGTTTTGGTTTTGACTTTGATTGCTGTCGTTGTTGCGCTCCTTCTCCCGGTTCAGTATAAAGCGACCGCAACAGTTATGGCGCCGAGAAAAAGTGATTTGTTTGGCGGACTTGGTGCGTTCAGTCAATCAATTCGCGAATTTGCTCCGTTTTTGAGAGGTTTGGGGGGCAATCAACCGCCACTTTTTACATACCTTGCGATCTTGAATAGTAGAACTGCGATGGAAAAAGTTGTCAATAAATTTGATTTGATCAAAGTTTATGGAATAAAAGATTCGTCAATGGAGAAAGCAATTAAGAAACTTCGTGGAAATACGGATTTTGAAATTGATGAAAATGGTGTGCTTGTTATAAATGTCTATGATGAGGATAGGAAAAGAGCAGCTGATATGGCGAATTATTTCATTGAGGTTTTAAATGAAATTAACATAAAACTTAACATTGAAGAGGCGAGAAATAATAGAATTGTGCTTGAAAAAAGATATTTGCAAAATCTTGCGGATTTGAAAACGGCTGAGGATACGCTTAAAAAGTTCCAGCAAAGATATGGAATTTATTACCTTCCCGAGCAAACAAAAGCAGCGGTTGAAGCAGCAGCTGAGCTTGAGGCACAGATAATTGCCGAGGAAGTTAAACTTGGAATTTTACAGAAGCAGCTTGGCGAGGATGCTCCCGAGGTAAAACTTGCAAAAATTCAGATTGAGGAGATGCGAAAGAGATTAAATCAAATGAAAGAAGGGAATAACAGGTTAAGAAATGAGTTGAGTTTATTTGTTCCATTTAAAGATATGCCCGAGCTCGGGTTGCAGTATTTGCGTTTGTATCGTGATTATGAGATTCAAAATAAGCTTCTTGAATTTATCGTGCCACTTTATGAACAGGCGAAGATTGAGGAGCAGAAAAATGTCCCTGTTGTTCAGGTTCTTGACTATGCAGTTCCACCGGAGAAGAAGGCAAGACCATTTAGAACTTTGATCGTTTT
>CAZQJI010000035.1:16266-24361 GCA_964593475.1 uncultured Bacteroidota bacterium | reverse complement strand
CGCTTTTCGTATGATTCACCGTATTTGATGACTTTTATTCTGTTTGATGACTTTGATAAAACTTCTATGTATCGCTCCATTTCGTAATGCTCAGTTATGTAATCGCCAATTTCGTATCCAAGTATTTGTTTCGGAGTTGGAACATCGGGATTGTAAATTCCGTTTTTCCAGAATTTAAAATCGTCTGAACTGAGGGAGTTTAAAATTAGCAGAAAAAGGAAGGCGAGTTTGTTAAGTTTTTTCATAAGTGGTTTCATTTTTTATTTTTTAAGACGATGTGACAAAAAGATAAGTTCAAACAAAAATAAAAAAAACCCGGCATCAGCAATAAATGCTGAGCCGGGCAAGATGGACTAAAAAATTTTTTATAAGACGACACCAAGTGAAATTCTGTGCGCCTGTTTTAATCTATAAAGGTCTGAATATGAATAGTCAAATTTCAAAGCGATGTTTGAACCCGGTATATTCAATTTCAATCCAGCCCCTGCGTTTAATGTGAACTTACCGTGCGTTTCATCAACTGCATATCTTTTCATTCCGCCGACTCTTACGAAGAACATTTCTTTAAATGCAAATTCACCACCAACAAGACCGAGCGCCCTGTAATCACGTTCATCCCTGTAATCAGCGTTCATAGTGAATCTAAATGTCTCACTTTCAATGAGGTTAAATGTCGCTCCCATCTGGAATGTCAATGGCAAGGACCAGTCCTCTGTTTTGAGATTTGCAATGACATCAGTTGGATTTGAACCTGAGGTTGGATATGGGTCAACTTTTATAATTAAATCTCTTCCCTCAAGTCGCATCTTAGTCCCGAAGTTTGTAAATGACATACCTATCTTTAAACCTCTGAATCCGGTGTCGTAAAGCGTTCCGATATCAAGAGCAAACGCGCTTGCTGTTGAATGCGAAATCGTCTCAGTTACATATTTTACGCTCAATCCGATTGAGAATTTATCTGTCAATCTTCTTGCATATGCGACTGCGAAGCAGGCATCATAAGCTGAAAATGTTTGACCGCTGCTTCCCTCTGTATCAAGCCATGTTGTTATCGGCATATCACCCATAGAAAGATAGGTAATTCCAACACCAATTGAGCCCCAATTTCCAAGCGGGACTCCAACACCTAGGAATGAGAGATTTAAATCCGCAATCCAATCTGTATTTGCAAACATAACTTCAGTTCTTTTCATCTGAGAAAGTCCTGCGGGATTCCAATAAACAGCGGATGGGTCATTCGCATTTGCTACAACTGCGCTTGCAAGTGAAGCACCTCTTGGGTCAACCGGAATTTTTAGAAATACAGCTGCTGATGTCCCGACATTGTCAAATTGAGCGAGTGCAAAACCTGAAATTAAGATAACAAGTAAAACCGTAAGTGTTATTTTAAACTTCATTTCTTCCTCCGTAAGTTTTTTATTTTTTAACACTTTTAAACCCGGGCGAGAGAGCCCGGGGAAAAGTTTATTTTATCAAAGCAAATTTTCCTGTTACCTCTCCAATTTTGCGACCGGTTTCATCATAACCCTCAATATGGTAAATATAAACTCCAAAGGCAACTTCCTGTTCGTTGTATGTTTGCAAATTCCATCTTGCGATTGAACCGCCTTCGTGATTAATTACACGAACGAGATCACCAGCGACATTGTAAATTCTAATTATCGCTTTTGGTGGAAGATGGTGGAATTGGACTTCTTTTTGAACTCCGTATTTTCCTGTCTCATAAGGTGAACTCACAACATATGGATTTGGAACAACACGTATCTTTTCAAGGTCTGATGCGGTCATCGTCGTTGTTGTCTGCTTGACGGTGTTAAATTCATAAACATCATTCTTGGTTAAAATTTTGTTCGTCACAAGTTTAATTTTATCTCCAGCTGGAACGGAAACTGCTTCTGAGTAAATTCTCACTCTGTAAGGTATATCTGCAAGCGAAGTTGCGTTGAATTCACCCGGGTTTGATTCAGGATAAGGTTTGTTAATTATGAAAATTCGGTCATAATCATCCCAGTTGAATCCGGAAGCCCCACGGTCTCTAATTGCAGCGTTAACTTTGGTATTTGTTGTTATGTTCCAAATTTCAAACGGTGCTGTCATCGTTGTCCCCAATGGATTCAATGCTGAACCAACTTTCGGATATGTGACGGGATTGTTTACAATCCTTATCTCATAGTCGGAAGATAGCGCTTCTCTTGAAAGCGAATCAATTGTTGCACCTGCGTTTGCACCTTCAAAAGTTAAATCAATTGTCCATGCATCGTAAATTTTTGCACTATCGCCATCAACAACTTCATCCCAGTTTATATCCGGTGTTAAATCTTGAACTGGAAGATACAGTCCATCAAATATAATTGCGTTATCAAGAGCCGGGTCATAGAAATACGGGTAATTTTTGATCGTGTCACCATTTATTGCAACGGCGTAATTTCCATCTTGATCTTTCAAATCCATAAGCAAAGAAAATGGTGTATTGCCTTGCTTAAATGTCAATCTGTATTTCTTTCCCGTGGTTTTTCTCGGGTCAAGAACAGTGATAGGAATTTTGACAGCGCTATTTCCAGCTATGTGAGTTGCCTCTTTATCAGCGCTTCCTACCGTCACTCCAGAAGCAGGTTTTCCGGGTATTACGGAAACCGTGTTTGTTCCTTCTTTTGGATAACTTCTTATCGCATTTTCAAGTGGTGGAATCGGACCATCATCGTGGTCGTAAGCTACAACAGCATACCAGTATTCGTAACCGTTGTTGACATTTCTATCAATGAAGTAATGTCTTATCCCGGCGTCACTTCCAAGGTTGAAGTGTCTTCTCGTTTCGGATTCACCTTGAATTCCATTTTTCAAATCATAAATTGCAAGCGGTATCCAGCCCTGGAATTGTCCGAAAGCGTCAATTATAGCTTCGCCCCATGTTTGACCTCTATCTGTGCTCTTATAGATTTTGTAACCTTCAAATGCGTTGTTTCCGGTTAATCTATCATTTATGTGGTCAATTGTTCCATCGGGTTTGTAGTAAATTCCTTTTTCAGAGCGATCGTCCCAGTAGAGTATAACCATTCTATCACCGGCGACTGCTCTAACTGATGGCTCTGGCGGAGCTTCAGCAGCGCGGTAATTGTTGTTGTAGAGTAATTGACAGAGCATTGCTTTTTTAAACAAATCTCGCTTGTTGCGCGCATGGATTGAAGCAAATGTAAATGCAAGCTGTTGACCCGGGGCAAGTGTAAAGGGTCCAGAACCAACAACATAAGTTATATCAGGTCCATATGAGTTTGGCGTTTGTGTCCAATCATTTGGATGTGGATTTACATTATGTGGTGGTAATACACCAGCGGCAAGCTGATCGTATTCTGCTGTTTCTGTTTGAGGCGCTTCACTGTAAGGGAAAACCTGAAATGTTGTTATGCCCATCGGTTGTCCAGTAGCTGGATTTATCGGTGTCTCAAGAAACTTTAATCCAACCCAGCCAACATTTGAAGCTATCAATCCCTCAACTTTATCGTCCCCATCCCAGAGATATGTAAAGTTCCATAAGAGAGAATCTTCACTTGGTGTATATCCTTCAACATCTGTCCCGGGCGGAATAAATGCGGCGAAATCATCAGTCCATTCATAAGCTCCTTGCTCGGGACAATCCGGGTCATCGTGAACTCCAATGTAAACATCATAAAGCGTGTCAGTTCCGATATTCGTTACAATAAATCTGAAAATTATGAAATCCTGATTCAAGAAATCATCCCATTGCAAGCCCCAAATATCAAGTCGGATATCCATCGGCTTCGGTTTATTTCCCGCCTCAGGGTCATTGTCTGTTACAACAAAATATGCTTCTCTTTTTGCAACGACTTCACCATTTAAAACTCCCGGGAAGCCGGTTGGTCCCACAGGTGGCTGGTTGTATGTTATCTTCCGTGCATGCTGAGGTAAATCGCTCAAGGATGGCCATCTCTGTGGCCAGGACTGTGGCTTATCGCTGAATGCAATTCCGATGTTATTCTTTTCATCAACATAACCAGCGTCAAAACCCGGAAGCGGTTGATATTCTTCTTCGCTAAATCTTGCTGCACCTCTTGTCCCGCTTGCGAAAAATTTTGTATAAGTTCCATCTGGATTTCTTTTCTTTGCACCGACAAGCGGAGCCATCGTCCATCTGTAAGTTATACCGCTTCTTGCTGGAAACTCCCAGCACAATCCCCATCTGTCATATCCAAGCGTTGCAGCGTTTGAAATTCTTGCCCAGACATTTCCGACATCAAGCACTGACCTTTTTCTATCCCCTGGACCAAGTTCTTTGGTTAAGGGCTTTAAACCACGTTGCGGTGCTAAAACAGTGTTATAATACTTTTCTTTCGTCATCCAGTTTTGATCTTCTTTGACCTGCGCAAATAAGTTGAGTGGAATCCCTGAGATAATTAAGAGTAGAATCAAAGCTATAACTTTTTTCATCTTTTTGACTCCTGATTTTTGTTGTTGATAAAAAAATTAAAAAAGCCCGCCACTTGGAAAGTGGCGGGTTAAGAAAACTCAAAATTTAGGAAAATTAGAAGTTAAGCTCTAACCCAACCTCAACATGTCTTGGGGCGCTGAACCAGTGCGGTCTATGACGGTTTTCGGGTGAAATCGCAGGATTAGTGCTGTAATCCGGTCTTCCGGAATCATCAAAAACATTCAAAACATTCTTCTTGTTAAAGATATTCGTTATATCAGCCCAGAGCGTTGCATTTACAAAACCGAGTTTAAATGTCTTATATGCCCTCACATCAACATTTCCGGTCCATGGTTGTCTTCCGCTGTTAATTTCACCGGTAAGATATGTTCCTCTTGCATCCGTCGGGGTATATGGAAGACCGCTTCCAAAATTACCGATGAAGTTCAATCCCCAGGTATCATAGACGATGTTAAAGATAAATGAGAGCGTATGCGGTTGGTCCCATGCAAGTGTCGTTGTTCTCTTCGGCGGAATATAACCGGTCACGGATGCAGTGTATGCTTCCCAGAAGTGAGTCGCCCAGTTATCTGCGTTACCTTCCGCCCTTGAATAAGTGTAATTGACCTGGAAAGCATAATGATTGCTCAATCTCTTCCTCAATGCAAATTCAATCCCTCTTGAATTGGCATAGTCAAGATTTACAATCTGTGTGTATGTATATGGGTCTCTGAAATATCTCTTCGTTGAAATGTAATCGTATGTGTCTTTATAAAAGGCGGTTATGCTCATCACGATATCTTCACTTAGAACAATATCAGCGCCGACTTCATATGCGTGCGTTGTCTCTGGCTTTAAGTTTGGATTTCCAATTCTTGGCTCATACCCTTGTGCAAGATTTGGATATGGATAATTTGGATTGTTCTGGTTAAATCTCCTATAAAGGAAGAACATATCGGGATATTGATAAAATTGTCCATAAGCAAAATGTATCTTTGCCCTATCTGAAATTGGATGTGAGAATCCAACTCTCGGGCTTATATGCCATTTTGGTTTAACATTTCCAACTTTTGTAATATCCGCATTCGGGTCTGTTGCCCTCAAATCAATGATTTTGTAAACATCCGGCGCCTTTGGATTGAGATAATCAAAGCGAACTCCAATGTTTATGATAAGGTCTGCGATCTCAATTTTATCTTGAATGTAAGCAGCTGCTTGAACGGGTTTAAATCTGTAATAAGCTGTTTCATAGTGTCTTGTCTCCTCGGGTTGAAGCGTATCAAGATGGTCCCAGTAGTTGTTAACTCCATTTATCCACCAATCACTCAAGTCATATTGCTTATATTCAAATCCAAGTTTGATGAAGTTGTATCTATCAATTTGACTTGCAAAGCTTGCTGAGAATGTGTTGGTAAGGACGAAATAATGCTGAACATAATCATCCATTGAATACGCAAAGACATCAACCCGATCATATCCAGCATTTCTTAATCTTTCCATAAGTTCAGGCGTAAGGCGTGTCCCTTTCTTTATTGTATCTCCGTTTATAACATAATTTCTGTAAAGTGGCAAACCAAGTTTTAAAGCATCTTTCAACCAGAGAGTTGCTCTGTATGGACCTCCAAACTCGTAGTTTGAAGTTGAATCAAACAAATTATTCCCTCTAACCGGTGAAAATATCTTTGAGAAGTCGCCTTTCAATTCCTCTTCGTAAATGTAGAATTTATATCTCGTGTTGAATTGTGAAAATTTTATCTCATAAAATGTGTTCCCGCTTAAAGCATGTGTCAAATGTGCCGTGTAAAGCGTGCTTGTTCGGTAGTTTGTCCCTTGAAACTCCGGTATGCTCGGGTCTTGCATCTTCAAAAGGTATTGATATTTGAAATAGTGATCATAACCTTTGTTCTTTCTGTCGGTTATAGCATAACCGAGGCGAAGTTTTAAGTTTTCAAAGAATTTAAGCGTAAGTTTTGCATTTCCTCTGACCCTGCTGTCAAAGAAACCAAGATTTTCATAATTGTGCTGAACAATTCTTCCGCCCGGGGTTTTGTATGTTGGACCGGCAAAGCGATTTAAATATGTTCTCGTGAATGATCTGTCACCACTTATAAAGAAGGTTGCGAAATCTTTACCCGGTATCACAGGACCGCTCAAAGAAACCTCACCTCTGAAGCTTCCCCAATCATTATCCTTCCAACCAATTTTTCCAAATTGATCTGTCCCAAATCTTAAATTACCTGCATATTTTGATCCGCCTTCTTGAGTTACGATGTTAACAATAGCAGATTGTGCCTGACCATATTCAGCGTTAAATGTTCCAGACATAATTGAGACAGACGCAATTCCAAGTCGTGATACATCAAGCGCTGAACCACCGTAGAGCAGATCATCAACCCTTATACCGTCAACGACATAGCTGACCTCACTTGTCCTTCCACCTCTTACGTGTATTCCGTTATCACCACCGCCAAGTCCGCCATTGTTTGCTTGAACGACACCAGGGGCAAGCGTCATCACTTCTTGATAGGAGTTAACGGGGATTGATTGGATTTCCTGCGCGGTTACCGCCGTAACTGTGGATGTTGCGTCCTTTTGAATTAACTTTCTCTCTGCCGTCACAACTACTTCTTCAAGTTGAATCGTTTCGCTTGGAAGTTCAAAATTTACTTCTGTTGTAAAGTCGGGCAAGACCCTCACGCCCTTAACTGTAACCGCCCTGTAACCAACGAATGATGCCCTGACATCATATGTTCCGACCGGAACATTGACTATGATGTATTCACCTTTTAAATCGGTTGCTGCACCATAAGTTGTCCCGACGAGAACAACATTTACTCCTGGGAGTGGCTCTTTCGTTTCTTTGTCAACTACTTTACCACGAATTTTTCCAGTTTCACCTGAAAATACAACTCCGACAATTAACGATAGAATTAAAGACGAAATTAATAACCGTTTGAACATAAATTTGCCTCCTTATTAAATTTTTAATTTTCATTTCCCGCTTTTACCGGAAAGAACTCTCAAAATTTTCACTCTCAAACAAAATATAATACACAATTTTTATTTTGTCAAGGGGGTATAGATTTTTTCAAAGCCAAAATTTGAAAACGCAGAGTTTGCTTTGATTTATTTTATGTTTGACAATTTCGGCTAAAATTTTTATTTTTTAAAGCAGTGTTTGAGAGTTTTCGTGGTAAAATTAATCAGGTCAATAATGCGACTTAAAGATAAAGTTGCGATTATAACAGGTGCATCGCGCGGGCTTGGGAGAGCAATAGCCCAGTCCTTCGCTTATGAAGGTGCTTTCATTTCAATTTGCTCAAAAACAGATGAAATCTTCCTGGTCGCTGATCAAATTAAATCAAGCTGTCAAAAGTGTTACGCAAGCAAATTGGATGTGAGCGATTATAACGCAGTTAAGGAATTCGTTGATGAAACTTATAAAAGGTTCGGGAAAATAGATATTCTCGTAAATAATGCTGCGATCTTAGGCGTCAGGGAAAATATAGTTGATTACCCGGTTGATGAATGGGAAAAAGTTTTGAATGTTAATTTAAATGGTGTTTTTTACTTTACACATGAAGTTTTAAAGCATATGATACCGCAAGGATTTGGAAGTATAATTATGGTCAGCTCAAGTGTCGGAAGAAAGGGAAAAGCAAGATGGGGTGC
>CAZQJI010000035.1:0-16166 GCA_964593475.1 uncultured Bacteroidota bacterium | reverse complement strand
GGGACAAAAGGAGCTGAACTTGCGAGTGAATATATAGCAAAGCAATTTAAAAGATTTGGTTTGAAACCAGCTGGCGATAACGGGACATATTTTCAGTATTTTGATTTCTTAAGCGATGTTAAACTTGGAGATTCAAATTTTGTTAACTTCATAAGCGATAAAGTTAAGATGAATTTAAATTTTAAACTTGATTTTGTTCCTCTTTCTTTTAGCGAGCCCGCGAAAGTCAAAGGTGAGGTTGTTTTTGCGGGCTATGGTATAACTGCACCTGAGCAAAATTATGATGATTACAGCGGAATTGATGTTAAAGGCAAAATTGTCATAGTTTTGAAAGGAACTCCAGATGGATACAAGGCACATTCACCATTTGAAAAATATCTGCCTTTAAGATATAAAGTAAGCAACGCTCAATCAAAAGGTGCTGTCGGTGTTATAATCGTTGATCCTTTCTCTGAGAAGTTTGAAAAATTTACAATTGATTATTCCGGCGGGAAGGCAGGGATAGTTGCAGTTGAGGTGAGAAACAGTTTAATTGACAGTTTATTGAAAATTTGTGGATATGATTTCAAACTTTATAATTTGGTCAAAAAAATTTACGATTCACAGAAGCCGAATTCGTTTTTGCTGAAAAATTTAACAGCTGAAATTCAAACCGATGTTCGCTTTGTAAAGTCAAAAGTTGCAAATGTAATTGGTTATATTGAAGGTTCAAATCCCGAATTTAAAGATGAATACATAATCATAGGTGCGCATTATGACCATCTTGGATGGGGTGGGCAGGGCTCGCTTGCCCCTGACACGGTTGCAATTCACAACGGGGCTGATGATAATGGTTCTGGAACGGTTGGACTTCTTGAACTTGCCGAGTATTTCTCGCATAACAGGAAAAAACTTAACAGAACACTTGTCTTTATCGCTTTTACCGCAGAAGAAGAAGGAACGCTTGGCTCAGCTCATTATGTAAAAAATCCCGTTTTCCCGCTTGATAAGACAATCGCAATGATAAATATGGATATGATCGGGCGAATGAAAGAAGATAAACTTACAATTTATGGGGTTGGAACATCCCCAATCTGGAATGAGTTAATTGAAAAATTGAATTCGGAATTTAAATTCAACCTGAATCTTATAAAAGATGGTTATGGTCCAAGCGACCATGCTCAATTTTATTCAAAAGGAATCCCCGTGCTTCACTTCTTTACAGGCATCCATTCTGATTATCACAAGCCAGGTGATGATTATGATAAGATAAATTATCAGGGAGAAAAGCGAATTCTTGAATACATAAGCAAGATTGTTTTTGAACTTGACAGAGTGAAGGAGAAACCGCAATTTGTTAAGGTTGAAACACCGCAAAGAAGCGCAAGGGGTTTCAGAGTTACGCTCGGAGTTGTGCCGGATTACTCTGAAGATGTTCAGGGTATGAAAGTTGGCGATGTCCGTTCAGGGACACCCGCCGAAAAAGCCGGGATTAAACCCGGAGATATAATTGTGAAAATGGGAGATAAAGAGATAAAAAATATCTACGACTACACATATGCGCTTGGAGATTACAATCCGGGTGATGAGGTTGAAATTGTTGTTTTGAGAAACGGTGAGAAAATAAGTTTAAAAGTTAAATTTGAGGAGAGAAAATAAAAAGGAGGAAAAAATGAACCCTGAGATTAAAAAGAAAGCCCTGAGAATGATCACATACGGGCTTTATGTTCTGACTTCAAAGTCAGGAGATAGATATTCAGCAGGAACTGTTAACTGGTTAAGTCAGGCATCGTTTGAACCACCGCTTGTTATGGTCGGTGTCAAAAAAGATTCGGGATTACATAGCGTTATTTCGGAAAGTGGTGTTTTCGCGGTGAACATACTCGGTTCAAACCAAAAAGAAATCGCATCTGCATTTTTTAAGCCGACGAATGTTGAAGGTAATAAGATAAATGGTTATAAATTTGAAGAAGGCGAGACGGGAGCTCCTTTGCTTGTTGATTTGCCGGCGTTTTTTGAGTGTAAAGTTGTTGATAAGGTTGAGCGTGGTGATCACACTATTTTTGTCGGCGAGGTTGTGAATGCGGGCGTGAGAAACGAAACAAAACCTTTGGTTATGTGGGACACGGGATGGTTCTACGGAGGTTGATTAAAAATAAATGGGAGGTTCAGCCATGAAAACAGCAGGAGATGTCGTTAGGAATAAAAATCTCTACTTCGTTAAAAGTGGGGATAGCGTTTTAAGTGTTGCAAAGCTTATGGCTGAGAAAAATATCGGAGCTGTGCCAGTTCTATCTGAAGATGGGAAATTGCTCGGGATTTTCTCGGAACGAGATCTTTTGAAAAGAGTCGTCGTGAAGGGATTGAATCCAGCGGATGTGAAAGTTGACGATGTGATGACACACGAAATTATGTTGGCTCTTGAAGATGAGTCATACGAGGAATGTCTTGCAAAGATGAAAAAGGCAGGCGTGAGACATCTCCCAGTGATTGACAAAAACAACAATCTCATCGGGATGCTTTCGCTTCGGGATCTTATGGATATTTCGCTTGATGAGAAGACCGAAAGAATTGAGATGCTCCATGCTTATATTTATTACAGACCGCCATTTGAGGAAAAATGATTAAAAACAAAAAAGGAGGAAAGATTGCCCATCGTAAAGTTTGAACGTGAGGGTAGGACTATTGAAGTTCCAAAAGGAGCAAATTTGAGAAAAGTTGCTTTAAAAGCAGGAATAAATGTTTACAAAGGTATAAATCAATTCTTGAATTGCCAAGGTCATGGGCTTTGTGGAACTTGTAGAGTTGAAATAATTCAAGGTGATAGAAATGTTAACTCAAAAACACCGAAGGAAGAGTGGGTTTTAAAGGGTAAATTTTTGATCGCTCATAAAGTAAAACCAAACCTTCGCCTTTCATGTCAGGTCAAGGTTGAAGATGATATAGTTGTTTTGACGATGCCAGATTACGAGATTGATAAAGAGGAAACAAAGGAGAGAATTAAACTTTTTGCCGTTGTGTCCATTTTCGGTTTGCTTTTTCTAATCGGGCTTGGTTTTATCGTTTTTGATTTCCTTGGTAAATTTTAAAACATAGTTTGGAGATATAATTTGAAAATTTTGCTGACCGGTGGAAGTGGTTTTCTGGGATGGAATTTCTGTAAGGCGCTGAGATTTAAGCATGAAATCACCGCCCTTTATCTTCAACACGAGTTATTTCTTGAAAAATGTCAATTTCAAAAAGTTGATATAAGAAATCGTGATGATGTCTTTGAAATTGTGAAAAAAGTTCAACCTGAATCTGTCGTTCATACCGCAGCGATTACAAGCGTTCAACTTTGTGAGCAGGATCGTGAGCTTGCTTATTCTGTTAATGTTGAAGGGACGAGAAATGTTCTTGAAGCAAGCGCTGAGGTTGGAGCAAAATTTATCTACATTTCAACAGACCTTGTTTACAGCGGGGATGGAAGCTTCTTCACAGAAGATACACCACCAGATCCAAAAAGTTATTACGCTCAGACAAAACTTGAAGCTGAGGAGGTAGTTAAAACTTATGACAATTACATCATCCTTCGCCTTGCGCTTATGTATGGGTGGGGAAATGTTTTCACGAATTCATTTTCTGATTGGCTTCACACCGAATTGAGAGCGAAACGAAAAGTCAAAGTTTTCGTTGATCAATTCAGAAGCCCAATCTATGCAGTTGACGCAGTGATGGCAATAGATGAGTTGATTTCAAAAGATATAAGAAACGAAATTTTCAATCTCGGTGGCTCGGAGAGAATTTCAAGGTATGATTTTGCTTTGAAATTTGCAGATGTCTTCGGTTATCCGCAAGATTTGATAGTTCCTGTGCCTATGGATTCTGTCAAAACATATCTTGCCAGGGCAAAAGATTGTTCACTTAACATAGATAAAATACAATCAGTTTTGAGCTTCAAACTCAAAAATGTTGATGAGGGCTTAAACTCTGCAAAGAAAAGTTAAAATTTATGTGTGAATGAAAATGCTTAACAGAGCGAAGAGAAATCTTTCAGGAAAAGTTGTGATTATAACCGGTGCTTCAAGTGGAATAGGCGAGGAAACAGCGAAAGTTTTTGCAAAAGCAGGTTGTAAAGTTGTTCTATCATCGCGAAATCTTGAAAATCTTAACAAAGTTGCGGACGAGATTAAAAGTTTTAACCCGAATGTTCTTGTTGTTCAAGCTGATGTTTCGGACTTTAAATCGCTTGATAATCTGGTTGAACAAACTTTGAAAAATTTTGGAAGGATTGACATTCTAATAAACAATGCTGGCTATGGCGTTTACGGATGGTTTCATCAGACGCCATTTGATGAAATTGAAAAGATAATGCGTGTTAATTTTCTCGGCTCTGCGTATTTAATTCATAAAGTTTTACCATTGATGATTGAGCAAAAAGATGGAATTATAGTCAATGTTTCATCTGTCGTCGGCAAGAGAGGTGTTTCGGGAATGGCGATTTATTCTGCAAGTAAATTTGCCTTAAGTGGTTTGACGGAAGCTTTGCGTGTTGAGTATAAAAAGTTCGGTATTCACTTCATCGGAGTTCATCCGGGGACAACGGATACGAAATTTTTTGAAAATGCAAAGTATTACGGGACAAACCGAATGCAGGGAAGATTTATGATAATGTCAGCTGAAAAAGTTGCGAAAGAGATTTTGAAGGCAGTTGTGAAAAGAAAAAGAGAAATCGTGCTTACGCCTGTTGGAAAGTTAACAGTTGCGATCAACAAAATTTTTCCATCCTTTGTTGAATATATGATGAGCAAGGTTATAAAGATAACCTGACCGGACCGGATTTAAATCTCCATCCAGATGCGGGGATTATATTGTTTTTAAAATCCCGATTTTTTAACTTTTCAAAGTTTAAAACAAACTCACGAAGAAAATGCAGAAAACCCTGACGATTGATGAAGTAATCAAAGCACTTTATGAACTTGCTTATAATCTTTGGTGGGCTTACAACCCTGAAGCGCAGGAAATTTTTGAATCCCTTTCACCGATGCTCTGGAAATTGACTAATCATAACGCAGTCCAAACATTGAAATCAATCTCAAACTTTGAATTAAAAGCAAGATTATCAAATCCGGATTTTTTATCAAAAGTTGAAAATGTCCTCGCCGAATTCAGACAATACATCAACACGAGGCGAGAACTTTCAAAGAAAAATTTTCCTGATTTTATTGACCATCCTGTTGCTTATTTTACGGCTGAATTTGGCTTGCACGAATGTCTTCCAATTTATTCGGGTGGTTTAGGAATTTTATCCGGCGACCACGCAAAATCAGCAAGTGATATAGGTCTCCCATTCGTTGGCGTGAGTTTATTTTACAGACATGGCTATTTTGACCAGAAAATATCTGATAACGGCTGGCAAATTGAAGAATATAACCCGGCTCAGCCCAATTTCCTGCCTGTAAAACTTGTGCTTGATGAAAATGGTCAACCTTTAAAGGTGAAACTTAACATTGCACACTCCGAAATTTCAATTCAAGCGTGGGAAGTCAATGTTGGAATATCAAAAATTTATCTTCTTGATACGAATTTACCTGAAAATGATTTCCATTACCGTGACATAACAAGCAAGGTTTACGGTGGTGATGCGACGACAAGAATTTTTCAGGAAATCGTTTTAGGGATTGGTGGAGCGAGATTTTTAAGGGCGATTGGAATTGAGCCATCGGTTTATCATCTAAACGAAGGACACAGTGCCTTCCTGACGCTTGAACTTATGAGGGAAGAACTTAACAAAGGCAAAACAAAAGAAGAAGCGGAAAAAATCGTCCGCGAAAAGTGCATCTTCACAACTCATACACCTGTTCCAGCAGGACATGATAGATTCTCGCCCGATTTAATTGAATACGCTCTCGGAAATTTCATTCAATCTCTCGGGATGAGTTTAAAAGAGTTCCTCGCATATGGAAGAATTCATCCGGATAATGAGCAGGAAACATTTTGTATGACTGTTCTTGCTCTTAAACTTTCAAGGAATGCAAACGCTGTGAGTGAGCTGAACGGAATCATAAGCAGAAAAATGTGGCAACCGCTTTTCAAGAGCAGATCAGAAAGAGATGTCCCTATCGGACACATAACAAACGGAATTCATTCCCTCACCTGGATTAACAAAATCACATTTGAATTCTGGAAGAAAAAACTTGGCGATAAATGGTATGAGGAAATTGAGAATCCAAAACTCTGGGAAAATGTCCTTGATGAAAATTTCATCACAGATGAGGAGATATGGTCAATCAGATATGAATTGAGGCGAAGTTTGATTGAATTCGTAAGGGAAAAAATTTTTAACCAGCTTTTAAGAACGGGGCTTGATTCAAAAGTTAACATAAATTCAATTTTATCACCGGATGCTTTGACAATCGGATTTTCAAGAAGATTTGCAACTTATAAAAGAGCTCCTTTAATCTTTTACGACATTGAAAGGGCGAAAAAAATTTTCAACGACAGGACAAGACCGGTTCAAATAATTTTCTCCGGGAAAGCACATCCAAAAGATGATGCAGGAAAGGAATTTCTACAGAGAATCGTTCAAATATCAAAGATGCCGGAATTTTACGGCAAAGTCATCTTTCTTGAAAATTACGATATGAACATTGCAAGACATTTAATTTCCGGGTGTGATCTCTGGCTTAACAATCCAAGAAGACCTCTTGAAGCAAGTGGAACAAGCGGTCAAAAAATCATCTTGAATCTTGGTTTGAATTTCAGCATACTTGATGGCTGGTGGCGTGAGGCGTATAACGGAAAAAACGGCTGGGCTATAGGAAAAGATGAATCGGTTGAAGACCCAAACATACAGGATAAATTGGACGCAGAGTTTCTCTATCAAACGCTTGAAAACGAAATCATCCCTACATTTTACAACCGCAACGAAAATGGAATCCCGAAGGAATGGGTAAAAAGAATCAGAAACTCAATCGCAACAATAACTTATTTCTTTAACACGAACAGAATGGTAAGAGAATATGTTGAAAAATATTACAGGAGAAACCGGAACTAAATGATTTTTCGGGTTCAGGGTACGTCTTGCTTATTAACACTTTGCAGTGTAATTTTAAATAGAATTTTTAAAACAATCTAAAGGGAAAATTTGCCATGGCGCGAAGTTTAAACAAAGTTATGCTTATTGGTCATCTTGGTGCTGATCCGGAGTTGAGATATACACCAAGCGGTGTCCCTGTTGCGACATTTAGAATTGCGACAAATGAGACCTGGCGTGATGCTGATGGAAATTTGCAGGAGAGAACCGAATGGTTTACGATTGTGGTGTGGAGGAAACTTGCTGAATTGTCAAATGATCTTCTAAAAAAAGGAAGCAGGGTTTATGTTGAAGGTCGCCTCCAGACCAGAACTTATGAGGATAGAAATGGAATAAGAAGAACTGTGACCGAAATTGTCGCTGACGATATAATTTTGCTTGAACCCAGAGTGACAACCAATGAAGCAACTTCACAAGCACAGCAAAGGGCAACTCCATCGGCACAACCCGAACCAATTAAAGGAGAACCGGAAATCTCAGATATTGGAACTGTTGAAGAAGAATTAAAAGAACTGGAAATCCTGCCAGAAGAACCACCGCAGGAATTTCCTGATGAATCAGCAGAAAGCAAAGATGAGGATGATTTGCCATTTTAATAAAATTTTCGCCCGGCTTTATGCGTTATGATTTGCTGTTTCTTCCGTTTTTAATTTTTGTTTTGCTTTTTTTCTCGGCTCTTGTCTCAGGTGCTGAAGTTTCTTTTTTCTCTTTGAATTCGGAATCTGTGAAAAGATTTTCAAGGAGCAAGTTAAAATCGCAACGCCTTGTATCAAAACTCCTTGAACATCCCCAAAAACTTCTACTCACAATTTTAATTTCAAACAACTTCATAAATGTCGGAATTGCTTTATCCGGAACTTTGCTTGTTTTAAGAGTAAGTGAAGTGTCAAAACTTAATCCGGAATTTATCTTATCTATTGGCATCATAATCATAACTGCACTTGTTATCATTTTCGGAGAAATTTTGCCGAAGTTAATCTCTTCAAAAAATCCTGAGAAATTTGCTACTTTTGTTTCGGGCTTTATAAATCTACTTTCAACGCTTTTCTATCCGATCGTTGAGCTGTTCTGGCTCATCACAAATGCTTTCAAAAGGAAGATCCCCAAGGTGAACTCAACTATACTTCTTGATGAAATTAAACCGCTCATTGAACTTGGTGGGAAATACGGGGTAATTCAAAAAGAGGAAGAAGAGATAATTAAAAATCTTCTTCAGTTCCCGAATAAAACCGTAAAAGATGTGATGACATCCCGTGTTGATATGGTCGCTATTGAGGTTAACACAGATTTGAATCAAATAATCAAAATAATCCGTTCAACCGGTTTCTCCCGTCTCCCTGTTTATCAGGAACAAATTGACAATATAATTGGAATTCTTTATGCCAAGGATATAATTCAATTCATCAGAAATAGAAGTGCGAGAAAAAAATTTGACATAAAAAAATTTCTGAAAGAGCCAATCTTTGTCCCTGAGACGATGAAGCTCGGGACATTGTTGCAGGAATTCAAGCAGAAAAAAATGCATATAGCAATTGTCGTTGATGAATTCGGTGGCACAGCTGGGCTTGTCACTTTTCAGGATATAATAACAGAAATTTTCGGTGAAATAGAGCGTGAACTGAAGGAAGAAAAAGAATTTGAAAAGATAAAAGAAGATGAATTTTTGATTGATGCCGGGATGACGATTGATGAAGTAAATGAATTGCTTGGGACGAATTTGAAAACGACGCAAAGCGATTATGACACAATAGGCGGATTTATACTTGAAATCACCGGGAAAATTCCGAAGGAAAAAGATGTTATAAATTATGAGAACCTCAAATTTGTGATTGAGAAAGTTGAAAACAGGAGAATTAAAAAGATCAGAGTTCAAAAACTAAAACAGCAAACGAACAATGTTTAAGAAAATTTCCCATGTTGCAATAGCAGTGAAAAATCTTGAACAGGCGATAGAGACATTTTCAAAGTTAAGCGGGATAAATGAGTATCACATTGAGACAGTTGATGAACAAAAAGTTCGGGTTGCTATTTTCAATGTCGGTGGGACAAGGATTGAACTGACAGAACCGACCTCACAGGATTCACCCGTTGCAAAGTTTATTGAGAAAAGAGGCGAGGGAATTCATCACATTGCTTTTGAAGTTGAAAATATTGAAAGCGAAATTGAAAGAGCGAGAGCGCAGAATTTTCAACTTGTTGATTCAACTCCAAGACAGGGTGCAAATAATTGCTTAATTGCCTTTATACATCCGAAATCTTTCAACGGCGTCCTTGTTGAACTGACGCAGGAGATGAAGTGAATAATTAATTTTAACAGAATTAGAAATGTTAAGCAATGAACTTGAAATAAAGATACAGAATTTACCGCAACTTCCCGGGGTTTATCAATTTAAAGACGCAAACGGAAAGGTAATATATGTCGGAAAAGCCAAAAATTTGAGAAATAGGGTAAAAAGTTATTTCACAAAATCACAACCGGCAAATCCGAAGATAAACGCTCTTGTTTCAAAGATCCACGATGTTGAGGTAATTGTGACACCTTCCGAAGTTGAAGCTCTTATCCTTGAAGCAAATCTGATAAAGAAACTCAAACCGAGATACAATGTAAGTTTAAAAGATGATAAAAGTTATCCATACATCGTCATCACAAATGAACCTTTCCCGAGGGTTTTTTCAACGAGAAAAATAAAACTTGATGGCTCAAGATATTTTGGTCCTTACACCGACGCTTACTCGTTAAAGCAAACTTTAAAGCTCATCAGAAACATTTTTATGGTGCGAAGTTGCAAATACTATATTGATGACGAAGTTATACAGAAAAAGAAAATCAAAGTTTGTCTTGATTATCACATCAAAAAGTGCGGTGGTCCATGCGAGGGGCTTGTATCAAAAGAAGAATACAACAGGATGATTGAACAGGTTGTTCAGCTTCTCAATGGAAAGATAGATAATCTCGTTGAGAATTTGAAAGAGCAAATGGAAAAGCTTGCTGAGGAGTTAAAATTTGAGGAAGCAGCGGTATTGAGGGACAAAATCAAAGCGCTTGAAATTTACACCTCAAAACAAAGCGTTGTAAGCCTTGAACCAATTGACAGAGATATTTTCGCAGTCGCATCCGAAGGAGAAGATGCCTGTGGCGTCGTGTTTAAAGTAAGAGATGGGAAACTCATCGGAAGCCAGCAGTTCTTTATGACCGGAGCAAATTACAAAGAAGAAAAAGAGATAATTGAAACACTTCTGACACAGTATTATCTTAACGCTGATTTCATACCTTCAGAGATTTTGATACCCGAACAAATTGACGAAAAAGAATCAGTTGAAAAATGGCTTTCCGATAGAAAAAAATCAGATGTTAAAATACGAATTCCTGAAAATGAAGATGAATCGCGTCTTATTTCAATGTGCAAAATCAATGCAAGATATCAACTTGATGAATACAGAATTCAAAAGATGAAAGCAAAAGTTGAATTTGCTCCAGAGGTTTTGAAACTTCTTCAAAAAGAATTACATCTTGATAGATTGCCCCGCAGGATTGAATGTTTTGACATCTCAAACATTCAGGGTTCGGACATAGTTGCATCCGTTGTTGTTTTTGAAAACGGGAAACCGAAGAAAAGCGAATACAGAAAATTTAAAATCAGAAGCGTATCCGGAAAGCCGGATGATTTCGCAAGTATGCAGGAGGTAATAGAACGAAGATATTCACGGGTTTTAAGCGAGGGCGGGAAAATGCCTGATCTGATCGTCATAGACGGGGGCAAGGGGCAACTATCATCAGCTATAAAGTCGCTTGAGAAACTCGGGATAAAGAATCAACCGATAATATCAATTGCGAAAAAATTTGAAGAAATTTACTTTCCGAATCTTGAATATCCGCAGTCCCTTCCGAAGTCATCCCCTGCGCTTCATCTCTTGCAGAGAATCCGAAACGAAGCCCACAGATTTGCAATCACATTTCACAGGGAAGTCAGAGCAAAACGCACTTTCACAACTCAGCTTCTTGAGGTAAAAGGAATAGGCGAGAAAAGGGCGAAACTCTTGCTTTCAAAGTTTGGCTCAATTGAGGAGATAAAGAAAGCGCCGATTGAAGAACTTGAAAAAATCGTCGGCAAAAGCGTTGCAAGAAATTTGAAAGAATTCCTGTCAAAGTAATAACGGGGTCAAAGATGACGCAAACGCAAATGGCTATACTCAGAACGCTGACTTATTTTTCAATTTTTAAGCATCCGTTGAAGATAGATGAAATCCATAATTTCTTGCTTTTTCACAAATGTTCGGTTGAAGAAGCAAAAGAAGAAGCGAAAAAATTAAAGTCAGATGGCAAAATTTTTGAGATAGATGGTTTTTTTATGATTGAGAATAAAAAGGATTGGGTGGTCAATAGAATTAAAGGTGAAAAACTTGCTAAAAAATTCTGGCTTGTTGCAAAGTTTATGGCTCACTTGATAAAAAGATTCCCATTTGTAAGAGCCATTTTTATTTCGGGTTCGCTTGCAAAATGGAATGTTTCATTTAACACTGATATTGATTTTTTCATAATAACGAAATCAAACCGTCTCTGGCTTACGAGAAGTTTTCTCATCGCATTTAAAAAACTTTTTCTTTTTAACAGTAAAAAGTTTTTCTGTCTAAATTACTTCATCACCGATGACCATCTTGAAATTGAAGATAAAAACATATTCACTGCTATTGAAATTGCCTCTGTAAAGCCAATTTACAATCAAGATATGTATTTTAAGTTCATTGATGCTAACGCTTGGGTAAAAAACTACCTCCCGAATTTTTCGCCTTATCAGGTTGCGAAACCAATTTCAAATAGAATCTCACTTTTTCAAACCGTTTCAGAAAATTTGTTTGAATTAACATTTAACAATAACCGAAAATTGCTTGATAAATTTGATTTGAAACTTATGGAAAAGTGGAAGGAGATATGGAAAAGGAGATATCCCGGTTTAACGGATGAAGAAAGAGATTTGATGTTCAGATGCAGACCTTATGCCTCAAAAGCACATCCGAACAATTTTCAGGGATTTGTTTTGAAAAGTTACAATGAGAGGATAAAAATTTTTATGAATGGTGAGGAGATTTGACCTGACGATGGATTGTTGTTTTTGATGGACTTCATCAGTAAATTAAACCGCAAAATAAAAAATTAACAAGCACATTTTATGGCATCGCTTGACATAGATTCAATTCGTCGTGGGATGAAGTATTCAATAATTGAAGGAAGTTTTGCCACTATTTTCATCGCTCTTTCATCAGGCGCTTTTCTCACGGGTTATGCGATGATGCTTGGGGCAGGGGAATTTGTCATTGGATTGATTGGCGCTATCCCGTTCATAGCACAGGGCATGCAAATTCTTGGTTCATATCTTTTGAGAAAATACAAAAGTCCTCAAAAACTTGCGATAGCATCAAGCGTATTTAACCGATGGATCTGGTTTTTTCTGATTCTTCTTCCATTTTTAAATCTTGAAAGCGAGACGAAAATTTTAATTTTTCTTGTTTTATTGTTCGTTTCATCATCTGCCGGGACAATCCTGGCAAATGTGTGGACTACATGGATTGGTGAAATCATACCTCAAAAGATTTGGGGAAAATACTTCGGGAGGAGAACCGCATATAACAACATAGTCAACATCGGTATATTCTTTCTATCCGCATTTGTGCTTGACAATTTGAAGAAAAGTGACATAAGGATTGGATACCTGATAGTAACATCTCTTTGTTTCGCAAGTGGTGCTGTCACGACATTGCTTTTCAAGTATCATCCGGATGTAAAATTTTCATCAACCGATAATTATTCTCTTAAAGATGAAATTTTAAAACCTTTGAGAGATTCTAATTTCAGAAAGTTTATCTTTTTCTTCGCTCAATGGAACTTTGCTATCGGGCTTTCTGCCCCTTTTATGGCTTTTCACATGCTCAAAAATTTGAAAATTGATTTTTCAACGATTGCGATTTTCAACATGCTCACGATGTCTCTTAACATATTTTTTTCTCAATGGTGGGGTAAATTGATTGATAAGTTCGGTGCGAAAAATGTCCTGATGTTCAACGCATCAAACATCGCATATATCCCTGTGCTATGGCTTCTTGCAACGCCAAACTTTACACTTCCCCTTTATCTTGACGCTGTGATAACCGGGATTGCCTGGAGCGGGTTTAATCTCGCCGGGTTCAATCTTCAATTGTCAAAGTCCCCAAGGGAAAGCCGTTCGTCATACATTGCGCTCCTGTCAATTTTTTCTGGCTCTGGTTATTTGCTTGCGTCAACGCTTGGGGGTTATATCGCAACAATTTTGAGCGATTTCAAATTTAAGATATTCGGGATGACATTTATAAATCTTCATATTTTGTTTTTTCTTTCGTTCATTTTCAGAATTTACAGCACGATAATTCTTGCGAAGATACCCGAAGCACAGGGAAAGCCGTTCTTTGCTATGGTTGATTCAATAAGCACAAGCATTTTAAGAGTTTTCATAACGCTTGGGAGTATAATTTTGCCAGCGAAGGGTGAAAAGGATGAATTTTGAAATGTGAGCGTAAAAATTTTATCTTAATGAAAAAAGACAAATTTGACTGAAAACGGAAAATTTGAGACATCCGGTGGTGTTAAGAACGCAACGGAATTCTATGATGAACTTTCAGAAGATTATGTTGATATGATCAATTTTTTGGAAAGAGTTGAAACAGAAAAGAAAATTTTTGAGAAAATCATTTCTGATTATAACATAAAAAAATGTCTTGATGCAGGGTGCGGTGTTGGTCTCCATTCAATAATCGTCTCAAAACTCGGCGTTGATGTCGTCGGAATTGATATTTCACAGATGATGATTGAAAAAGCGAGGGAACTTGCACAAACCTTCAATTCAAGTGCAAAGTTTGAGGTTCTTGATTTTTCTCAGATAAAAGAAAGATACAAAGAAGAATTTGACCTTGTTCTATGTATCGGGAACACGCTTCCACATTTGTTGAATGAAAAAGAACTTTTACTTGCCTTGAGAAATTTTTATAATGCTTTGAAGAGAAACGGAATTTTGATAGTTCAAATTTTGAATTATGACAGGATAGTTGAGAATGAGGAGAGAATCATAAATGTGCGTGAGACGCCGGCAAAAATCTTCGTGAGGTTTTATGATTTTGAACCGACGATAATCGGCTCACCAAGTTTGAAAGTGTTTGAGATAAGGAAAGATTTTTTGAAGTTCAATGTCCTTGTGATTGATAAAACAAAAAATTACTCACACAAACTTATAACGACGAGGATAAAGCCAATTAAAAGTGATGAACTTTGCAGGAAAATTCAAATGGTTGGATTTAAAAAGCTTGATGTCTTCGGAAATCTTGAAGGTGGTGCGTTTGAGCCGAAAAGTTCAAAAAATATAGTTGTGTTTGCAAACAAAATTTAATTGAAAACCATGATAATTTTTCCAAGGGAACATGGCTCGTGGGCGATACTTCTTGTCCCTTTCATAATCGGAGCAAAAATAGGCGGTGGATTTGATATAAAAACCTTGCTTTTTTTAGCTTCAGTTCTTTCAATTTTCCTTGCATATCAACCAGCGACTATGATCGTAAAGTCAAAGTTGAAGATATCAAATGAGAATTTGAAAGACGCATTGAATTCGCTTCTTATCTTCTTGCCGTTTGCTCTTATTCCGTCGTTAATTCTTATCGTTCATTTTAAACTTTATGGTCTGTTGATTTTTGGTGCGATTGGTTTTGTTGCTTTTCTGGTTCAAATTTATCTTGCGAAGTTAAATCTTGATAAGACATATGGCGGGCAACTTTTTGCGATGAGCATGCTCGTTATGTCAGCGCCATCTGCATATTATGTTCAGACGGGAAGATTTGATCTGACATTGCTTCAACTTTACTTTTTGAATTTGATGTTTTTTGGAAGTGGAATTGTTTATGTCAGAATGAAAATTTCTGCACTTGCGACGAAAAAGGAAAAATTTACGCTTCAAGAAAAACTTTTCATCGGGAGATACAACATCGCTTATCATCTTGCGATTTTAGTTCTTCTCGGTATTTTATTTGCCAATGGCTCGGTTGGAATTTTGATATTTGCTGGTTTTTTGCCAATCGTGGTTCATTCAATTATGGGGACTTTTATGCTTGAAAGAAAAGTTAAGTTTAAGAAACTTGGCTGGATTGAAACTTTTTACTCAATTTTATTCGCTGTTATGATGATTATTGAGTTCGGGAAGGATTTGTTCAGATAATTTTTCCAGACAGGCATCACAAAATCTGGCTGTTTTCAGGTCAACTTCTTCAACCGATGTTGAGGGGTGCATAACGCAGAGATAGTTTTCACAATGTAAAAGCCCGAAATTATGACCGAGTTCGTGAATTGCTTCTTTTGACAGGCGTTCTTCTGTTAATTTCCTGTTTTCCGGCAAACCATAGGCGATTTCGTTCAATCTGAAAGTTGAGACAACAGAAATTTTCCCGCCTAATTGAGCTTCGCCGAAGACATAAGTTAAAACAGGGATGAAAAGATCAACAGAGATGACGCCGAGGACTTTTCCGTTAAAGTTTTTGAATTTTTCGGAGAGAATGGAAATTATTTTTGTTGAGTTGAACTGCGCTCTTGAACTATCGTATGCAAAAGATAAGTTTATATGGTTGGTATTGTCAAGCAGGACATCACATTTAAAAGTTTCTTTAAACGATGGGACAATAGAAAGCACAAGTTCAAGATCAACCGGATAAATCGGGACGATTAGAATTTTGCACTGCTTTTGAGGATTCATAAATTTTTCAGGCGATCCTGTTTCTCTTCAATTTGTATTTTTCAATTTTGTTGTAAAGTGTAACTCTGTCAATTCCGAGAATTTTTGCTGACTGTGTTATGTTCCAGTTTGTTCTGTTTAAAATTTTGAGTATATGTGCTTTTTCAACCGCTTCAAGCGTCTCATCTTCAGGTTGTTCTTCTTCTGTAATTTGAATGGGTAAGTCCTGGGGTTTTATCGCCGGTGGTTTCGCGAGAACCATTGCTCTTTCAATTGCATTTTTTAATTCACGGACATTTCCGGGCCAATCGTATCTTATTAAGATGTCCATTGCCTCAGGTGAAATTTCTGTAATTGGCTTATGCATCATT